>NZ_JBFAYF010000008.1:0-83480 GCF_040681165.1 Actinoplanes sp. NPDC051851 | reverse complement strand
GCCGCGGCACGCCGCCGGCTGGCACTCGGTCACGGAATGCGGCAGCCATTCCCCAACCGGGGAAACCCCCGCTGGAATTGACCAGCGGGGTACACCCCTCACGACCAGCCGAACCGGACGGGCGCTCAGGGGTCCCTCCGAGCGGCTGCGACACCGACGAACGCCGGCCGGAGACTCGGGGTGGGAGAGGCTCCGTGGCGGGTCAGGCGCCGAACGCGTTGCGGAAGCGGCTCGTCAGGCTTGGCGGAGGGGGCGGGGGCGTGGGACGGCGGGAGCCGGTCGGTGCCGAGCGGCCCACCGGCTGGTCGTAGTCCGCTGCCGCGATCGACGCGATGATCTGGTCGTCGGTGAAGTGTTCGGAACCCGGGATGGACGGGACGAAACCCACCAGGATGCCGTCGCGCATGATCTGCGCTTCCAGGGCGGCGGTGCCGTCGTTGTCCCAGATGGCCTCGCGGCCGTCGGAGAGGACGACGCGGATGCCGTACTGGGTCAGGCCGGCGTGCGGGAGTTTCAGATGGGCGAAGACGTTGCGCTCGCGCAGCCGCTCGACCACCCGGCGGGCTCGTTTCTCATCCATGTCCGCAAAAATAGCCCGGCCCGCTGTACGCAGCCTGAAGGTCCGCTCCACACCCGATGAGAACCGGGACACCCGGCACACGCGTAACCACACCCGGGGACATAACCCCAGGTCACATCGATGCATGTTACTACGACGTAATCGGAATGTCACCGGATTCCATTTACCGCCAGCCTGACTTACTGTGCGGTAACCGAAGCGCTTCGGCCCCCAGATCCCCACGCGGACAACGGAGGCCATCGATGAGTAGGGCTACCGTCCTCGCCTGTCTCGTCACCACATCCGTCCTGAGCCTCAGCGTCGCGGCGGCCACCCCCGCCAACGCGGCGAGCATCGACTACGTCGCCCTCGGCGACTCGTACTCCTCGGGCGTCGGCGCCCCCGGCCAGTCCGGGACGTGTCTGCGCAGCAGCTACAGCTACGCGGCGCAGTGGGCCGCGGCCAACGATCCGTCCTCGTTCCAGTTCCTGGCCTGCAGCGGCGCCGTCACCGACGACATCGTCAGCACCCAGGCCCCGGCGATCAGCAGCGGCGCCGACCTGGTCAGCATCACCATCGGCGGCAACGACGCCGGCTTCGCCTCGACCATGCTGACCTGCCTCACCTCGAGCGACGCCACCTGTGTCGCGAAGGTGAACGAGGGCAAGGCGTACATCAGCACCACCCTGCCCGGAAAGCTCGATGCCGCGTACGCCGCCATCACCGCCAAGGCACCCGGTGCCGAGGTCGTCGTGCTCGGGTACCCCGACATCTTCGCCACCTCGGCCGTCGTCTGCGAGATGAGCAGCGCCAAGCGCACCGCCCTGAACAGCGGCGCCGACGCTCTCGACGACGTCATCAAGGCCCGCGCCCAGGCGGCCGGCTTCACCTACTCCGACGTCCGCGACGAGTTCTCCGGCCACGGCGTCTGCTCGTCCGGCGCGTACATCAACGGGCTGACGATCCTTCCGCCGCAGAACTCCTACCACCCCAACACCAGCGGCTACACGTACGGCTACCTGCCCGCCCTCTCCGGCGCCGTCTGACCGGAGACGGCCGGGGCGGCCCGATCCCCTGCCCGGGACCGGGCCGCCCCGCAACCGGGTGTCCCCGCCCGGCCGGGGCCACCCCGCAACCGGCCCGCACCGCCCGGGGAACCGCGCCGTCGCCGTCCGTTGGCAGGATCCCTGGCATGGCACGAGTGAACACGCTGCTCTTCCTCGTCATCGTCGCGCTCTCGGTGATCGCGCTGCTCGACTGCGTCAGCACCGGGCACCACCGGGTACGCGCCTTCCCGCGCACCGCCTGGGCCCTGCTCATCGTCTGCTGCCCGGTCGCCGGCCCGATCGCCTGGTTCCGCGCCGGCCGCCTCGCCCCCGGTGAGACGTCCGCGCCCGTCGCCGCGCCCGCTTTCATCGGCCCGGAGGACGACCCCGACTTCGTCCGCATGCTCGCGGACTCCCTCCGCAGCCGCTGACATCACACCGCAGGATGGGCGAGGCGCTGCGCGAGCGAGACCTGCCGTGACCCCAGCGCGCAGCAAGGATCATGCAGGTCAGCGCCGGCAAGCCGGGGCGGGGCGGGGCCGGGGGGCGGGGCGGGGTGGTCACCAGGTGAAGATCGGGCCGCGGGTGGTGCTCGCGGAGGTGTGGCCGTCGCGTTCGTAGCGGTAGGTCATCACCACCGTGTAGCGGCGGCCGCGCCGGGGTGTCACTCCCGACGGGCCGCAGGAACGGGTGAAGTCCCGGCGGGTGAAGCGGACCGCGCACGTCGTGGGGCCGGCGACCGTACGGCCCGTCGTGGCGTCGCGGAGGGTGACCTCGATGCGGGCCCGGCCGCCGGCCGGGGCGCTCAGGGAGGCGCGGTAGCGGACGGTGCGGCCGGTCGAGTGGCAGGGGCGCGGTGCGAGCGGGGAGCGGGTGAACATGTCGATCACGAAGCCGGGAGTGCACTGCCAGGGGGTGTAGGACGCGTCGTTCTCCGGGAGCGGGGAGCGGGTCGCCGCCGGTGGCTTCCGGGTGCGCGAGTGGCGTACCGGAGAAGGGGGGTGGGGTTGAGGGGAGGCGTGCCGACGGGCGGCAGGGGACGCGGGGAGCGCGACCGGACGGCTGGCGGGTGCGGCCGGGGCCTGCGCCGGCGGGAGGGAAGCGGCGGACGGAGCGGGCGGGCCGGGCGGCGACGGGTGCAGGGCGTTCCAGGTCGAGATCGCGGCACCGGTGACGAGGACCGTGCCGGCCACCACCGCGGCGGCCACCCCGGGGCGGATCACCGAGCCGCGTGCCCACCGGGGGCGGAGCCCGCGGGCGGGGGCCGAGACGGCGCGGAGCCACCGGCCGAGGCCCTCACGGGACGGCCGGGCGGAGGAGAGCGCCGACGAGAAGAGCGAGAGTGAGGAGAACGACGGCGGCGGCAGGGCCGGTACGCCCGCCAGATGGCGCGAGAGGGCGCGCAGGTCGGCGGCGATCCCCGAGGCGGGTGGGCGGTTGCGCGGCGCCGGGGAGAGGCAGGACCGGATCAGTCGCCAGAGCGGGTCGGGCATGCCCGGACGCCGCACCGGGTCACCCGACTCGTGCAGGCGCATGAGTTCAGGGATCGAGTCGCTACGGTACGGCGGCTGCCCGCTGACCAGCTCGTAGAGGAGCACGCCGAGCGCGTACACGTCGGTGGCCGGGCTCGGCGGGGTGCCCTGGAACGCCTCGGGTGCCATGTAGTGCGGGGTGCCGACGACCGCGTTCGGGCTGGTCATGCTCGGCACGGTGAGCAGCCGGGCGATGCCGAAGTCGGTGAGCCGGGTCTCCAGGCGGCCGTTCTCGTCGCCGAGCAGGATGTTGTCCGGTTTGAGGTCGCGGTGGATGATGCCGAGCCCGTGCGCCTCGGTGAGCGCGTCGGCGACCTGGGCGGCGAGCCGGCAGGCCTCGGCGGGCGGCACCGTGGTGTGGCGGATCAGGTGGTCGCGGAGGCTGCCGGCGGCGACCAGGTCCATCACTAGGCCGAGGGTCTCGCCGACGCTGAACAGGTCGCGGACCCGCACCACGTTGCGGTGCCGCAGCATCAGCAGGATGGTCCGCTCCTGCACGAAGCGGGTGACCAGCCGGGGCTGGCGGAGCAGGCTCTCGTGCAGGAGCTTGATCGCCACCGGTTCGCCGGTGGCCGTGTCCTTCCCGCGCCAGACCGTTCCGGTGGCGCCCTGACCGATCGGGCGGATCAGCTCGTAGGAGTTGCCCACGCACCGACCTGCGAGTCCCTCGTCTAGAGTCACTCCGGGGTCCTTCCGCATGACATGCCCCGGAATGATGGTATTTGTCCGGATCCCTGGCAAGCCCAGTGCCCCGGTCGAGGGGACCGCCGTCACGGATCCCGACGGTTGTCGTTCACTCCCGGGTGGGCTGCGGCCCGCAGAGGGACCGGATCGCGCCCAGCAGCGTCGATCGGGTGAACGGCTTCTCCAGCAGCATGCTGTTCTCGTCCAGGTGCAGCTGCGGGCCGAGCGACGCCGCGGTGTACCCGGACATGAAGAGCACCGGCAGGTCCGGCTGGTGCGTCCGCAGCGCGCTGGCCAGCTCCGGTCCGGTCATCGTCGGCATCACCACGTCGGTGATCAGCAGGTCCGGGCGGGTGCCGGAGGCCACCTGGGTGACCGCCATGAGCGCGTCGGTGGCCACGCTGATCTCGTAGCCGGCCGGCGCGATCAGGCGCTGCACCAGCTGGGCCACGTCCGGCTGGTCCTCGACGATCAGGACCCGGCCGATCACCGCCGACTTGTCCTTGCGCTCCCCGGCCGGCTGCGGGCGCTCCTCCGCGGCCGGCAGGTAGATGTGCACCGTGGTGCCCATCCGCGGCTGCGACTCCAGCTCGATGTGGCCGCCCAGGTTCTGCACGATGCCGGCCGTGGTGGCCAGGCCCAGGCCCGCCGCGGTGGGCCGGGTGGTGAAGAACGGCTCCAGCGCCCGCTTGCGGATCTCCTCGTCCATGCCGACGCCGGTGTCGGTGACGACCAGGTGCACCAGCTTGCCGGTCGGCGCACCCTCGGCCAGCTGACCCGGCTCGACCGTCTCGTTGGTGGCGACCACCCGGACCATGCCGCCGTGCAGCATCGCGTCCCGGGCGTTCGCGGCCAGGTTGACCAGGGCCTGCTCCAGCGGTCCCCGCTCGGCGCGGACCGGCCAGACGTCCGGGCCGAACGTCAGGTCCAGGCCGATGTGCTCGCCGAGCGTACGGCTGAACAGCGACTGCACGTCGGTGAGCAGGTCCGGGATCGGGATCACCTCGGGCCGGTTGCCCTCGCTGCGACCGAACGCGAGCAGCTGGTGGGTGAGCGTACGCCCGGTCGCCACCGCCTCCAGGATGTCCTTGGCGAGCGTGAACTGCGCCGACCCCTCCTCGGAGGCGCCCAGGATCATGTCGGCCGAGCCCGCCACCACGGTCATCAGGTTGTTGAAGTCGTGCGACAGGCCGCCGATCAGCTGACCCAGGCTGTCCAGCCGGCGCAGGTGGTCGAGCTGGCGCTTCAGGCCGCGGGCGTCGATGTGGTCGGTGGTATCGGTGATCATGCAGAGCACGCCGCCGAACTCGCCGTGGTCGTCACGGATCGGCATCATGCTCATCCGGACGCTGCGCCGGGAGCCGTCGGCCCTCATCAGCCGGGTGGCGCCGACCGTGGAGCGGCCCTGGCGGCACTCGGTGATCCGGCGGTCCAGCTCCTTCTGCCCCTGGTTGTCCAGGAAGCCGCGGAGCGAGACCCCGATCAGCTCGGTGCGGGGCATCCCGAGGACCACGCCGATCGGTTCGTTCGCGTACGTCGCCACGCCCTCCGGGTCGAGTTGAAGCACACCCTCGGGGATGGTCTCCAGCACCCGCCGGTACCGCTCCTCCGCCGCACGCAGCCGCTCCTGCGCCCGCGCCGCCGAGATGGCCAGCGAGATCTCGCCCGCGATGTCCCGGGCCAGCTCCACCTCGGGCGTCGAGTAGACGGCGTCCGGGGTGTGCCGGGTCAGGATCAGATAGCCGGCGTACGTGTTGTCGACGATCACCGGGCTGAGCACCGCCGCGGTGATGTTCTGTTCGGCGGCGCCCAGGTTCGCGGCGGGCTCGCCGGCCAGCACGATCGGGCGACGGCTGGCGGCCAGCGTGGTCGAGTACTCGTCGTCGGGAGCCTGCCCCGCCCGGTCCAGCACCCGGGCGAGCGGGCCGGAACGGTCGTCCTCGATGTGCTGGTACGAGATCGGCTCGTACCGGCCGTCGTCGCGGAGCAGTTGGACGCCCGCGCCGTCACCGATCATGTCGGCGGCGGCGCGGGCGGCCGTGGACCGTACCTCGGCAGGATCAGCGGCGGCGCGGCTGAGCGCAAGGGCGAGGTCGGCGAGCGCGTACCGGAGGGGGTAAGCCATGACACCCATGCGAACATGATTCGCGGTCGATAAGCCCGATGAGGCCGGTTTGCCGGAAAATCATGCGAACAGCGCACTCACCGATTCGCCGTTGTGGATGCGCCGCATCGCCTCGGCGAGCGCCGGGGCCACCGAGATCACGGTCAGCTTGTCGTTGCGCTTCTGCCGCGGGATGGGCACCGTGTTGGTGCAGACGATCTCCTCGATCTCCTTCTCCGCGGAGAGGCGCTCCACCGCGTCGTTGGTGAACAGGCCGTGCGTGCAGGCGACCCGGACGCTGCGGACGTTACGCTCCCGGAGCCGGGCGAGCAGCTCGAAGACGGTACTGCCCTTGGCGATCTCGTCGTCCAGCACGATCACGTCCCGGTCGGCCACCTCGCCGATCACCGAGCTGATCACCACCTTGTCGTCCGGGAACCGCTGCTTGGCCCCGGCCGCCACCTCGATGTCGAGCATCCGGGCGAAGGCCGCGGCCTCCTTGGCGTTGCCGAGGTCCGGGGAGACCACGACGGTGTTGCTGAGGTCGTACCCCCGGAAGTGCTGTGCCAGCTCGCGCAGCGCGTGCAGATGATCGACCGGGATGCTGAAGAAACCGTGCACCTGCGGCGAGTGCAGGGTCATGGCGAGCACCCGGTCGGCGCCCGCGGCGGTCAGCAGGTCGGCCACGAGACGGCCGCCTATCGAGATGCGCGGCGCGTCCTTCTTGTCGGACCTCGCGTACGCGTAATGCGGCAGGACCACGGTGATCCGGCCGGCCGACGCTCCGCGCGCGGCGTCGAGCATGAAGAGCAACTCGGCGAGGTGCTCCTGGGTCGGGGGAACCAGCGGCTGGATCAGGAACACGTCCCGCTCCCGGCAGTTCCCCTCCAGCTGCACCTCGATGCAGTCGTTGGCGAACCGGGAGATCCTCGTCGGCAGCAGCGGCACATCGAGGTGCTCGCATATCTCGGCGGCGAGTTCGGGATGGGCTGATCCGGTGAAAACGGCGATGTCGCGCACGGGCACCCACTCTATTCAGAACGTCGCGGGAGAGTTAGCTTGGGCGTCATGAACGGACTGGCCGTGGCGTGCCGCCGGGTCGTGCACATCTACCGTGCCGAGGCGGGCGACGTGGTCGCCCTCGCCGGTGTCGACCTCTCCATCGCTCCCGGTGAGACACTCGCCCTGGTCGGGCCCTCCGGATCCGGCAAGTCCACCCTGATCGCGCTCCTCTCCGGACTGATGCGGCCCTCCGCGGGGCGGATCAACGTGGGCACCTACGACATGGGCAAACTCAGCGACGCGGAGATCTCCCGGCTGCGCGGGACCGAGATCGGCGTGGTCCTGCAGGGCGCTTCGCGCAATCTCCTCCCGTACGTCTCCCTGCACCGCAACATCTGGCTGGCCCAGCGCCGCGCCGCACACACCCGGGGCATCACGCTGGACGACCCGGACCGGATCCTCGACCTGGTCGGGCTCCCCGGCCAGGGGCGGCGCCGGCTCGCCGACCTCACGCCGGGCGGGCAGCAGCGGGCCGCGCTCGCCGTCGGCATCGCCGCCGGACCCGGGCTGCTGCTGGTCGACGAGCCGACCAGCCGGCTGGACACGGCCGGGCGGGACGAGGTGCTGGACGCGCTGGAGACGGTGAACGCCGAGCGGGAGACCACCATCGTGGTGGTCACCCACGACAGCGAGGTCGGTCAGCGGCTGGGCCGGGCGGTGACCATCCGGGACGGACGGGTCGGCGCCGAGGGCCGCGACGGTCAGGACTTCGCGGTGGTGGCCGGGGACGGGACCGTGCAGCTGCCGCCGGAGGTGCTGGGGTCGTACCCGCCGGGCACGCTCTTCACCGTCCAGCACGTGGACGGCGAGGTCACCCTGGTCCCGGGCGGTTCGGAAATCCACCCCGGCGGGTGACGGCGAGGGCGGTGGCGGCCAGGACCACCCCGACCGCCGCGCCCGTGACCACCACCGTTCCCGGAGGCGGCCGGCCCGGCACCGGGAGATCGGCGCCGGTCGTGCCGGTCAGCGGCAGCGCCCATCCGGTGAGCGCCCAGCCGAGCAGCGCCACGGCCGGCCCGATCACCGCCGCCACGGTGACCAGCGCCGGATAGGCCCAGAACGCCGTCTGCCCGGCGACCGCGCGGCTCAGGCCCTGCACCCGCAGCGCGGTCAGGTCCCCGGTACGCCGCCGCCGGTCCACCGCCACGGTCAGCACCAGCGCGCCCGCGCCGAGCAGCGTGGCCAGCACCCCGGCGAGCACGTGGAAGCGGAGCGCCACGGCGGCGCCCTGCCGGTCCAGCCGCCGGTGGGCGGTGGTCGCCCGGACGTCGTCGACGACCGCGAGGCCGTGCGCCGCGAGACGGTCCAGCACGTCCGGCGGCGCGGCGGCGCTCAGCCAGACCTGTGGCGACTGGGCCTGAACCTTCTCGGTCACGAACCGCTCCGCCTGGGTGATGTCGACCAGCACGCCCCGCCGCCCGACGGCCGGGATGGCGGGCAGCTCGGCCACCTCGGCGACCGGCACACCGGTGACCCGCAACCCGTTGATCGCGCCGCCGGGCGGACGGGTTCCGGACCAGGCCACCGGCAGGCTCTCCCCCTGCGGCGCCGAGAGCGCGGCCGCCACCGTTCCCGGATCGGGCGCGCCGGAGGGCCAGGCGGCCACCGCGGCGAGCCGCTGTGCGTCCACCGCGAGACCGTTGTAGGCCAGTGGGGTGACCGCCATGGCGTACGCCCCGGCGGGGTCCGTCTCGCGGACCGCGGCCAACAGCCGTTCCCGGGTGACCGGCTGGACGGTGAGCACCCGGTCGGCGCCGGTGCCGAGCAGCGCCACGGTGTCCCGGTCGCGCGCCGCCGTGCCGACCGCGCAGGCCGCGTACCCGGCCACCGCCGCGGCGGTCATCAGCAGCGCGAACACCCGAGCGGCACCGGGACTGCGGGCCACCTGCAGACCGGCCAGCGCGATACCGAGACGTCCCCGGCGCAGGGCCCACGCGGCGATCCGGCGTACCACCGGGAGCAGGGCGCGGGCGGCGAGCAGCGCCAGCGCGATCAGTACGAAGGCCGGCGCGAGCAGCCCGAGACCGGTGAGCGAGCCGCCGGAGACCACCAGCTGACCGGTCGTGATCACGGCGAGCAGCACGGTCACCGCCTCGCCGGCCGACACCGGCACGCGGCCCGGCACCCCGGTGCGCCGCAGCAGCAGGGCGACCGGGCGGACGAGCAGGTGGCGCTGCGCGGCGACCGCGGCGGCCAGCGCGACCACCGCGGCGACCGGGGCGTACCGGAGCGAGGAGAGGTCCGCCTCGCCGGACGCGCCGGGCAGCACGAAAGCGGTCACCACAGTGGTCAGCAGTTGCCCGGCGAGGCATCCGGCCAGCGCGCCGGCCAGCACCGCGACCAGGCTCTCCCCGGTCGCCAGCCACCACCGGGCCCACCAGCGGCTACCGCGCAGCGCGACCACCGCGAGCTCGCTCTGCCGGCCCTCGGCGCCGTACCCGGCGCTCAGGTGGACGCTGAAGCAGGCGAGCAGCACCAGCGGCACCGCGAGCACCGGCACCAGCAGCCGGGCCGCCTGCCGCCCCTGCTCGATCCGGTCCAGCAGCCGGGGCAGGTCGGTGTCGACGGCGACGCTGCCGCCGAGGTCACCCTTCACCTGATCGAGACGGGTCAGGTCGGCGCGCAGCGCGTCCAGGTGGTCCGGCCCGATGGTGCCCGGCGCGGCGGCACCGTCGATCTCCTCGACGACGATCGTCCGGTCCATCGCGTCCAGCGTCCCGGGGGTGGTGAAGACCGGTTCGCCGGAGCCGGTCTCCGGTCCCGCGACGAAGTAGCCGTGCCGTCCCCACCAGATGCCGGACGGCTCGATCGCGCGATACGTGCCGGAGACGGTCAGGGTGCGCGGGTGCGCGGACGGCACGTAGCCGAGGTCGGCGTCGAGCGGGTTCGGCCGGGCGGCGGTGAGCCGTACGGTGTCACCCGGGCTCAGTCCCCGCCGGGTGGCCGTCTCCGCACCGATCAGAGCGTCGCCCTCGCCGATCAGGCAGCGACCGGCGACGATCCGCAGGTGCGCGCAGACGTCCTGCCGGAACACCAGTCGTGACGGGAACTGATCACTCGGCTCCAGCCCGACGGTGGGCGTCTCGGTCGCGTAGACGTAGGTGAACCCGGGAAGCTCCAGCAGCGCGCCGCCGAGATCGGTGAAGTCCGCGGCGCCCGCCGGCCCGTCCTGCTCGTCCCGCACGCCGCGCACCACCAGGCTCAGCTCGCCGGTGGTGGCGGTCGCGATCTGCCCGGCCGCGATCGACTGCCCGGCGGCGACCAGCCAGGCCGGCGCCGCGACCGAGGCCGCCACCGCGAGCATCGCCAGACCGGCGAGGACCAGGGCCTGGCCGCGGCGGGCCCAGAGCATCGCCAGCACCAGCCTGATCATCGGTTCCACCCCTCTCCGGTACGCCGTCCGCGGGCGCCGGACCGCGCGCCCGGCGAGTGCGCGGGCGCCGGTGACGGGTGCGACCCACGCGCGAGCGGGCGGACGGAGGCCCACGCCGTCGCGGTGAGGACGAGGGCGCCGATGGTCACGGCGAGCAGCAGCGACACCGGGGTGAGTGCGGCGGGCGGGGCCAGCACGCGCCAGCCGTCGGGGAACGCGGGCAGGGCGGCACCGGTCGTCGCGACGGCGGTGAGCGCGGCCACGGCGCCGATCACGAGTCCGGTGAGGATCAGGGCGGCGGGGCCGGCGTACGTGACGAAGAGAGCGACGGACCCCGGCAGACCCTGTCGCCGCAGTGACCGCAACTGATCGGTCAGCACGCGCCGGTCGGCGACGCTCGCGGTGGCCAGGGTGGCGGCGGCGAGCAGGAGCGCGGCAAACCCGGCGAGGAATCCGAATCGGACAACGGCGGCGGGCCCTCGGAGTCCGAGCCGGGTGGCGGCGGTGGCGGCGTCCACGCTTCCGGCGATGGTGAGCCCCGCATCCCGGAGCCGTCGGACGATGCCGCCATCCGATATCTCCGATTCTTCGTGCTCATCGGACGAGCCGGCATCCGCGGCGGCGTCAGGGGAGAGCCAGACCTGGAACGTGGTGGCGGGGGCGGCGTCGGCGGCGAGGCGGCTGGTCGTGGCGAGGTCGGCCAGGAGGCCGGTGCGGCCGGCTGCCGGGAGGGCCGGGACCACGGCGGTGACCTGCGCCGGTACCGGGTCGCCGAAGCCGGTCAGGGTGGGCTGGGCGTACGCCCAGTCGGCGGGGCGCGGACCGGCCAGCAGGATCGGGACCGGGCCGGGAGTGGTGGTGGCCCAGACGTCGGTGCCGTTCGTGCGGCGGGCGTTCGCGCCGGGTTCGACGGCGATCCGCAACGCGCCGCCGGCGGTGCTGACGTCGAGGGCCGCGCCGGTCGTACCGGAGTGCCAGGCGGCGATGTCACCGAGCTCCGCGACCGGCCCGCCGTCCTGGGTGAGCGCGCCGATCGTCACGGCGGAACCGGGCGGCGCCGAGGTGGTCCGCCCGTTCTCGTCGGGGGCCGCGGTGAACGACCAGCGCACGATCCGGCATCCCGGTGCCGCCGCACAACCGGGCACCGGGGCGGTGACGGTCCGCTCGCCGGGCTTCAGCACGCCGAACGGCACGACGACCGGGGCACCCGTCCCGGCATGCTGGAGCACCAGGGTGAGCAGGGTGTCCGCGGTGCCCTCCCGCTTCAGCCGCGCGGTCAGCTCCCCGCCCCCGACCACCCCGGCCCCGGCCACTGCGTCCCTGATCGGCGCGGGCCCGATCGTGCTGCTGGTCCCCGGTTCGGGCGTGGCCGCCGTGCCGGTCGCGGCCCCGGATACCGGGCCGTACTCGGGGCGCCACGCGGCCACCGCCACCAAGCGGGACGTGTCGGCCTCGATCAGGGGGAGGTCGCCGTCGCGGCTGATCGCCACGGCCATCGCCGCCCGGCCGGCCGGGTCGGCCCGGCGGACCGCGGCCAGCAGCGCCACCCGGTTCGTGCCGGTGACCGTGAGGACGCGTTCGGCGCCCAGGTCGGCCAGGGCCCGCTCGGATCGGGCCTGCCGCTCGCCCAGTGCCTGGCCGGTGGCCGTGACGAAGAGCGAGACCGCGACCACGAGCAGCGCGAACACCCGGTCGTTGCCCGGGGAACGGGAGAGCCGCAGCGCGGTCAGGCCCAGCCGCAGGCGGCCGGCCCGGAGCGCGGTCCGCCCGGTTCGCACGGCGGCGAGGGCGAGCGACCGCGCGGCGATCAGCCCGACGGCGAGCGCCACCAGCGCCGCCGAGGCCGACCCGAGTCCACCCGCCGAACCGCCCCATCGGGACTGGTAGAGCGCGGCCGCCGTGACCACCAGCAGGAGCACGTCGGCCAGGGCCGAGCGCCACGCGCCGGTGCCGGGGGAACCCGGGTGCAGGAGGGCGGCGACCGGGCGGCGGAGCACCGCCGCCTCCACCACGGCGAGCACCGTGAGGCTGCCGGCCAGCACCGCCGCCACCGCGATCAGCGACCAGACGAGGGCCGCCCGCTGGTCCGGCGGCACGACGACCCGGCCGGCCAGCGCCCGGGCCAGCAGGAGACCCACCGGGAAGCCGGCCATCGCGCCCACCACCAGGGGGACCAGGTGCTGACCCCAGGCCAGCCGGAGGATGCCCGCCGGGGTCACCCCGCGCAGTTTGAGCAGCGCGACGTCCGGACGGCGGTCCCGGGTGGTGTACCGGCCCGCCAGCCCGGCCGTGAACCAGGCGAGCACCACCAGCTGCACGCCGGCGACGGACACGCCGCGCAGGATGGTCGCGCGGTCCCGGGCGATGCTCTCCAGCAGCGGGCGCACCCCGGTGGAGAGCCGGATCTGTGAGCCGCCGAGCCGGAGGTCCGCTTCGTGCAGAGCGGTGGCCAGGTCGTAGCCGCCGTCCCCGCGGATCAGGGGATCGGGGAGCTCCGCGCCGTACGAGAGGAACGCATTTCGCAGTTGCTTCGCCTGGAAGGTGCCCTCCGGGGTGAAGAGCGCGCCGCGGAACGCCGGATCGCTCCAATATGTCCCGTCCGGGTCGCGCGGGGTGTAGATCGCGACGACGGTGAGCGACAGCGGCGGATTCGCCGGCGACGTGCTCGCGGAGAGCGTCCCGCCGCGCTCCAGACCGAACCGCCGCGCGACCTCCCCACTGACCGCCGCCTCGTTCGCGCGGCTCGGGCAGGTTCCTTCGATCTCCGCGTACGCGCAGAAGCCGTCCCGGTACGCCACGGTGACGCGGCCCTCGCGGTTGGTGAGCTGCGCCGAGAGGCCGGTGACCGGCTCGGCCAGCCCCGGCGGCAGCGCCGACGACACCTGTCCGGAGAACCGGTCCATCGCGGCCCGCGGCTCGTTCCGCGTGTCGGCGGTCTGCCGCGCCACCACGGTGTGCTCGGCCGGGCCCGCGGCGTCGAGTCCGGCGGCGGCCGCCCGTCCCGAGGCGGCGTAGGCGTACCAGGGGCCGGCCGCGGCGACCGCCGTCGCCAGCCCGGCGAGCACCAGGATGGTCAGCAGCTGGGCGGCCCGCGCCCGCACCGCCCCGAGAACGAGTGCGAACAAGCGTCCCTCCCCCGGCCGCTCCTGCCCCGGAGGCTACGCACTCTTCGATGTGCCCGCTGCCCCGTTCAGGCGCGGGACCAGGTGGCCGTACCGTCGGCCAGATGGAGCTCGCGGTCGCAGAGGGCGGCGGCCTCGGGATCGTGGGTGGCCAGGACGACGGCGGCGCCGCGCTCGGCCTCGGCACGGAGCAGCTCCAGGACCTTCTGCCGGTTCGCGGCGTCGAGCTCGCTGGTCACCTCGTCGGCGAGGAGCACGGCGCCGTGCAGGGCCAGGCCCCGGGCGATCGCGGCACGCTGCTGCTGGCCGCCGGAGAGCTCCTCGATCAGCTGGCCGCCCTGCGCGCCGAGGCCGACCGCGGTGAGCGCGTCGGTGGTCCGGCGGCGGGCCTCGGCGGGAGTGCCGCCGGTCGCGATCACCGCGACCGAGACGTTCTCGGCGGCGGTGAGGATCGCGGCCAGCCCGTTCTCCTGCGGGATCAGCACCACGCCGAGGCCGACCGCGCGGTCCCGGTCGCCGAGCGCCGCGCCGTCCACGCTGATCTCGCCGGACCGTGGCGGCAGCAGCCCGGCCATCGCGCTGAGCAGGGTGGTCTTGCCCGTACCGGACGTACCGGTGACGGCCAGCACCTCGCCGGGCCGCAGGTCGACGGTGACACCGCTGAGCACGGTCTCGCCGTCACCCCAGCCCAGATCGACATCGTTCAGGTTCACAGCCATCCCCGCCGTTTCAGGTAGAGGTAGAGCGCGCCCGCCGCGAAGACAATCAGGAGGGAGCTCTGCACGAACCCCCAGAACTGCTGATAGCCAGGGTAGGGCAGGTTCTGGCCGAAGTATCCGGTCAAGGCGGTGGGCACCGCGATCACCGCGGCCCAGGCGGCGAGCTTGCGGGTGATGTCGTTCAGCACGTTGCTCTGCTCGCTGAGGTCGGCGTCGAGCAGCTCGGTGATCCGGACGTGCGCGTGGTCGATCGACTCCACGGTCCGCTTGGCGTGGTCCTCGACGTCCCGGAAGTACGGCCGCATCCGGTCGTCGACCAGGTCACCGCCGGCCCGGTCCAGCTCGCCGACGACATCGGCCATCGGGGCGACCGCCCGGCGCAGCACGGCGAGCGCGCGGCGGACCTGGTAGCCGTACCGGCGGACCCGGCGGGGAGCGCCGCCCTCGGCGAGCAGCTGGTCCTCGACGCCGTCCATCGCCTCATCGGCGGCGCGGGCGGTCGCGTACTGGCTGTCGACGACCACGTCGAGCAGGCCGTGGACCAGGTACGAGACACCGCCGACCGCGGCCAGCGCGGTGTCCGAGTCCCAGCGCTCGACCAGCCGGTCCACGTCGCCGGGCCCCTTGTGCACCGTTATCAGCACCCGCGGGGTCACGAACGCGCTGATCTCCACCTTGTGAGTCTCGGCGCCCGTCTGGGTGGTGGAGAAACTCACGGCATAGACGTTCAGGAACAGGTGCCCCGGATAGCGGTCCAGTTTCGGCCGCTCGTGCGCCTCGAGCGCGTCCTCCACCGCGAGCGGGTGCAGCCCGAACTCGTCGGCGATGAGCTGCAGATCCTCGGCAGAAGGGCTGAGCATGTCGAGCCACGCGACCGCGTCCGGGTGCTCCCGCAGCCGCTCGCCCAGCTCACCGGCGGCGAAATCCTCCGCGATCACCCGGCCCTCGCCGTAGAGTCGGGTACGCACGGAACACGATGGCGAACTCACCGCATCACAGTAGGCTGACCTGCCGTGACTTCGCTCGATGACCTGCTGACCACTTTCTATACGGCCAAGTGGCAGGTGACCCCCGGCCAGGCGATCTACTACCGCGAGATCGTCGGCAACGCCTTCGGGCTCGGCTCGGCGCTCTTCGGCCTGCGCCGCAGCGCGCTCGCGTGGCCGGTCGGGATCGTCGGCAACGTCCTGCTCTTCACCGTCTTCCTGGGCCAGGCCCTCGGCAACGACCAGGGCACCCCGCTCTACGGCCAGGCCGCCCGCCAGGTCTTCTTCCTGATCACCAGCGTGTACGGCTGGTGGCGCTGGCGCCGCAACAGCCGGACCACCCACGGCGCCGCGGTGACGCCACACTGGGCGAGCCACCGCCAGCGCCTCGTCCTCATCCCGGGCGCCCTCGCCGCCGTGGTGGTCTGCTTCCTCGTCTTCCGCGGCATCGGCGCCGGCTTCCCGGTCCCCTGGTGGTACTACCTCGCCGACTCCTGGATCTTCGTCGGCTCGATGCTCGCCACGTACGCCATGGCCCGCGGCTGGGTCGAGTTCTGGCTCTGCTGGATCGCGGTGGACCTGGTCGGCGTCCCCGAGCTCCTGCACTTCGGCTACTACCCGTCCGCCATCCTGTACGCGGTCTACGCCGCCTTCGTCGTCTGGGGCTTCCTCGTCTGGCTCCGCATCTCCCGCGCCGAGCGCCCCCGCGTCTCCGGCACGCTCCCCGCACCGGCCTGACCGGGCAGGGCGCCATGGTGCCGAGCGGGCCGGCGATCGCTCGACCGCCGGCCCGGGACGTGCGTGGATCAGTAGTGCTCAGTGCCGACGAAGGTGTGCGAGCAGTCGTCGGTGCAGGTGGTGACACGGGCGAAGGAGTTCTTGAAGGCGGTACCGTCGGTCATGTACTTGATCCGGTACTGGGTGCTCAACTCGTCCAGGGTGTACTTGGTGCTGTAGCCGTCACTTCCGAAGTAGAACCGCCATTTGACGCCGTCCACCGTGCTGGACGACGAATACTGCGGAAGCTTGCTGAACTTGATGAAGACGTAGTTGTCGAGCACCTTGTAACGCCAGGTGGAGGAGAGATAGAACTTACCCCCGGTGCTGTACGTCTCCCCCTCGATGCTGTGCCAGGATCCGGCGTTCGCGGCGGTGGGCCCGGCGAGAGACGCGGTCACACCGATCAGCGTGGCCAGGGTCGTCGCTGCGATGCGGCGAAAACGGGTCACGGATTCTCCATTTCTCTTTTTTGATGTACGGGCTAGACGACGGCGCTTTCCCGGATACGCTCGGCGACTTGCCAGAGCAGCATGCAGACGGCGCTGCCGGCGATCGCGACGGCCGCGGTGAGCACCAGGTGACGCCACCCGTTCGTCAACGTGATCAGCAGAGCCGCCGCCAAGGCGGAGAACACCACGATCGACACCGCGTAGACGAGTACGCCGACGCCGAACTCGTCCATCGTCAACCAGATGCGGTGGAAGGCGAGATTGTTCCAGCCCTGAGCGGACAGGAGCGCGAACAGGCCGCCGATCAGCACCGCGCTCCGGCGGGGTGACGCATGCCGGATCAACCGGCCGAGCAGGCCGAACACCACCCCGGCGAGAAGCGAGCCGACCACCCAGAACGACGCGGTCCGAGCGACCGACATCAGGCCGTCCATCGCGCCCGACGAGCCGCTCTCGGTGGTACCGACACGCCAGCGCTGGCTGACGAACAGGATGAGTGTGTAGTACGTGCCGGTCGCCGCCAGCAGTGATCCGGCACCGGCGCTCGCCGCGATCACCGCACGCCGCGCGTTCGCGTACCCGGCCAGGAGCGCCATCAGCCCCCACGCGAAGCCGCTGCTGGTCGCCGCGGTCAAGATCTTGGCACTGAGGCCGGACGCGTAGTCGACGCCGAACGCCGCCGCACCGACCGCGCAGCCCGCCACGATCACGAGCGATGCCACGGCCGGGCCCCGGCGCACGGTGGCGGATCCACCTTCGCTGTCAGCTGTCATCGTTTGACTTACTTTCCTTGATGTCGGAGCAGGTGATGCCGATCAGCCTTCTCAGCTTGGTGTCGTCATCGCCCGCCGAGTCCAGAGCCGCGTCGAACATGGGGATGTTGTCCGTGGCGACGCCGATCTGGTAATACTTCGTCTCCCGCAGGCGCAGTACCTGCCGCAGGGCCGTCGTGCGATCGGCATCCGTATCCGCCTCGACGTAGGTCAGCGCCCACGAGCAATACCAGTACAAACCCGCATCGATGCGCCCGGTGTTCTTCTCGTACGCGATATCGTCGCCGTCGACCTTGTCCGGATAATCCAGATCAGCCGGCCAATCCCAACCCGGCGCCAGAGTCAGACCACGAGCCTCGTCACGATATTCCGCCGAGGCTTGCGTACCGGACAACCAATTGGCGGCGGCTTGGCCGGACGACGCACAGGCGGCGACCGTCATCAGAGCGAGAAGAGCGGTCCCGGCCAGCCCGATTCGCCAAAACCGATTTTCTGTGGAATGCATACTCGCTCCGGTCCCGATCTTGCAAGAGGCGACGGCGACAGCCGGTCCGGACCTTCGGACGCATCCGGACCGACCATTCGTCAGTAAGCCTCGTATCCAGCGAAATAGTGCGAGCAGTCATCCTTGCAAGTGGTGACGCGAGCGAAGGAATTCTTGAACGCGGTGCCGTCACTCATGTACTTGGTGCTGACCGAACTGTCCTCGTCGTCGATGAGGTACTTGGAGCTGTACCCGTCCGAACTCCCGAAATAAAAACGCCAGCGCAGGCCGTCGACCGCACCGCTGGAATAGCGCGGCAGGCGGGTGAAGAGCAGACGGACGTTGGAGGCGCCGTCCTTGTAGCGCCAGGTGGCGGAGAGGTAGAACTTGCCGCCGGTGCTGTAGGTCGAGCCGTCGATCGTGTGCGACTCCGAGGCGTGGGCCGGTGACGGGCCGGCGAGCATCACCACGGCACCCGTCACCACGGCCATCGCCATCGCGCCGAACCGCCCGCGCCGGCGACGTCCCGCAGATCTCGCTGGTGATGTCATGAACGCCTTTCGATGCTGGTCGGGAGCCGGATGCAGACCGGCCACCGGAAACGACTCAGTAGGTCTCATATCAGTAGGTCTCATAGCCGTGGAACTCGTGAGAGCACTCGTCGTCGCAGGTGGTGAAACGCGCGAACGAGTTCTTGAATCCCTTGCCGTCGCTCAGGGTCGCGATGCCGTTCGTCTGGTCGAGGTCGTCCAGGTTCACGATGTCCGTGTAGCCACTGCCGCTGACGTAGAGCCGCCACCGAATGCCGTCGGTGACACCGGACGAGAACCTCGGGAGCCGGGTGAATTCCACATAGACCTTGCCCTTACCGTCCTTGTACCGCCAGGTCGAGGACAGATAGAAAGCAGTCCGAGAACTGTAGGTCGACCCGGAGATGTAATGAGAAGAGGACGCGCTCGCCACCCCTGGAGCACTCAGCGCGCCCGCTATTCCGGCAAGGGCCGCAGCCGCGATAACCACATTTCTCCGGACCGGATTGTCACTAATTTTGACCACACTTCCCCGCTTCCGCCTTGCTGGAGATCGTGAGGTGGCAAGTTATCGAACGTCGATCCGGTAAATCAATGTGAAGCAGACCACACACCAAACGCGGTCAAGCAACAAACTTTACCGTCGTTCAGCCGGCCGACGGAATCCGGCGACGGCACAGTCGGCACAAAGGAAGACGACAGCGAAGACAAAGCTTCGCCGCCGATCCGGACAGGTCGTACACATCGGGAAGATTTGATCTTGCGCGGCATCGTGGCCTGTCGTAGCGTCAGCCGGATAACGGGGAAGTCGCACGAAGCATCACCGGCAGAAGAATGTCCGGCGCATCGCGTGGCATTGCATGAACGGGGTCTCATGCTGAGTGCACTCTGCTGTCGAATCGTTCCGGGCTGTCGAATCGTTCCGGGCTGTCGAATCGTTCCGGGCTGCCGCATTCTTCCGGGTGCCCTTCGCGCCCCCATCCGTCCGCCGGCCGTCGAGACTGCGCCCGCTCACGTTCGCCGGCCGCGGAAGAGTCGCCGTCGCCGATCCGTGGGCTGACGCCCTCCGGCCCGGTTCGGCCGCTCCGGCGTCCCAGCGCGTCCCGGGCAGCCGGCGCTCTGCTGCCAGCAGCCGAGCGAGGTGACGCGCGAGTTCCCTGGGCACGTCGAGCATGGCTCGATGACTGATCACGTGGAGCCCTCGCGAAGACCTGTTCCTGTCGCAAGGACATGTCCACCGATGACTCCACGCCTATATCCAGCACCGCCCAGCCTGTTCGGGTGTGCCGGTTTCGATCAGGCCACGCACAGTCCTCTCGCCGAGATCACCTCATCGGAGCTTGCCTGCACGGTCACGGACGTCAGCTTTTATTTCCAATGAGGAAAAAGAGGATATTCTTAGGAGGCGCATCGCTTCTTGGAGACGAGTTGCTCGCCACCGGCGGCGCCGCGACTGCCCGGCCCTCACCTGCGGTGATGACAGTGGCGAAGATCGCTGCCGCACCGAGTGCGGCCGCCGTACGAGCAAGACGAACTCGCCGATCAGCCCTGTCTACTTCTTCTGGCATGTAGCCATGGTCGTACCTGACGGGAGTGGTCGCGACCATCCTTGGCGCTATTCCCGAGCAGGTGTGTACAGCTGTGGTCGTCATCCCGGGGTGGCATACGGGGAGAGGCGCGTCCGGCCACGAAGTATCGCCGCCTGCCGGACGGCTACCCCCATCACCACCGACGGCCTGCGCACCACGACCCCGCGGCAGGCGGGCAGCCACCCTCTCCGAACACGGCCGTCGCCCCGCCCCGCCGGATCCGCTGATCAGCGCGAGGCCGCGTCCGGCGCCCGTCCCGCGAGCACGGCGTCGAGGAAGCTGCTCCAGTCCTCCTCGCTGAACAGAGACTTTGCGCTCGAAAAGCGAGACGCCAGAGGCCGCCCCCACGCCGTCGTCAGCCGAAGCGGGGCGGTCCGTCGACGGCCGGAACGAAGCACGCCGCCCGAAGCCGAAGCAGGGCGGGCCCGATCCTGACGATCGAGCCCGCCCCGTGCGTCACCGGAGTCTCCGGCCCTCCGGGCATGAACGGCCGAGACGGGCCGGTGAAAGGTCAGACGGTCTCCAGAGCCGGTGTCGCCCGAGCCGGGTCGGCGGATGCGGCGGGCGCCCGGCGGAGCATCCAGAGGGCGACCGGGACACCGACGGCGACCAGGACCGCGGCGACGACCATCGTGGTCTGGTAGCCGGTCAGGTAGCGGTCGAGCGGGGATCCGGACGCGGCGCTGGAACGGTTCGTCAGGATGGCGCCGAGGACCGTGACGCCGAGGAGGCCGAAGACCTCGCGGGAGACGTTGAGCATGCTGGAGGCGATGCCGGAGCGCTCGGCCGGGAGGGCGCCGACCACCACGTTGCCGAGCGGGATCAGCAGGCCGCCGCCGATGCCGTAGAGCAGGAACCACGGGAGCAGGTCCAGATACGTCGTGTCGGCGCCGTAGCTCGCGATGCCGCCGATCGCGGCGGCCATCACGGCCAGGCCGAACGCGGTGATCCGGGCGACGCCGAAGCGCTGCTCCAGGCGCGGGGCGAGGACCGCGCCGACGGCGGTGATCACGGCCAGCGGGACGAAGCCGGAGCCCGCCTCGGTGGGTGAGAAGCCGAGGACGTTCTGCAGGTAGATGGCCATGTAGAAGTAGATGCCGAAGACGCCGAATGCCCAGAGGCCGCTGGCGAGCAGGGCACCGGTGAACATCCGGATGCGGAAGAACGCCAGGTCGACCATCGAGTCCGGGGTCCGGGCCTGCTGGAACAGGAAGACAACGGCGGAGACCGCGGCGACCCCGAACGCCGCGAGGATCAGGCCGGAGGTCCAGCCCTTCGCGTCGCCCTCGATCAACGCGTACGTCAGGGAGAAGAGCGAGAGGGACGACAGGACCAGACCCAACGGGTCGAGGCGCCGGAAGGCGCCGGAGCGCTCACCGGCGAGCGCGCCCGCCGGGATGGTGAGCAGGCCGAGAGCGATCGTGGCTATGCCGATCGGCAGGTTGATCAGGAAGATCCAGCCCCAGGAGACGTGCTGGCTCAGGACGCCGCCGGCGAACGGGCCGACGGCCAGCGCGAGCGCACCCACACCACCCCAGACGCCGATCGCGGCGCCGCGCTCCTTCTCGTCCGGGAAGAGCTCGCGGATCAGCGACAGCGAGGAGGGCGCGAGCAGGGCCGCGCCGATGCCCTGGACGGCCCGGGCGCCGATCAGCAGCGACTGGTCCTGAGCGAGGCCGGCGGCGACCGAGGCGAGCGTGAAGATCCCGACGCCGCTGAGGAACGCCAGCCGCCCGCTGAGGACGTCGGCGATGCGGCCACCGGCGAGCAGGAGGCCGGCGAAGACCAGGATGTACGCGCTGGTGATCCACTCCAGGCCGGACATGGTCAGGCCCAGATCCCGCTGGATCGACGGGAGCGCCACGTTGACCACGTTGTTGTCGAGGTAGGTCATGAAGGTGCCGAGGGACACCGCGACCAGCGCCCACCACCGTCGGTTCTTTTCCATCAGCTCTCCCTGTACGACGTACTTGTACGGTGTACATGTACCTCGTATATGAGACCTGTACGTTGTATGGTTGTCAAGTGACTCCGGCCGAACGACTCACCAGGGACGCCGTCGCCGAACGGGCCCTCCGCCTCGGTGACCAGGAAGGCGTGGAGGCGATCACCATTCGCCGGCTCGCCAAGGAGCTGGGCGTCACACCGATGGCGCTCTACTGGCACTTCAAGAACAAGGAGGAGCTGCTCCTCGGCGTCGTCGACCACGCGCTCGCCGACGTCCGGGTGGATCGCGGCGCCGGTGACCCGTGGCAGGAGCAGCTGCGAATGATCATCGAGGCGGCGCTCGACGTGATGCGCTCACACCCGTGCCTGCCCGATCTGCTGCACGCGGCCGACAAGACCAAGGGCGAGAGCTTCACCCGGGCCACCAACGACACGCTCACCCTGCTGGCCGACGCCGGGTTCGGGCTCGACGAGGGATACTGGGTCGCCACCTACCTGCTCAACGGCGTGATCGGCCTGGTCGGCGCCCAGCCCGAGTCACCGGCACACCTGACGATCGACCAGGCCGCGGAGTGGCGGCGACAGAAGCGGCTGGCGCTGGAGTGCCTGCCCGCCGACCGGTTCCCCATGATGATCGAGTTCGCCCGGACGTATGAGCGGGAGCCGGACGTGGAGCGCTACTACGACTTCGGTATGGACCTGCTGATGTCGGCGGTGGAGGCGATGGCGGCCCGTGCGAAGGCCCGCGGGTAAGCACCGACACACGGAAACCCGGAGCACAACGGCCACGCGCACTGCCGCGGCGGGCGGGCGCGGCAAACCAGGCGCGGCAAGCGGGCGCGGCAAGCAGGGCGGGCGCGGCAAACAGGGCGGGCGCGGCAAGCGGGACGGGCGCGGCAAGCGGGACGGGCGCGGCAAGCGGGACGGGCGCGGCAAGCGGGACGGGCTCGCGCTACGGGCCGGCGCGGGTGCGACAGGCAGGGCGGGCGGAGGGTCAGGTCGGGGGGTAGATCTCCAGCTCGATGGAGCGGGATCGGCGGGGGCCGACGACCAGGCGTTCGGGCTGGCCGACGTGGAAACCCTGGGCGAAGTCGACGCCGTACTTGCGGAGCAGGTCCAGGGTGGCGTCGTCGCGGACGTACTCGGCGGCGGTCAGGATGCCGAGTTTGCGGCAGATCTCCACCAGCGCGGGGACGATCGCCTGGTGCGGCTCGGACTCGGGGAGGTCGTGGACGAAGCTGCCGTCGATCTTGACAAGGTCGACCGGGAGGTCGGTCAGGAAGCTCAGCGGGGTGCTGCCGGTGCCGAAGTCGTCGAGGGCCAGCTGGCAGCCGAGTTCGCGGATGCCGTCGGCGAAGCGCCGGGCCACCGCCAGGTTGCCGATCGCGGTGGTCTCGGTGATCTCGATGGTGAGGTGCTCCGGGTCGACGCCGAACCGGGTGATCGCGTCGCGCAGGTGCTCCAGCAGCAGCGGGTCGGCGAGCGAGCGCCCGGAGAGGTTGACCTGGTAGTGCGAGGTCTGCGAACCCTCGCCGATCATCCGCAGCGCGTTGTCGATGACCCACTTGTCGACCGCGAGGATCTCGTCCACATACTCCGCGATCTGCAGGAACGTGGTGGGCGGGGTGGGGCGGCCGACGTCGTCGAGCACCCGGAGCAGGATCTCGTGCCGGGTGATCTGGTTGAGCTCCAGGTCACGCAGGGGCTGGGCGAAGAGCGCGAAACGGTCGCGTGCCACCGCGTCCCGGATGCCGGCCCGGCAGGTCTCCCGGCGCTCCTCGGCGGACCGGGGCTGGTGCAGCACCTCCAGCAGGCCCTCGTCGCGCTTGGCCCGGCGCCACGCGGACTCGGCGTCGAGGAGCAGCTCCATGCTCTCCAGTGGGCGCCGGTGATCGTACGGAACCAGGCCGCCGAACGCGTCCAGCCGGGTGCCGCGCAGCGAGGAGACCATCGCGCCGGCCCGGGTGACCGCGGTCTCCGGTGTCGTGTACGGCATCAGGACGCCGTACTCGTGCTGGTCGAGCCGCCCGCACGGGTCGGAGCCGGCGATCTCGCGCAGGATCGCCCCGGCCTCGGCGCTGAGCCGGTCGTGCTGCCCGGAGTCCTGGTCGGGACGGCGCCGGATGTACGGCGGAGCGGAGATCACCAGCAGGGTGCCCGTCCCGGTCCGCAGCGCGCGGCCCACCTCGTCGGCGAACGCCCGCCGGGTCAGCAGGCCGGTGACGCCGTCCACCTCGGAGAGGTCCGGCCGCACGCTGGCGGCGCGCAGGGCCCGGCGTTGCGCCGCCTGCCTCTCCTTGTGTACGGCCGTCACGTCCTGCCCGGTGACCACCAGCCCGGTCGGCGTGCCCGCCTCGTCGGTCGGCACCTCCAGCAGCACCTCGACGTAGCGGGCCTGGCCGTCCTGCCGGGTGATCCGGCAGATCAGCTCGGTGGCGCCGCGGGAGCGCCAGGCGGCCCGAACCAGGCGGCGCACCACGCTCCGGTGTCCGGGATGGATCAGCCCGAAGAGCTGTTTGAGCGTGCGGCGCGCCTCGACCGGGGCCAGCCCGAAGATCCGGGAGGCCTCGTCGGACCAGTCCAGCCGGCCCTCGGCGGCGTCCCAGGTGAGCGAGCCGCGTTTGGTGAGCTCGGCGGCGCGGGCGATCCGGCGGGCCTCGGCGCCCGGCAGGGCGCCGCCCAGCAGCGGGTCGGCCAGGTCGACGTCGCTGATGATCTCGGGACCCTCGGCGAGGCGGCGCTGGTGGTCCTCGGCGATCCGGCCCATCGCACGGCGGGCGCGGGCCCACTCCAGCTCGGTGGGCGCGTCCCGGCCGGCCCGGTCGAGCAGGTCGGCGGCCTTGCGGCGGACCTCGGCACGATAGGTGGCGACGGTGGTGACGGCCAGCCCCAGCTGGAGCGCGATCTGTTGGTCGTTGTCATCTTCGAGCATCAGCGCGAGCACGGCGCGCTGCCGGTACGGCAGTTGGCGCAGCGCGTCCTCGGCCTCATAGCCGCCGCCGGGCCAGCCCGACGGGCCCTGGGACTTGAGCAGCTTGTGCCAGGCGGTGCGGCGGACCCAGTAGAGCGGCCGCTGGTGCCGCTCGACGATCGGCCACTTGTCCAGCGCCACGATCAGCGCCTCGTGCAGCGCCTCCTCGGCGAGTGTCCGGTCCAGGCACTGGCGGAGGAGGAAGAGCAGGATGCGGGAGTAGTTCCCACTCAGGAAGAGCGTGAACGACTCGTGCGGATCGCGGAGCGACTCGGGGCGCTCCTCGGGCGGAGGGAAGACTTCGGCGAGTGACATCAGGCCGTCGCCCCCACGGGCCCGGCCGCCACCAGCACCTGCTCCACTTCCGTCCCCTCCGACGCGTCGCTTTACGATGTAACTCCGCGAGGGCGACGTTCCGTAAGCCGGGGAACGGTCCTATTTTGCCCCATGATCGGCGATCACAGCCCTGAGCTGGCAATACTCACGTGAATAAATTCCTGCATCCATCCCGACGCGAGCACACCGAGTAACTAGCGGCTCACGTCAGGTCAGGGATCACGTCGAGTGTGAACACTGCGTCACGCACCGTGAGAACGCAAGGTCAGCTGAGTTCGGCCCCCTCGCGGCGATCAGGACGATCGGCCAGGGCGGCCGCGACGGCGGCCTGGACCCGGGCGTCCTCGCGCTCCCCACGGCGGGACCGTGCGCGGCGGCGCAGCACGGCCAGGGCCGCGATCGCGGCGATCAGGACGATCAGCAGGGCGGTCAGCGGCCAGGGCAGCGCCCAGACCGTGGCCGTCGCGGTGACCGGGTCGAGGGAGGTGATCGAGCCGGAGGCGTCGGTGAGGCGCGGGGTGAGCTTCGCGGTGGCGGTGAGCAGGACGGCCGGGGAGACGTCCGCCAGAGGGACGGAGACCTTCCACGACTCGCCGGGGAGCAGCTCCGGCGGGTTCGCGACGTCGGCGGCGCCGGTGCGCAGCCACCCGAACGGGCCCGCGATCGAGACGTCCTGGTCGGCCGACTCGACGGCGTTGCCGGTGTTGCGGATCGTGTAGGTGACCGTGGCGTCGCCGCGGGCGAACGGGTTGAGCGAGCCGTGCCAGGCGACCCGCAGGTCCTCGACGGCCATCGCCGGGACCAGGTCGCCGCCGACCCGGAGCTTGATCTTGATGCCGAGCCGGCGCTCGACGTTGACCTGGGCGGTCGAGTCGGGCCGGCTCAGCGAGGTGACGATGCCACCGACGTAGTCGCCGGGGGTGGCGTTGGCCGGGACCGCGACGGTGAACGGGACCTCGACGGACCGGCCGGCCGGGATGCTGACCGTCGTCCCGGTGGCCGTCACCCAGGCCCCGACGCCGGTGGACTTCGCGTCCCTCGCGACCAGGTCGAGTCGCCCCGTCTCCGTGGTGTAGCCGTCGGCGGCGTACACGGAGAGGTCTAGAGCGGTCTTGCTCTTGTTGTTGACCACGATCGCATCGGTCGCGTCGTTGCCCGGGTTGACGGCGTAGGTGTAGCTGGAGCGGTCGTCGCCGTAGTCGTTCGAGGCCGTCCGCACCGTCCAGGTGACGTCGCCCTCCTCGGCCAGGGCGGGGGCGGCGCTCAAACCGAGAACCGCGGCGACGGCGAGCAGGGCCGCGGCGGCTCGACCGGCAAGGGATAGGTGCATCTCGAATCCTCAAGTGAAATGGCGGTGGGGCGGACGCCCTTCGGCGCCCGCCCCCGTTTCCGAAAGAGATCAGCTGCTCAGAGCGGTGATCGTCAGGGTGGTGCGGTAGTTGCCCTTCTCGACGCTGTCCGGGACCTTCAGGTCCAGGTCGGCGCCGAGGGTCGCGGAGCCGCGGGCGTGGCCCTGCTCGGCGTAACCGAGGACGGACGACCGGCCGAGACCGCTGCCGTCGTCGTACGCCGTGGTGACGGTGCTGCCGGCGTACGCTCCGGCGCCCTCCTTCACCAGGTACGGCGACCAGCCCAGGTAGGAGCCCGGGAAGGTCTTTCCGGCGTCGGTGAAGTCACCGGCGCTGGCCGAGATCGACCACGGCGCGAGGGTGCGCCGGCTGTCCGACACCACGATCGGGTTGATGGTGCCGGCGGCGGTCAGGTAGTAGTCCCCCGACTGCTGCACGGCGGTGCCGAGGTCGACCAGGCCGTTGTGGCCGTCGATCGTCCAGCCGAACTCGCCGGGAGCCGGGGTCGGGACGCTGACCTGCACGTCCTGGTTGTCACCGTGGTACGGGTGCACGGTCACCTTGTCGACGACCGAGCCGACCGTCTGGCCCGCGGCGTCGGTGTTGGCGCAGGAGCTGCCGAGCTCGACCGAGGCGTTCGGCGCGGCGCAGGTGCCGGACCGGACGTTCGCCACGACCAGCTTGTCGTTGCGGACCTCGACCTTGATGTACGACCGGACGTGCTCCTGGTTCTGCACCGAGTTGTACCAGTAGTCCTCGGGCTTCAGCGGGTCGGCGCCGTTGCCCGCGCCGCTGGTGCCGCTGGAGTCCGGGGTGGTGATGTCGTAGTACTTCGAGCCGGACGCCGAGTTCGCGGTCACGTAGAGGACGCCGCCGGGGCCGGCGAAGACCTCGGAGTCACCGGGCTGCTCGTCGGCGTTCGCCTTCGCGCCGTTCTTGATCAGGTAGCTGCGGGTGTAGACGTGGTCGTGACCCTGCAGGACCAGGTCGACGCCGAGGTTCGAGAACGTGGTCGGGAAGTCCACCCGGCGCAGCTTGTTGTCCGCGTCCTTGGCGTGCGACGCGGCCGAGTAGATCGAGTGGTGGTAGACCAGGACGGTCCACTTCGCCTCGCCGCCGTGGTTCTTGATCACGTCGGTCACGTACGCCACGTGCGCGTCGTCACCGCCGCCCGACCCGTTCTTGTAGCTGTTGCTGTTCAGGTCGATGAAGAGCGTGTCCTTGTAGATGAACCAGTAGTCGCCGCCCGACGTGGTGGCGCCGGAGCCGTCCGCGTAGTACTTGGCGGACCGGTCGGTGTTCGGCGTGTACAGGTGCTGCTCGTACGCCTTGCCGCCGACGTCGTGGTTGCCGATGGTCGCGGCCCACGGGTACTGGCGCAGCTTGTCGGAGGCGAGGAAGGCGTTCCACTGCGACTCGGTGTTCGCGGTCTCGACCTGGTCGCCGCCGGAGACGAGGAGCTCGGCGTCCGGGTTGGCCGCCAGCGACACGTCGAGCGTGTCCGTCCAGCCGGCCTGGTCCTTGGCCACGTTGCCGGAGGCTCCGATCTGCGGGTCGCCGTAGAACAGGAAGTCGTAGTCGCCCTCGAAGTCCTGGGTCTTGAACGCGTACGTGGCGGACCAGTTCCCCTCGGAGCCGACCCGGTACGAGTACGCGGTCTCCTCCGACAGGCCGGTGATCGTCGAGTGCCGGTTGTAGCCGCCGCTCGTGGCGATGTTCGCCGCGCCGGTGGCGGCGAAGGTGACGGAGCCGGCCGGGAAGCCGCCGTCCGCGGCGAGCGACGCGGTCGGGGCGAGCTGGACCTGCTGGGCGGTGTCGGCCGAGGA
Organism: Actinoplanes sp. NPDC051851; assembly: GCF_040681165.1. NCBI lineage: Bacteria > Bacillati > Actinomycetota > Actinomycetes > Micromonosporales > Micromonosporaceae > Actinoplanes > Actinoplanes sp. NPDC051851. The sequence goes on along the minus strand of NZ_JBFAYF010000008.1, from coordinate 55,259 downwards.
GTACCAGGTCACGATGCGCTGGGTCTCGTTGGCGCCCACGCCCAGGATGACGCTGGACGCAGTGGCGGTGTCGGCGGCCAGGGCGGGGACGGTCAGTCCACTGCCGAGGGCGAACGACACGCCGAGGAACACCGCGGTGACCCCTGCGGCCACGCGATTCCGGTTGGTGGTTCTCATCGGTGTCCGTTCCTGTTTCTGATGAGAGAGATCGCTTCCCGCTGTGAAAGTTCTGGGAGGCGTGATCAAGCTGGCCGGACCCCGTGAACCGGCGGTGAACGAGATCGATCCGACGGGTGGATCCGGCCGGAAGACCTCAGCCCCCGAGCACCCGCTGCACGAACCAGATCATCCCCATGACGGACACACCCGCCGATATGAACCCGGTGAGCCGCCGCCCCATCCGGGGTGACCGGTGTCGCACCACGAGGAGCAGCGGAAAGACCACGGCGATGACGGCCAATTGGACGGCTTCGATGCCGACGTTGAAGACCAGCAGCGACCAGAGCAGCGTTCCGGAGAAGGCCTCGTCGATGCCGAGCGCGCCGGCGAACCCAAGCCCGTGCACCAGACCGAAAAGGAACACCACACTCAGCCGGATCCACCCCGCGCGGTCCAGGCCCAGCGGCCCGGCTCCAGGTTCAAGATCGTTTTGGGGTACGCGCAGACGCCACAGGTGCCAGCCCGCCACCACGGCGATCGAGAGGGCGATGACCGGCTCCACCACGCGTGCCGGGACGTCCACCAGGCCGAGCGCGGCGAGCAGGAACGTCACCGAGTGGGCCAGCGTGAAGGCGGTCGCGGCGAGCACGATCTCGCGGAGCCGACGGGAGCCGGCGATCAGCGCGAGCAGGAAGAGAATGTGATCGATACCGGTCAGCAGGTGCTCGGCGCCGAGCGTGAAGAACTCCGCGAACCGGTGCGTCCAGGACTGTGCGGTGGAGAACGACGGGCGGCTCGCGTCGAGCGCCGCGCTGCCGGTCCGGCCGTCCAGCGCGTAGGTCACCACGGTCTTGGTGCCCTTCACGTAGGTCTCGGCGTCCGGGAACAGCCCGCTGCGGATCTCGTGCTCCGACGTGCGGCGGGGGCACGACCAATCGAGGGTGACCTTTGCGTAGGGGACCCCTTCCCGCGTACCCAGGGAGAAAGCACCCGAAGGGGTCGCGGCACACGCCGCGCCCGACGCGGAGACCGCGAAACGCTCGGTCAGGTAGCGGACGGCAGTCGCGGTGTGCGCGTTGAGCGCGGCGGCCATCGCGTCGTCGTCCTCCTCGTCGAAGGCGGCGGTCCCGGCCTGGAAGAGCGGATCGTCGTCCTCGTAGTCGGCGGCCGAGACGATGAACAGGTCGTATTCGATCTCGAGCACGGTACGCACGTGTCCCTCGCCGCCCCGGGAGACGTCGGCGTAGACCACCGACGAGAAACCGTGGGCGAACGCGGGCGAACCGGTGAGAAGGGCGGCGAACAGGAGGAAGGCGATCGCGATGAGGCGGCGCAACGATGTCACGGCTGTGCACGGTGCACGGTCCGGGTTAACAAGATCCAAACCCCGGGCGACAAGCTCGCTCGGGGCTTCGCAGCCCGTCTGACCTGGGGTAGTAATGATCCGCCCACGTCACCACCCCGGGAGAACACTGTGCGCCCCCCGCTTCGGGCCGTCGCGACGCTGGTCGCGGCCGCCGTGCTGCTCACCGGATGCGGTTCCGGCGACGACGACTGGTCCCAGCCGCACGCCGCACCCACCCCCGTCGGCTCCCTCGCCGCCGGCTTCCTCGGCGCCACCGCCTCACCCGCCCCGGAGAGCACCATCACGCCGAGCCCCGGCTCCTGGTCCGCGGTGCACCCACCGGAGGGCTACCGGGTGGTGCTGCTCACCGAGGGCACCGACGCGCCCACGACCGCGCTGGTCGCCGCCGTCGAGGAGTGGGCGGCGGCGGAACACGCCGACCTGCGTACGGTGACCGCGGACACCGCCGACCCGGTGCCGGACATCACCACCGCGATCGGCATGCGGCCGGACCTGATCGTCAGCGCCGGCAACGGGCTGATCGACCCGCTCGCACTGGTCACCCCGAGCCACCTGGACCAGCCGTTCCTGGTGGTCGGGGCCGAGCTGGCCGAGCCGACCGGGAACGTCACCGCGGTCGACTGGAGCGGCGCGTCGTTCCGCGGCGAGGGCCTCGGCTCGGCCTCCACCTACGACGTGGCGTCGTTCACCGCCGAACGCTGCGCGGCCGCGATCCGCGCCGGGTCCGCCGCCGTGCTCAGCGGGGTCACCGGGGTCGTGCTCTGGCTCGACACGTTCTGAAGTCTGTCCATAACGGAAAATTACTTACAACATTCGACGCCTCCGCGCCCCTCTAACCAAGTGTGCGTGATTCATCGAAGAAGATCCGTCGGCGGCGATTACTGGCCCCGGCGGCGGCCGTCCTGGTGTTCTGGTCCGCCGGAGCGGCCGCCGCCGCCGAGGCGTACATCGAATCGGTGCCGGTACCGGTCGCCTCCCCGCAGCCGCAGGCGTCGGTGCTCTACTACCGGGACGGCACCACCGTGCTGGCCCGGCTCGGCGCCACCGACCACAGCGACGTGCCGCTCACCGCCGTCTCCCCCGATCTGCGGCACGCCGTGCTCGCCGCCGAGGACCGCGACTTCTACGGCCACGCCGGGGTGTCCGCGCGGGGCGTGCTGCGCGCGGCGGTCGCCGACGTCCGGGGCGGGCGGCAGGGCGCCTCCACCATCACCCAGCAGTACGCCCGGACCGCCTTCCTCAGCCAGGAGGTCAGCGTCGACCGCAAGGCGCGCGAACTGGCCCTCGCCGTCAACCTGGAACGGCAGCTCGGCAAGGACCAGATCCTGGAGCGGTACCTCAACTCGATCTACTTCGGGCGAGGGGCGTACGGGATCGCGGCGGCGGCGTACGCGTACTTCCGGACCACACCCGACCGGCTGGACTTCGCGCAGAGCGCGGTGCTCGCCTCGGTGATCAAGGACCCCTGGGGCTTCGACCCGGACCACGACGCCACCGCCGCCCGTCAGCGCTGGGACTGGATCGTCGCCGCGGCCGACGCCCAGGGCTGGGTGAGCGCGGCCGCGGTGCGCTACCCCACGGTGCCCACCGCCGAACCGGCCGTCGCGGGGCCGGCCGGACTCATCGCCGACCAGGTCGAACAGGAACTGGCCCGCTCCGGCATCACCTCGGCGCAGCTGCACACCGAGGGCCTCACCGTGGTCACCACGCTCGACGCCGCCGCCGAGCAGGCCGCCGTCGCCTCCGTCGCGAACGCGCTCGCCGGACAGCCGAAGGGGCTGGAGGCCGCCCTGGTCGCGGTCGACCCGGAGACCGGTGGGGTACGCGCCTACTACGGCGGGGCACTCGGCAGCGGCTACTTCGACTACGCCGGTACCCTGCACCCGGCCGCCTCGACCTTCAAACCGATCGTGCTCGCCGCCGCGCTGGCCCGCAACATCAGCTACCTGTCCCGCTGGGACGGCAGCTCGCCGCGGCTCTTCCCCAGCCGGGGCGTACCGCTGCGCAACCACGACGGCCTGCAGTGCCCGGACTGCACGCTGAAGAAGGCCATGGTCGACTCGCTGAACACCCCGTTCTACGCGGTCACCGACCAGATCGGCGCCGGGTACGTCCGGGACACCGCGATCAGGATGGGCATCCCCGCGACGTACGACGGGCACGCCTCGATGGTCGACCTGCCCGGCGAGGCGACCCCCGGCAAGACCCGGGCGGACATCGCCATCGGCCGGTACCCGGTCACCACCGGCGACCTCGCCACCGTCTACGCCACCCTGGCCGCCGGGGGCGTCCGGCACACCCGGCACTTCGTCCAGTCGGTGAACGCGCTCCCGGACTACGACGAACCGGTCGACGGCGAACGGACGCTGGACGCCGCCGTCGCCGCGGACGTCTCCACCGTGCTGCAGGCCGTGGTGACCGGCCACGGCATCTCCCCCGGCCGCCCGGCCGCCGCGAAGACCGGCACCCAGCAGTACCTGGAGACCCGGCAGAACCAGGACGCCTGGACCGCCGGGTACACGCCCGACCTGGCCACCGCCGTCTGGATGGGACGGGCCACACCCGCGCCGATCAAGGACAAGCACGGTACGGCGATCTCCGGCGAGACGCTGCCGTCGGAGATCTGGCAACAGTTCACCCACCGGGCGCTGCTCGGCTCCCCCACCGGCGCACTGCCGGCGGCGGCGCATCTGGGCCGCACCGACGTCGGGGACGCCGGCCGCTCCACCAGCACGACGGCCGAGAGCCCCGACTCGGTCGACACCATCCACGCCGCGGCCTCCGGGTACGAGCCCGTCGTCCAGACCGAGCACACCGGGAAGCGGCTCGCGCTGACCTTCGACGACGGGCCCTCGGAGTACACGCCCGCGGTGCTCGACCTGCTCGCCAAATACCAGATCAAGGCGACGTTCTGCGTGGTCGGCGAGAACGTGGGCTGGTATCCGGCGACCGTCCGGCGGATCGTCGCCGAGGGGCACCGGCTCTGCAACCACTCGATGAGGCACGACGACCTGGGGATCCTCTCCGCGGCGGCGAGCAAGCAGGACATCGCGGCCACAGATGCGGCGATCTCGGTGGCGGCGCCCGGGGCGGAAGTGCCCTACTATCGCGCTCCCTATGGGGATTTCGGGCCGTCGGCGAAGTCCGGGGCGGAGCTCGGGCACACGCCGCTCGGATGGGTGGTCGACCCGGACGACTGGACCACGCCGGGCGCTTCCGTCATCGCCTCCCGCATCGAGAAGCAACTCACGCCGCGCGCCGTCGTGCTCGTCCACGACGGGGGCGGGGATCGGCAGCAGACGGTGGACGCCCTGACGACGTTGATCCCCTCGCTCCTCGCGGACGGGTGGACCTTCGACCAGCCACAGCGGACGATCGCCCCGACCGTGGCACCGGCGACGACCGTCACCACCGCTCCGGCACCGTCGTCTCCGGCACCGTCGTCTCCGGCACCGTCGTCCCCGTCGCCCTCATCGCCGAGTGCCGCCGCGCCGGGGTCGCCCTCGGCCACGGAACCGGAGGGGCCGCCCAGCCCGTCCGAGTAGCCGTCAGGGTCACGGATTCCGGTGGCCCGCCCTGATCACGGACGCCCGCCGCCCACCAAGGCCGCGGGCGTCCGCCGCCCTACCGGGGTCACGGGCGTCCGCCGCCCTACCGGATGGCCGGATGGGCGGCCACAGGCTGGATAGACGTGCCCTAGGGGCCACGCGCGCAAGGCGAGCGACACGCAGCCGACGTCAGGCAGCAGGCCACCCAGGCCGGCCTAGAAGCTGGAAGTTTGCCGGGAGAAAGCGGGGGGTGGGGGCGATCGTGAGCCAGGGAAGTAGCAGAGGGGCGAGTGGGGGGCGACCGGCGGGCGACAGGGACCCAGGCGGACGAGTGGGCGCGAGAAGCGGTCGGCAGGGGGCCCAGACGGGCGAGTGGGCGCGAGAAGCGGTCGGCAGGGGGGCGAAGGCGGGTGGGCCGGGGTCCGAAACGAGGGGCGCGCGGGGGTCGAGACGAGGTGTGGAAGGTGGGGCTGACGAGGGCGGATGCGGGTTTTGTCAAGGTGATCTGACGTCAAGGTGGCCTGACAAAACGGGATGGAAAAGGGTGGGGTGGGGCGACGGTGATCTCCTATAGAAATTGAAGAGAATGGATTGCACAAGGGATTATAGATCGACCTATGTGAATGCTGTGCGATCTCTGTGTACGTGCACACGAGGATCGTTTCGGCATGGAAAATTTTGTTGGTGGATCGGCTGGAACCGGGCACCTCGGGCATGGTCACACGATTGCCGCTATCGATCTGCGTCGAGTTACCTGGCGTGCACGGGCCGCAGGGTGGCTACCAGCGAGTAGGGGACATTGGTATCGCTCCCACTAACTCTCCGTGATTTCAGTGCTCGCTACTCTCTGAATTCCTACAACACGGCTTCATTCGCCTGGCGGTATGGAAGACCCCTCTTCGCCTGATATGAGCAGTGAAAATACAAGGGTTTACCCTCATCGAAGTCCCTGTAAGTTATGTAAATCGATCAACGATGGTTAACGAAGTCGTAATGGACCGTCGCTAACTTCCACGCAGCGTTAGATCGGTAGATTCGCACTCATCGATTCATGGAGCAGGAGTCCGATGAGCACCACGCCCCCGAACTGTCTACCGGTTCTCGTCGTCACCGGCGGAACCGGCATCGAGCCGAGCCCGTTTGCAGCCGCCGCGGCCACCGCCGCCGGTGCAACGGCCATCGTGGACCTGGGCGCGGGAACCGCCTGGGCATTGAGATCGCTACGGCAAGCCGCCGCGCGCGCCGGCATCATCGGCGTTCGCGTTCCCGCCGGCTGTACCGCCACCGTCGAACAGGTAATCGCGGCCACCGGCGGCGCCCCCGCCGTCGTCGTGCTGACCGGGGACTCGCCCTGGGCCGTCCGCGACGTGCCCGCCGGGACCACCGTGCTGGTCGAGGTGACCAGCGTGGCGGAGGCCCGGGCGACGACCACGGCCGGCGCGCACGGGCTGATCGCCCGGGGCATGGAGTCGGGTGGCCGGGTCAGCGACCTGAGCACCTTCGTCCTCCTGCAGAAGCTGGTCGGCACCCCGATCACCAAGGGCCGGAAGAAGAACAGCGCGCTGCCGATCTGGGCGGCCGGTGGGATCGGGCCCCGGACGGCGGCGGCCGCGGTCGCCGGTGGCGCGGCCGGCGTGCTGCTCGACAGTCAGCTGCTGCTGATGCCCGAGGCCGAGCTCGCCGACGGCGCCCGGGCGCTGATCGGGCGGATGGACGGCACCGAGGTGGTCACCGGCGAGAACGGGCATCGGGTGCTGCGCACGCCGGCCGGTCCGCTCGGCGTCGGCGAGGACGGTGCTCTCGCCGGCGCGTACGGGAAGAAATGGACGGACACGGCCGGAGCGGTGCGTGCCGTCAGGACAGCGATCCGCGAAGCGGTGAGCGACGAGACGGCGAGCGGCCTGCTCGTGCCCGGTGGACCCCTGGCGCAGGCGCTCGGCATCGAGCTGCCGGTGGCGCAGGGGCCGATGACCCGGGTGAGCGATGAGCCGGGCTTCGCGGCCGCCGTCGCCGAGGCGGGCGGCCTGCCCTTCCTCGCGCTGGCGCTGGCCGACGGGGTCCGGACCGAGCGGATGATGAACGGCGCCGTGACCGCCCTGGGCGACCGCAAGTGGGGCGTCGGGATCCTCGGGTTCGCGCCGGAGCAGGTCAAGGCCGCGCAGATCGAGGTGATCCGGCGGATCAAGCCGGCCTTCGCGATCATCGCGGGCGGCCGGCCGGCCCAGGCGAAGTCCCTGGAGGACGAGGGCATCCGGACCTTCCTGCACGTGCCCTCGCCGGGGCTGCTGCGGCAGTTCCTGCAGGCCGGGGCGCGGCGGTTCATCTTCGAGGGCGCCGAGTGCGGCGGTCACGTGGGGCCGAAGGCGAGCTTCCCGCTCTGGGAGGCGCAGCTCGGGGTGCTCGACGAGTTCCTCACCGAGAAGCCCGGCGAGGAGATCCAGGTCTTCTTCGCGGGCGGGATCCACGACGCCCGGTCCGCGGCCATGGTCGCGGCGATGGCGGCCCCGTTCACCACCCGCGGGCTGAAGATCGGCGTGCTGATGGGCACCGCCTACCTCTTCACCGAGGAGGCGGTCCGGCACGGGGCGATCCTGCCGCACTTCCAGCGGGAGGCGGTCAAGGCGGAGAGCACCGCGCTGCTGGAGACCGCGCCGGGACACGCGACCCGCTGCCTGAGCACCAAGTTCGTGGACGACTTCCACGAGCTGCGGGAGGGCCTGACCGCCGCCGGGGTGGATCACCGGCAGGTCTGGGAGCAGCTGGAGACGCTGAACGTCGGGCGGCTGCGGGTGGCCAGCAAGGGGCTGAAGCGGCAGGGCGACGAGCTGATCACCGTGAACGAGGCGGGGCAGGCCGACGAGGGCCTCTTCATGGCCGGTCAGGTCTCGGTCCTGCGCGACAGGGTCACCACGATCGCCGAGCTGCACGCCGCGGTCACCTCGGGCATGACCACCTCGGCGCCGGCCGAGACGGCACCGGCGAAGGAACCGGAGCCCCTCGACATCGCGATCATCGGGATGGCGTGCGTCTTCCCTGGTTCTGGCGATTTATCGGGGTATTGGCGGACGATTCTCGACGGGTCCGACGCGGTCACCGAGATCCCCGCCGACCGCTGGGACGTCGGGACGTACTACGCGCCCGAGGTCGGCCCCGGGCAGGCCGGGCGGATCACCGTCTCCAAGTGGGGCGGCTTCATCGACCCGGTCCCGTTCGACGCCATCGGGTACGGCATCCCGCCGTCCGCGCTGGCCAGCATCGACCCGACCCAGCTGCTCGCCCTGGAGGTGTCCGCCCGGTCGCTGGCCGACGCCGGGTATCCGTACCAGAGCAACGACCACGGCAAGACCGGTGTGGTGTTCGGCGCCGAGGCCGGTGGTGACCTGGCCGGCGCCAAGACGGTCCGGGCCCTGCTCCCGGCGTTCTTCGGCGACGTGCCGGAGGGGCTGGACGAGCAGCTGCCGGCGATCACCGAGGACTCGTTCCCCGGCGTGCTGGCGAACGTCATCGCCGGGCGGGTCGCGAACCGGCTCGACCTGGGCGGGCCGAACTTCACCGTGGACGCGGCCTGCGCCTCCTCGCTCGCCGCGCTCGACGCGGCCTGCAAGGAGCTGGCGACCGGCGGCAGCGATCTGATGATCTGCGGCGGCGCGGACCTGCACAACGGCATCAACGACTACCTGATGTTCACCTCGGCGCACGCGCTCTCCCCCACCGGCCGCTGCCGGACGTTCGACAGCACCGGGGACGGGATCGCGCTCGGCGAGGGCGTGGCGACCGTGGTCCTCAAGCGCCTGGCCGACGCCGAGCGCGACGGGGACCGGGTGTACGCCGTGCTCAAGGGCCTCGGCGGGGCGAGTGACGGGCGGGCTCTGGGGCTCACCGCGCCGCGGATGGAGGGACAGCGGCGGGCGCTCGACCGGGCGTACGCGCAGGCCGGGGTCAGCCCCCGTGAGGTGGGGCTGGTCGAGGCGCACGGTACCGGGACCGTGGTCGGGGACCGTACCGAGCTGGAGACGCTGACCCGCGTCTACCAGGAGGCCGGCGCCGAACCGGGCGGCTGCACGCTCGGCTCGGTCAAGTCGCAGATCGGGCACACCAAGTGCGCCGCGGGCCTGGCCGGGGTGATCAAGGCGGCGCTCGCGCTGCACCACGGCGTACGCCCGCCGACGATCAACCTGAGCCGGCCGAACCCGGCCTGGTCGGCGGAGCACAGCCCGTTCGCGTTCACCACCGCGGCCCAGCCGTGGACGACGCCGGTGAACGAGCGGATCGCGGCGGTGAGCGCGTTCGGCTTCGGCGGGACGAACTACCACGCGGTGCTGGCCGCACACCCGGCCGCCGCCGAGCCCCGGCACGCCCGCACCGAGTGGCCCGCGGAGCTGTTCTGCTTCCGCAGCCTCGACCAGGTACGGCGGCTGCTGGACCGGGTCGGCGAGGGGGCTACGCTCTTCGACCTGGCCCGGGCCAACGTCGGCGCCGGACCGGTCCGGATCGCGGTGGTCGCCCACGACCTGGACGAGCTGCGGACGCTGCTGCACCGGGCGCTGAACGGTGAGCACGACCCGCGTAACGGCCTGGTCCAGCCCGCGGCGAAGCTCGACGGGCGGCTCGCCTTCCTCTTCCCGGGGCAGGGCAGCCAGCGGCCCGGCGCGCTCGCCGACCTCTTCGTCGCCTTCCCCGAGCTGCACCACTACCTCGACCTCGGCCGGGACTGGGCGGACCTGCTCTTCCCGCCGACCGCGTTCGACGCGGAGACCGAGAAGGCGCAGAAGGACCGGCTCCGGGACACCCGCAACGCGCAGCCGGCCCTGGGTATCGGCGGTCTCGCCGTCGACCACCTGCTGCGCCGCCTCGGCGTACGGCCGGACCTGACCGCCGGGCACAGCTACGGCGAGCTGGTCGCGCTCTGTGTCTCCGGCGCGTTCGACCCGGCCACCCTGCTGGAGCTGAGCCGGGATCGGGCCGCCGCGATCCTGGCCGCGGCCGGTGACGACCCGGGCACGATGGCCGCGGTCAGCGCCACCCCGGCCCGGATCACCGAGGTTCTGGACGCCGCCGGTCTGGCCGGGACCGTGGTGCTGGCCAACCACAACGCGCCCAGCCAGGTGGTCGTCTCCGGCACCACCGAGGCGGTGCGGACGGCGTCCGCGGCGCTCGGCGCGGCCGGACTCACCGCCCGGTCCATCCCGGTGGCCTGCGCGTTCCACAGCCCGGTGGTGGCGGCTGCCAGCGAGACCTTCGCCGAGGTGCTGGCCCGGGGCGCGATCACCGCACCGGCGGGCGAGGTGTGGGCCAACCGCACCGCCGCCGCCTACGGTTCCGACGCCTCTTCGGTACGCACGGAGCTGAGCCTCCAGGTCGCCTCCCCGGTCCGTTTCGTGGACCAGATCGAGGCGATGTACGCGTCCGGCGCCCGGGTCTTCGTCGAGGCCGGTCCCGGGCAGGTGCTCACCGGGCTGGTCGGCGCGGTGCTCGGCGACCGCCCCCACCTGGCGGTCAGCGTCGACGGCCGGGCCGACGGCATCACCTCGCTGCTGCTCGCCGTGGCGCAGCTGGCCTGTGCCGGTGTGCCGGTGAACACCGGCTGGCTCTTCCAGGGCCGGTCCGCCCCGGCCGGTGCCGCCGCCTCGGACCGCCCGCTCTGGACGGTCGACGGCCAACTCGTACGTGCCCCGAACGGAGACCTCCTGCCCGGTGGCCTCCAGCCCGCCCGCCCCATCCCCCAGGAGCTGATCATGACGACCACCCACCACCACCAGCAGCAGCAGGCGCCGGACGGACAGGGCGCGCTCCTCGCCGAGTACCTGCGGACCACTCGCGAGATGATCTCCTCCCAGCGGGACGTGATGCTGGCCTTCCTCGGACAGGCCCCGGTGCCGACGTACGATGCCCCGGCGTACCAGGAGGCCGACCTGGTCCCGGCCATGCAGATGCAGGCCCTCTCCGCGGCCCCGATCTCCCCGGCCCCGGCCCCCGCGCCGATGCCCGCCCCGATGGCCGCGCCGATGCCCGCCCCGATGCCCGTCGCCGCCCCCTCGCTGGACGTGCAGGGCGCGGTGCTCGCGGTGATCAGCGACCGCACCGGCTACCCCGTCGAGCTCATCGAACTCGACCTCGACCTGGAGGCCGACCTCAGCGTCGACTCCATCAAGCGCGCCGAGGTCGCCGGCGAGGTCGCCACCCGCCTCGGCCTCGCGGTCGACGGCGCCGAGGGCGACCTCGAGGACCTGGTCCGGGCCCGTACGGTCCGCGCCATGGTCGAGTGGCTGGGCAGCCGGATCGGTGGCGCGCCCGCCGCTCCCGCGGTCAACGGCGCGGTCAACGGATTCGCCCCCGCGGCGGTCGCGGTCGCCGTGGACGTGCAGGGCGCGGTGCTCGCGGTGATCAGCGACCGCACCGGCTACCCCGTCGAGCTCATCGAACTCGACCTCGACCTGGAGGCCGACCTCAGCGTCGACTCCATCAAGCGCGCCGAGGTCGCCGGCGAGGTCGCCACCCGCCTCGGCCTGGCGATCGACGGCGCCGAGGGCGACCTCGAGGACCTGGTCCGGGCGAGAACGGTCCGGGCGATGACCGAGTGGCTGGACGGCCGGATCAACGGTGTCGCCGTCGCGGCGGCGCCGGATTTTCCTGAGCCCGCGCCGGCTGCCTCCCAGGGTGCCGTCGCGGGGAACGTTCCGGCCCTGACCGAGCCCGAGCCCGAGAAGGAGAAGGCGCCGTCGCTCGGTATCGCACCGCAGCGGCTGGTGCCGGTCTGGCGGGCCGCCGAGGCGCACGGTGACCCCGGCGCCGTCTCCGGCGCGCACTTCCTGATCACCGGCGCGTCGCCGGTGGGCGGGCGGCTCACCGAGCTGCTCGCCGAGGCGGGAGCCTCCTCCGCGGTCGCCACCTTCGGCGACGACCCGGCCCACGCCGACGGGGTGATCCTGCTCGACGGGCTCCTCCCGGACGGCGCGCCGATCCTGCCGGACGCGTTCGGCTTCCTCCGGACGGCCCTGACCGGCGGCGCCCGCTGGGTGGTCGCCGCCGGCCGGCCCGGCGATCCCACCGACGGGCTGCGCGGACTCTTCCGCACCGTGGCCCGCGAGTACCCGGCGATCACCGCCCGGTACGTCGAGATCGACCCGGATGTGCCGGCCGACGACATCGCCGCGATCGTGCTGCGTGAACTGGGCGAGCCGGCCACCGCGCCGGTGATCCTGCACAGCCCGGCCGGCCGTTTCCGGGACGACCTGGAGCCGCGCGGCCTGGGTGTGCTCGCCGACGGCGGCGCCGGACCGGCCGGGGACGGGGTGGCCGAGGCCCGCGCCATGGAGTTGGACGCGGACGCGGTGATCGTGATGGTCGGCGGTGCCCGGGGCATCACACCCTGGTTCGCCCGGGTGCTCGCCTCGGCGTCGCGGTGCCGGATCGAGCTGGTGGGGCGTACGCCGCTGCCGGAGGGCCGGACCGAGCCGGACCTGCCGGCCGGGATGGACAAGGCGGCGCTGCGGGCCGCGCTGGCCCGGCGCGGGATGCGCTCGCCGGCCGAGATCGACCGGACGGCCCGGGCGATCCTGGCCTCCCGGGAGGTCGAGGCGACCATGGCCGAGCTGACCGACCTCGGCGCGTCGGTCCGGTACCACTCGGTCGACGTCCGGGACGCGGACGCCACCAAGCAGCTGATCACCAAGATCCACGACGAGTACGGGCGGATCGACGGCGTGGTCTACGCGGCCGGGATCATCGAGGACAAGCTGATCGCGGAGAAGGACCCGGAGTCGTTCGCCCGGGTGTACCGGACCAAGGTGGACGGCGCGGCGACCGTGCTGGACGCGATGGACGTGCTCGACGGGCCGGCCAGGTTCGTGGTGCTCTTCGGGAGCATCGCGGCGGCGTACGGCAACCGGGGGCAGAGCGACTACGCGGCGGCGAACGACGCGCTGGACTCGTACGGGTCGCGCTGGTCGGAGCGGATCGGGCAGCGACTGCTGACCGTCCACTGGGGCCCGTGGGCCCCGGGTACCGGGCACGGCGGGATGGTCTCCCCCGAGCTGGTCCAGGAGTACGCCCGCCGGGGCATCGCGCTGATCGACCCCGAGGAGGGCGCGCTCAGCCTGCTGCGCGAGCTCGCCTGGGGTGACAGCCGGTCGGTCGTCTACACCGCGTCGGGGTGGTGACCGTGACCGGCGTACAGCAGCCCACCGCGATCGTCGGCATGGCCGCGATCCTGCCGGGCGCGGGTGACCTGGCGACGTACTGGCGCAACCTCTCCGAGGGGCGGGACGCGATCACCGAGGTCCCCTCGGCGCGCTGGGGCGGCCCGCACTACGACCCGGCGCAGGCACACCGGCCGGACCGGCTCTACTGCAACCGGGGCGGGGTGGTCGACGAGTTCGCCACCTTCCAGCCCCTGAAGTACGGCATCATGCCGAATTCGGTCGACGACATCGAGCCGGACCAGCTGCTGATGCTGGACGTGGCGACCGCCGCGATCCAGGACGCCGGCGGGCACGACCGGATGCCGAGCGGCGACCGGATCGGCGTGATCGTCGGCCGGGGCGGCACGCTCAGCCCCGGCCAGGCCCGGCACGCCCAGCGCGTCCGGCTCCCCACCCAGATGATCCAGGTGCTGCGCGAGCTGATCCCCACGCTCACCGACGAGCAGATCGGCGCGGTGCGGCAACGCTTCGACGACGTGCTCGGCCCGTGCCAGCCGGAGGGGCTGATCGGCCTGGTGCCGAACCTGGCCGCCTCCCGGGTGGCGAACCGGCTCAACCTGCGCGGTCCGGCGTACACGGTGGACGCGGCGTGCGCGTCCTCGCTGCTCGCGGTGGACCAGGGCATCGCCGAGCTGGGCGCCGGGAAGCTGGACGTGGTGCTCGCCGGCGGCGTGCACCACGTGCACGACATCAGCTTCTGGTCGGTCTTCAGCCAGATGGGCGCGCTCTCCCGGCAGGGCCGGATCCGGCCGTTCGACGCGAACGCGGACGGGCTGCTGATCGGCGAGGGCACCGGCATGGTCGTCCTCAAGCGGCTGGCCGACGCCGAGCGGGACGGCGACCGGATCTACGCGGTGATCCGCGGGACCGGCGTCTCCAGCGACGGCCGCTCGGCCAGCATGTTCAACCCGGCCACCTCCGGCCAGGTGCTCGCCATCCGGCGGGCCTGGGAGGCGGCCGGCCTGGACCCGACCGCCCCGGACGCGGTCGGCCTGATCGAGGCGCACGGCACCGCTACCCCGACCGGCGACGCGGCCGAGCTGACCACCCTGGCCACGGTCTTCGGGCCGCACCGGGGTGGGGAGCGCGCGGTGATCGGCTCGGTGAAGTCGATGATCGGGCACGCCATGCCGGCGGCCGGGATCGCCGGCCTGATCAAGGCGGCGCTCGCGGTGCACCACGGGGTGCTGCCGCCGACCCTGCACGTGGAGAACCCGCGGGCGGAGATGGCGGCGACCCGGTTCGCGCCGATCGGTCAGGCGCGGCCCTGGGAGGGGAAGCGCCGGGCCGGGGTGAACGCGTTCGGCTTCGGCGGGATCAACGCGCACGTGATCCTCGAGGAGTGGAAGCCCTCGGTCCGCCGGGTGGTGGTCACCGAGCCGCAGCGTTTCCTGCGGCTCGCGGCGGCCGATCCGGCATCCCTGATGGCCGCGCTGGACGCGGGCAAGGAGGGCGGCGAGGGCCCGTGCCGGGTCGCCATCGCCAACCCGACCGAGGAGCGGCGCGCGCTCGCCCGCAAGATGATCGAGCGGGGCGAGCCGTGGCGCGGCGGGCGGGACATCTGGTTCACGCCCACGCCGCTGCTCGGCCCGGGCGGCGGGAAGCTGATGTTCGTCTTCCCCGGTGTCGAGGCCGAGTTCGCGCCGCGCACCGCCGACGTCGCGGCCCGCTTCGGGCTGCCGGACCGGGAGTGGTCGAACGCGGACCTCGGACGGCACGGTACCGGGCTGGTCGAGGTCGGCGCACTGCTCTCCACCGCGCTTCGCAAAATCAAGATCCTTCCTGACGCGTACGCCGGCCACAGCCTCGGTGAGTGGACGGCGGCCCGGGTCAGCGGGCTGATGAGCGCCCGCGGCGTGGACGAGTTCCTGCACTCCTTCGACGCGCAGTCGGTGGAGGTGTCCGGGTACGCGTTCGCGGCCGTCGGCGCCGGGGCGGACCAGGTCGTGCCGCTGCTCGCCGACTACCCCGGCGTGGTGCTCTCGCACGACAACGCACCCGGTCAGGCCGTGGTCAACGGGCCGCACGAGCAGATCGACCGGCTCGTCGAGGACCTGCGGGACCGCAAGATCATGTGTCAGGCGCTGCCGTTCCGGTCGGCGTTCCACACCCCGGCCTTCGAGTCCGGCCTGCGGTCGATCGGCGCGGCGCTGGGCCGTTTCGAGATCACCCGCCCGGACGCGCCGGTCTGGTCGGCGACGCTCGCCGCGCCCTTCCCGGACGAGGACCCGGTGAAGGTCGGCGAGACGTTCATCCGGCACATGGTCACCACGGTCCGGTTCCGGGAGACCACGGCGGCCATGCACGACGCCGGTTTCCGGGTCTTCCTGCAGGTCGGCGCGGGCCAGCTGGCCTCGATGATCAGCGACAACCTGACCGGTAAGGATCACCTGGCGATGCCGGTGAACGTGGCCCGCCGCTCCGGCCTGGACCAGCTCGGCCGGGTCGCCGCGGCGCTCTGGGTGGAGGGGGCGTCGCCCGACTTCAGCCTCCTCGACCCGGCACCGGCCGCGGTGATCCCGGAGGGCACGAAGGTGGTCGGCCCGAACGCCAAGGCCGGTCCCTCGATGCGTCTCGACCTGGGCGGCCCGCAGCTCTCCATGGGCGCCGGCGCCGAGCAGGTCCTGGGCATCTCCGCCGCTGCTCCGGCCCGGCCCGCGGCACCCGCCGCGCCCGCCCGGCCGGTGGCGCCCGGGGCACCCGCCCGGCCGGTCACCCCGGTCACCCGGCCCACCGCGCCGACCCGGCCGGCGGCACCGCCGCGCCCGGCGCCGCAGCCCCGGCCGGTACCGCAGCCCGCGCAGGCGAATCCGAACGACCCGGCGAAGATGCTCGGCGCGCTGCAGAAGCTGGCCGGTCACTCCAACGCGGCGGCCGAACTGGCGGCCCTGCTCCAGGAGACCGCCGACAACGCGGCGACCATGCTCTCCACGCCCAGGACCGCGCCCCGGCCCAACGGCAACGGCAACGGCAACGGGACCAGGAAGTCCCCGCCGCCGCCCCGGCAAGCCCCGCCGCCGCCCCGGCAAGCCCCGCCGCCGCCCCGGCAGATCCCGGCACAGCGGCCGCCCACCCCGGCGCCCGCCGGGCAGGAGCGCAAGTCGGTGCTGCACGTCTCGATGGAGACGATGCCGTACCTGAACGACCACTGCTTCTACGCCCAGCCGCCGGACTGGCCCACGGTCGAGGACCGCTGGCCGGTCGTCCCGGCCACCACGGTCGCCCAGCACATGCTGGACGCCGCGGCGGCCGCCGTACCCGGCATGCACCCGGTGACCATCCGGGAGGCCCGCTTCAACCGGTGGCTGATCGCCGCGCCCAGCCAGGACGTGCCGATCACCGTGAAGCCGGCCGGGCCGAACGAGGTCGCCGTCATCTTCGGCCAGTACGCCCGGTCCACCGTGGAGCTGGCGCCCGCCTGGCCGGCCCCGCCCACCGAGATCTGGCGGCACGACCCGGCCACCGAGCGCCCGCCGACGATCAGCGCCGAGCGGATGTACGAGGAACGCCTGATGTTCCACGGCCCGCTCTTCCAGGCCGTCACCAAGGTGCACGCCTACGGCGACCGGCACGTCCGGGGCCAGGTCACGGCGCCCGCCGTGCCCGGGGCGCTGCTGGACAACGCGCTCCAGCTGATCGGCAACTGGATCATCACGACCCAGCCGAACCGGACGGTGGCCCTGCCGGTCCGGCTCGGGAAGGTCAGCTTCTACGGACCGCACCCGACGCCCGGGAAGGTCCTGGAGGTGGTCGCCCGGATCCGGCAGGTCGACTTCGAGCAGATCGTCGGGGACGCCCAGCTGGTCGACGACGGCAAGGTCTGGGCGGTGATCGAGGGCGTCGTGGACCGGCGCTTCGACAGCCACCCGACGGCCCGGGTCGCCGAGCGGTTCCCGCAGCGGCACGGCATGTCGACCCTGCAACCGGAGGGCTGGACGCTCGCCTACGAGTACTGGACCGACCTGGTCACCCGGGGCATGGCCGCGCACGGCATCCTCGGCGCGGCCGGCGGTAAGGAGTACGAGAGCAAGCCCCCGGCCACCCGCAAGCAGTGGCTGCTCGGGCGGATCGCGGCGAAGGACGCGGTGCGCTTCCGGCAGTGGGAGGCCGGGCACACCGACGTCTACCCGATCGAGCTGACCGTCACGAACGAGGCGAGCGGGCGGCCCCGGGTGGCCGTACGGGAGAAGAAGGGTTTGATCGAATGCGACATCTCGCTGTCGCACTGCGCTGATCTCGGCGTCGCGATAGCCCGCCCGTGGGAACCCGGCGACGACCGGAGCGGGCCCGGTGTCGGCATCGACGCCACCGAGGTGAAGCCCGCCGAGGAGAGCACCATCCGCTTCGCCTGCGGGCCCGGGGAGCGCGAACTGCTCGACCGGCTAGCGGCGAACGGCGGGCGCGACCTCTGGTTCACCCGGTTCTGGGCCGCCAAGGAGGCGGTCGCCAAGGCCGAGGGGACCGGATTCCAGGGCCGCCCGCAGGACTTCGCCGTCATCGGGAGCGAGGACGACGGCAGCCTGACCGTCCAGATCCGCGACCGCACCTACACCGCCGCCTTCCGGGAGATCGGCAACCCGCCCGACCTGCCGCCCCGCCGCTACACCGTCGCCTGGACCTGGGGTCCCCGCCCGTAATTCCCCGCCCGCAAGAGGAGTATCGATATGCCCGTCGACACCGACACGGTCACCGCCGAAATCACCACGATGCTGCAAGCCGTGCTCGGCGAGTTCGGCACGGAGGCCCCGATCACCCCGGAGAGCACGTTCCGGGAGGACCTCGGCATGGAGAGCATCGACGTGGTCGCGCTCGCCGGCCGGCTGCAGGCCCGGTACACCGACGTCAACTTCGCCCGATTCGTCGCCACCCTCGACGTCGACTCCGTCGGCGAGCTCCGGGTCGGCCAGCTGGTCGACCACATCGTCGAGGAGCTGAAATGACCTTCGTCCAGGCCAACGGCATCCGCCTGCACGTGCAGGAGCTGAACCCGGCCGGCGTGCTCGCGCCGCGCACCGCGGTGCTCCTGCACGGGCTGGCCGCCGACACCATGGCCAGCTGGTACTTCACGCTCGCCTACCCCCTGGTCGAGCAGGGGTTCCGGGTGGTGCTGCAGGACCTGCGGGGGCACGGCCGCAGCGAGCACCCGGCATCCGGGTACGCCCTGGCCGATTTCGTCGACGACCTGGACGCGCTGCTCGACACCGAGTCCGAGCCGGTGCTGCTCTTCGGCAACTCGTTCGGCGGGACGGTGGCGTTCGGCTACGCGGCCCGTCATCCGGAACGGGTCGCCGGGATCGTCGCCGTCGAGTCGAGCCCGCCCACCCAGGACTGGTTCGACGGGATGCAGCGGCGGCTGCGGGTCCGCCAGCCCGCCCTCGCCGCCACCACCCGGCTCCGCGACGAGCTGCCGACGAGCGTGCTGCCCGAGCCGGCCTCGCTCGCCGCCATCCGCTGCCCCGTGCTCTGCCTGTACGGCGGCCGCTCACCGGTACACGGCCTGGCCAAGGCCGGTCTGGGGCTGCTGTCCCGGGTGCGTACCGAGGTCTACCCCGGCCAGCGCCACTCGCTGCTGGTGGACAAGCCGGACGAGGTACGCGCCACGGTCACCGACTGGCTGCGCACGGAATTCCCGACAGGAGACTGAGATGGAACGTTCGATCATCATCAGCAGCGGCCGGTGCGGCTCGACGCTGCTCTCGGACCTGATCAAGGAGGAGCCGGACAGCCTCTCGGCTCAGGAGTTCTTCATGTCCGTCCCGTGGAAGTCGTACCGGGAGGAGATGACCGGCCAGGAGTACTGGGACGTGCTCGCCAGCCCCCGCGAGGAGATGGCGACCCTGTACCGGATCGGGATGCAGCCCAAGGAGGTGCGCAACTACCCGGCGACCGGGCGGTGGGCGGCGATCGGTGCCGGCATGCCGCGCGTCCTGGGCATCACGCTCTCCAAGGTGACCGACGACCCGGACACCCTCTACGACCGGCTCGCCGAGCTGGTGCCGGGCTTCCCCACGCAGAGCCTGGCCGGGCACCACCGGTCCTTCCTCGACCTGGTCGCCGAGCTGCTCGGCCGCAAGCGCTGGGTGGAGCGCTCCGGCGGCTCCAGCCAGATCGCCAAGTCCATCCTGGACGACTTCTCCGACGCACGGATCGTCTACCTGACCCGGAACTGGGCGGACACCGCGAAGTCGATGAGCCGGCACTCCTCGTTCCAGCTGATCCAGCTGCGCCTGGAGGCGCTCCGGCAGTACGGCGTCGACCCGTTCCGCGTCCGGCCCGAGGACGTGATCCCGGTGGAGATGAAGCCGTACATGCCGGACGAGATCACCGCCGAGTGGCTGCGGTCCCGGGGCGAGGACGCGAGCAAGTACGTCCACCTCTGCGCGTTCATGGCGGGGCAGGCCGAACAGGCGCTGACCGACTCGACGCCGCAGCACCTCTACACCATCGCCTACGAGGACCTGCTGCTCGACCCGGTCGGTCGCCTCACCGAGATCGGTGAATTTATGCTCTTCGATGATCCGGCCGGCTGGGCAGACTCCGTCGCGCACCGGGTCGGCAAGCCCAAATCCGAAAAGGAGCCCGTTAAGTGAAGATCCTGGCGATCGCCGCCGGCGTGGTGCTGGCGGTGGCCTCGTCCGCCGCACCAGCCCACGCCGCGGACACCGAATACAAGATCACCCTGCTCGCCAAGGCCAAGGCCGACGAGTGCTTCAACGGCGTCGGCGTCGTCTACCCGGTCGGCCCGCCGTGCGCCGAGGGCCAGGCGAAGGTCAACCAGGCGTACGTCTGGGGCCTGACCCGGGTCGGCGACGACGTCTGGTTCGGCACCGGCGCCAACGTGCACTGCCTCACCGAGGGCGCCACGCTGGACATCTCCGAGCCGAAGCTCACCGACGACTACGTCTGTGAGTACGGCGAGAGCCAGACCATCAAGAACGACCCGGACATCCCCATCTCGGTCGGCGACATGCGCCCGCCGGAGGTCTGGCTCTACAACGCCAAGACCAAGAAGAACGTGAAGAAGTCGACGGAGATCAACGCGGCCTCCGAGGACGACAAGTACCGCCTCGCGCACACCATCGGGCTGCGCGCCGCCGGCAACTTCAACAACGTGGTGCTGCTCGGTGGACCGACCACCGACGAGCGCCTGAACATGTTCGCCTTCGACGCGAAGACGAAGAAGTTCCTCGGCTCGCACACCTTCGACGAGTACGGCAACATCCGTACCTTCCTGCAGACCGACGACGCGCTCTACCTGGGCGTCGGTATCGGCCGCAACGGCGCCGACGGTGGCGCGGTGGTCCGCTGGGAGGGTTCCAAGACCTCGCCGTTCGACTTCGTCTCGGTGGGTGACCTGCCGGTGCAGGCCGCCGACCTGACCCTGCACGACGGCCGGATCGCGGCGACCAGCTGGCCGGCCGAGGGCTCCGGCAACCAGACCGCGAAGGTGGCCGGCGTCTGGCTCAGCCCGCCGCTCGCCGACAACAGCGACCCGGCCCTGACCACCGCGGACGCGGCCGGCTGGACGCAGATCTGGAACGCCGCCCAGTACGAGCCGGACCGGGTCACCGCCGCCACGTACGGCCTCGGCGGCGTCGCCTCCTACGACGGCTGGCTCTACTGGGGCACCATGCACGTGCCGACCAAGGCCACCAAGGTGCACCAGAAGGTCTACCCGCAGACCACCGAGGAGGCCAAGAAGCTGCAGGTCAAGTACACGCAGCGGGCCATCTCGATCTGGCGCGGCCGCAACCTGGGCACCGCCGACCAGGAGATCCAGCTGCTGTACGGCAACGCCAACCTGCCGGCCTACTCGGCGTCGACCGGCACCTGGTCGTCGAAGACCACCAACTTCACCCCGCTCTACGGCTCCTCCGGCTTCGGCAACGCGTTCAACAACTACACGTGGCGGATGCTGGTCGTCGGCGGCAAGCTCTTCGTCGGCACGATGGACTGGAGCTACCTCGCGGACAGCCTGATCCCGGAGGGCAGCGGCAACGGCCCCGACCCGGCGGGCTTCGGCGGCGAGCTGTGGGTCTTCCCGTCCTCGGACGCCGCGGCCACCGCGGTCAGCACCACCGGCCTGGGCAACTACCTGAACTACGGGGTCCGCAACATGATCCCGGACGGTAAGGGCGGCATCTACCTGGGCATGGCCAACCCGATGAACCTGCGTACCGACCTGACCGACGACATCCCCGAGGGTGGCTGGGAGCTCCAGCACCTGACCATCTGCCCGTGATCCGGTGACGGGGTCTCCGGGGTTCGCGCCCCGGAGACCCCGTCCCGTCGTCAGTCGAGCACGGTGACCGTGAGCGCCGACGGCTGATCGCCTCCGGTCAGCAGGGTCTGCGTGGTGACCGCGGTCCTCTCCGCCAGCCAGGGGTTCTCGCCGGTGCCCGGGTGCGGCAGGAAGAGCGGGAAGTCGCTCGACGCGACGTGCAGGCGGAGCCGGTGCCCGGGACGGACCCGGTAGCCGATCTGGGTCAGGTCGAAGGTGACCGGCGCGGGCTCGCCACCGGCGATCCGCTTCTGGTTCCGGAGCAGCATGCGAGCCCGGCCGTCCGGCGCCACGTCGCAGAGCTTCAGGTAGACGTGCGCGCTCGGCCCGTCCGTCCCCACGGTCAGCGTGGCGGTGACCGGCCCGGCCAGGTCGAACGGCGCCGCGAACGGGGCCGTGGTGACGGTGAGCACGTCGGGGCGGTCGTGCACCTCGCTCTCGTCGGCGTCGTAGAGCACCGCGGAGAAGGAGTCCGGGATCAGGCTGGGCACCAGGTCGGCCGGGTCGTGGGCCCAGGTCAGCGCGTCGCTTCCGCTGGGCGCTTCGGTCACCAGCGCCTCCGGCGTCAAGAACCATTCCCGGGTACGCACACCGGGTGGCGGCCAGGACGACGCGGTGCGCGGACCGTCGTGCCCGTGGTGCCACCGTACCCGGGGAAGGGTTTTCCGGTCCCGGGTCTGCTTCACGAAGACGTCGAAGAACTCGACCACGTCGTCCAGGTAGCGGGGCAGCATCCGGGCCAGCGCCGCGTCGTTCTCGCCGTGGTGCAGCTCGGGCGGCACCGGCACGTCGTCCAGGTGGAAGTTCTCGTGGTCGGTGGAGTCGGCCCGGAAGTACTGCAGCGGCGCCCAGCCGGGCCGGTCCGCCAGCGCGGTCCAGTCCTCCAGGCCGAACTGCAGGCAGTTGTCGAACCAGGCGACCTGGTGCAGCACCGGCACCGGCGCGGCGTCGAACGGGTGCCCGAACGGGTACGCCGCGACCGGCCGCGTCTCCGGCACGATCCGGTCGAGCATCGGCGACCGGACGCCGATCGACGCGGCGACCTCCTCGGCGAGCGCCGCGAACGGCCGCCGGGCCCCGTCCGGCTCGAAGAGGTAGGCGTGCCGGTCGGTCCAGTACGCGAGGTAGTAGACCAACCCGAAGAAGGGCATCACGCCGTCGCGGACCCAGGCGTCCGGGCGGATGCCGTCCGCGCCGGTGACCCGGGGCGTGATCGCCTTCAGCGCGGGGTGGCCCGAGGAGACCGCCGCCCACTGGGTGGCGCCATAGTACGAGTCGCCGAACATGCCGACCCGCCCGTCGGACCACTCCTGCCGGACGATCCAGTCGATGGTGTCGTAGCCGTCGGCCGCCTCGTGGACGAAGGGCAGCGTCTCGCCCTCGGAGCGGAACTTGCCGCGGACGTCCTGGACCACCACGGCGTAGCCACGCGCGGTGAGATAGGCGGCGATCTGCTCCATGAAGGTGTAGCGGCCGTTCTTGTCGTACGGCAGCCGGGTCAGCGCGACGGGGAACGGGCCCGGCGCGTCCGCGGGCAGGTAGACGTCTGTGGCGAGACGGACGCCGTCCCGGGTCTCCACCAGGTGCTGCGTGGCGGACTCGGGGACGGGCGCGGGCTCGGCGCGGTCGACGGGCAGTGGCATGGCCGGGACGCTAACCGGCGAGCCGCTCCCGGCCATGGGAAGAATTCACTCCGGCCGGAACGCCTCCTCCAGCAGCCGCAGCACCGCCTCGGTCGGGTAGTCGTCGCCGGCGATGGCCCGGTGCAGCTCGATCCCGTCCACCGCCGCGAAGATCAGCTCGGCGCGCGCCCGGTCCAGGTCGCCGCCGATCGCCTCGCTGAACACCCGGACGGTACCCGTGTTGAGCCGGGCCAGGCGGGCCCGCAGCGCCGGGTCGCGGAGCGCGAGCACGGCGATCTCGAAGTACGCCCCGGTGTCGTCGCCGTCCGCGTACATCCGCCGGACCTGTTCCAGGTACGCGTGCCAGCGCTCGCGCGGGCCGGTCATCGCGGCCGCGGCCTCGGCGAAGTCGGCGGACGGGGTCGCGTAGAGCCGGTCCATCAGCGCCTCGATCAGCCCGTGCCGGGTGCCGAAGTGGTACGACACCGTGGTGACGTCGACGTGCGCCTCGCGGGCCACCGCGACCAGGGTCAGCCCCTTCGTCCCGGCACGCAGCAGCACCCGGTGCGCGGCATCCAGGATCGCCCGGGTGGTCGGCGGATCGTCGCCCGGCCGGTGGCCCAGCGGTTTCCCATCGCCCGGGGCCCGGCGGATCACCTCGCGCGGGCGCCCCCGGCCGCGCCGCGGAGCCGGTTGCTCGTCCACGATCCCACCCGCGATTTCTTCCCATGGTCCGATGTCGCGCCCAGGTTAGCGTCCACCCTTCTCTGAAGGAGTGACATGGCGGAGCTGACCAGGACGGATCTTCCCCGGAGCGTGCGCTGGGGCTACGGCGGCGGCGAGTGGGCGAACGCGGTGATGTGGACCGCGCTCTCCGCGCTCTTCCTCTACTACCTGACCGACGTCGTCGGCGTGGATCCCGCGTTCGGCGGCACGCTGTTGCTGATCGGCACGCTCTGGAACACCGTGCTGCAGCCGTACGTCGGGTTGCGCTCGGACCGGCACCGCTCGCCGCACGGGCGCCGACGTCCGTTCCTGCTCGCCGCGGCGCTGCCGTACGGGCTCTCGTCCTGGCTGCTCTTCACCGATCCCGGGTTCACCGGCGCCGCCCGGACCGTCTACTACACCGTCGTGGTGCTGGCCTGGTACACCAGCTTCACGGTCTTCTACATCCCGTACAGCGCGCTCGGCGCCGAGCTGAGCGGCGACCACGAGGAGCGGACCCGGCTCTCCTCGGTGCGGACCGCCGCGTCCCAGCTCGGTGCCATGGTCGGCGCGGTCGCCCCGCTGGTGCTGCACGACCCGCTCGCCGGCCTGCTCGGGCTCGGCGAGAAGGCGGGCTGGTCGGCCGCGGCGGCGGTCTGCGCGCTGCTCTCGGTCGCCGGGCTGCTGCTCACCTGGCGGACCGCGCGCGGGCACGAGGGCGCGGTGGCCGAACCGGCGAGCCCCGGCTGGCGGGACACCGTGGGCATGCTGCGCACCCGCGATGTCCGGCTGATGCTCGGGATGCTGGCCTTCGGCTGGGTGCCGCTCAGCGTCACCGGCACGGTCTCGGTCTATTTCGGCGTGCACATCATGGGCTACTCCGAACAGACCGCGTCGCTGGAGATGCTCTGCTGGTTCGTCGCGGGCCTGGCCTGGCTGCCGGTGGTGTACCGCTGCTGTCACCGGTACGGCAAGAACCGGACCTTCGTGCTCTTCACCGCGACCTGGGCGATCGTGCAGGCGCTGCTGCTGATCCCGGAGCGCGGCGACGACACGCTGTTCTGGGCGCTGATCCTGCTCAGCTCGGCGGGGAGCATGGCGGTCGCGGTGGTCGGCTGGTCGATGCTCGCCGACCTGACCGACGTCGAGCAGCTGCGCACCGGTGAGCGCCGGGAGGGCGCGCTGAACGGGCTCTCCGCCTTCGCCCAGACCGGGCTCGCGGCGGTCGTGGTCTGGCTGGCCAGCCTGGCGCTCTCGGCCGCGGGCTACGACGGCGACGGCGCGCCGGGCGCGACCGCGAGCCTGGTGATCCGCCTGCTGATGTCGGTCGGCACCGCACTCTGGCTGATCCCCGCGGTCATCTGCTGCCTGCGGTACCCGGTGACCCGCGAGCGGCACGAGGCCGTCCTCCGGGAGCTCCGGGGACTCCGCGACCACTGAGTCTCTTTATGCAACTCGTTGCATAGGGCGGGATCCTCGGCCTAGCATCGCGGCATGGCCCTTCCCGCGCTGCTGCAGGAGACGCTCACGCTTCCGGTGATCGCCTCGCCGATGTTCCTCTGCTCCGGGCCCGACCTGGTGATCGCGCAGTGCCGGGCCGGGATCGTCGGGTCGTTCCCGGCGCTGAACGCGCGGCCGGCGAGCCTGCTCGGCGAGTGGCTGGACCGGATCACGGCGGAGACCGCGGGGTACGCGCCCTTCGCGGTGAACCAGATCGTGCACCGGTCCAACAAACGCCTGGACGAGGACATGGCGGTGATCGTCGAGCACCGGGTGCCGATCGTGATCACCTCGCTCGGCGCCCGGCCGGAGATCAACGACGCGGTGCACTCGTACGGCGGGATCGTGCTGCACGACGTGATCAGCAACGAGTTCGCGCACAAGGCGATCGACAAGGGCGCCGACGGCATCATCGCGGTCGCCGCCGGTGCGGGCGGGCACGCCGGCACCCAGTCGCCGTTCGCGCTGCTGCAGGAGATCCGCGCCTGGTTCGACGGTCCGCTGGTGCTCTCCGGGGCGATCGCGCACGGCCGGTCGATCCTCGCGGCACGGGCGGCCGGCGCCGATCTCGCGTACGTCGGCAGCGCCTTCCTCTCCACCGTCGAGGCGACCGCCGCCGACGCCTACAAGGAGATGGTGGTGGCGAGCAGCGCCAAGGACATCGTCTACAGCAACCTCTTCACCGGCGTGCACGGCAACTACCTGCGCGGCAGCATCGAGGCGGCCGGCCTGAACCCGGACGACCTGCCGGTCTCCGACCCGTCCGCGATGAACTTCGGTGCGGGCGGTACGGGCGACAGCAAGGCGTGGCGCGACATCTGGGGCGCCGGCCAGGGCATCGGCGCGGTCGGCGCGATCCAGCCGGCGGCCGAGCTGATCGCCCGGCTGCGCGCGGAGTACACCGCCGCGAGCCAGGCCCTGCTGGTCCCAGGCTCCGCAGTCCTAGGCTCAGCGGGGTGATTCCTCCGGGCCCACCCGGGTAATCCAATGGGACCATGAACGTGAAAGCCATGAACGAGAAAGCACTGGGTGGCAGGTTCCCGATCGAGGGCGGGCCGTCGCTGGTCCGGATGGGCTACGGCGCCATGCAGCTGGCCGGGCCGCGCGTCTTCGGGCCGCCCCGGGACCGGAGCGAGGCGGTGGCCGTGCTGCGCGCCGCGGTCGAGGCCGGCGTCAACCACATCGACACCGCGGACTTCTACGGACCGCACGTCACCAACGAGATCATCAGAGAGGCACTCCTCCCGTACGGCGAGGACCTGCACATCGTCACGAAGGTGGGCTCGGTCCGCGACGAGGAGGGCGGGTGGCCGCACGCGCGTAGCCCGGAGCAACTGCGGGCCCAGGTCGAGTCCAACCTGCGTACGCTGGGAACCGATGTCCTGGACGTGGTGAACCTGCGGGTCGGCGGCGGCGCGGACGGCCACTCGCCGGTGCCCGGGTCCCTGGCCGAGCCGTTCGGCGCGCTGGCCGAGATGCGCCGCGCGGGCAAGATCCGGCACCTGGGCGTCTCGGTCGTCGACGCGGAGCAGATTCGCGAGGCCCGGTCGATCGCGCCGATCGTCACGGTGCAGAACTGGTACAACGTCGCCCACCGGGGTGACGAGGCGATCATCGCGGAGCTGTACGCGGCGGGCATCTCGTACGTGCCGTTCTGGCCGCTGGGCGGTTTCAGTCCCCTGCAGTCCGGCGTCCTGGACACGGTCGCCGCGCGTCTCGGGCGGTCGCGTCAGGCGGTCGCGCTCGCCTGGCTGCTGCAGCGGTCGCCGAACGTACTGCTGATCCCGGGCACGTCCGGGCGGGCACACCTGCGCGAGAACCTGGACGCGGCGTCGCTGGAGCTGCCGGACGACGCCGTGGCCGACCTCGACGCGATCGCCGGCTGACTCTCCGGCTTCGTGCTCACTCCGGCTTCGTGGCGGTGGTGATCGTGTAGCTCCACGCCGCACGATGCCGGTACATCTCGACGCCGCTCATCGCGTTGACCGTCTTCTCCACCTTGCCGATCATGCGGCCCACGAAATACGGAAGGACGCCGAGCACGTAGAAGGCGTGCACCATCGGTGTCATCCGCTCGGTGACGTCTTCGGTAGTGACGCCGGCGAATCCCGATGCGCTGACGAGATCGTCGAGGACGCCGTCCTCGAATTCCATCCACGCGGGCATCGCCGCCAGTCGGCAGACCTCTTCCAGCGCGGCCCAGGCGGGCTCGCCCATCGCATTCCGCGGCAGATGTGAATACTCGAAATGGACCAGGCGGCCGCCGGGCCGGAGAACCCGGTTGAATTCCTTCAGCACGGTCGCCGGGTCGGCCGCGTGGACCAGCGTCTCCATGGTGTAGACACCGTCGAAGGACTCGTCGGGGAACGGGAGCGTGTGATAGTCGCCGAGATGGAAATCGGTGCGATCGGAAACGCCGCCGGTGGCCGCGCGCTTCCGGGCCGTCTCCAGATTCCAGTCCAGGATGTCCATTCCGGTGACGGTCAGCCCGGCGCGGGCGGCGAGGGCGCACGCGACGGCACCGGTGCCGCAGCCGGCGTCCAGGACACGGGCGCCGGCGGGGAGGGCGAGACGGGCGGCGAGCTCGTCCTCCATGCGCTTCATGGCGGTGCCGAAGGACCACATCGAGGTGCCCGGCTCATACCAGCCGAAATGCTTGGTGCCGCCGAGAAGATAGGTGTATCCCAAGCGCGATTCGGTGTGATCGTAATACCGGCGGACCCTGGCCAGATGATGTGGATCAACGCCACCACTCATGATTCCTCCGTTCGCTGCACAGTGTACTCCCGGCTATCGGGGCGGGTTGATCTGGAAGAAGAAGCCCAGCGCCGATCCCACCACGGCGGCCGCGTACTGCGCCACCACCGCCGATCCATAGGGGAGGTTCGGAGCGGCCGCGACCACGGCGTAAGCGGTCAACGAGTCGGCGAGCTCCTGGGTATTGCGCCCGGCCCGGCGCAGCAGGCCCGGCCGGGGACGGAGCAATTCTTGATCGACTTCGAGATATCGCAGCACACGCAGCTTCTTACGCCTGTTCAGCATGTAGATCAGGGTCTGCGTCATGGCGCCGATCCACAGACTCAAAATCAGTAGAGTCGGATAGATCCACCGGACGAATTCACTCACCAGGGGGTGCCACGGCACCTCGGGGACCACGATGACGAGCGCACCGGCGATCAAGATGGCGGAGGAATACCCGTAACCCTCGGCGAAGGTCCGGATGCCCGGCGTACGGGCCGGATCGTGCCAGAGCAGGTTGAGGTCATCGCGATCACGGATCCGCACGATGATCAGCGGCGGGATCACCAGCCACCACACGTCGTTGCCGACGATCAGCATGGTCCAGGCCGCGGCGAGGCAGTCGGCGTAGTACGGCACGTCCTGCCGGCCGGTCATCAGTCCCTTGACGAAGTAGCCGAGCGGCACCATCGCGAAGGCGGCCGGAAAGATCGACTGCACCGGAACCGACATCGCCCAGTGCACCGGCCGCATCGCCAGATCCCGGACCGCACAGGTCGACAGCAGGTTGTCGATGGACTCGCCGTGCTTGAGCCCGAAGTTCCAGGCGAGGGAGGCCGCCGCGAAGACACCGAAGTTGATCATTGTCAGCAGGCTCAGCAGCCCCCAGTCGATGGACCGCCATGGACAGGCCAACCCGAAGGGCAAGGCCGGCACGATCACCGGCAGCGCCGCGGCCATGACCAGCGGCGCGACCGAGAAGAAGACCCAGGGCGCCCACGTCCCCGGCGAGCCCCGGCGGACACCGCGCACCAGGCGCAGGACGAGGATCTCCCGCTGCCCCCGGCGGAACGCCTCCGAGAACCCGCTCCACCGCCGCCCGGGCGACGCCCCGCCAGCCACACGTCCTCCCCGCGGCACGTGTCCAAGATGGATCGATCCTACCGACGGTAATCAATATGACGACCCTGCGGCACCGATTGCGGCAAAGATGCGAGATGCCTCTTCTCCATGCGTACGCGCCAGGTGGTGGTCGCCGCGGGAGCGGAACGCGGCCGCGAGCCCGTCGTGCGCCACCGCCTCCTCGTAGCGGTCGCCGGCCTCGGTGGCCAGGCGCAGCGCGTCCGCGTGCCGGCGCCGGGCCGCCTCCGCCTCGCCCATCGCCAGCAGCGTCCCGCCCATCCCGTTGAGCGCGGCGGCCTCCCCACGCCGGGTGCCGCTGCTCCGGTGCAGGGTGAGGCTCTGCTCGTGGTAGCGCAGCGCCCGGACCGGTTCCCCGGCCCGCCGGGCCACCACGCCCAGGGTGTTGAGGGTGCCGGCCTCCCGGCCCGGGTAGCCGAGCCGGCGGTAGAGGACCAGGGCCGCCTCCAGCTGCTCGGCGGCCAGGTCCAGGTCACCCCGGCGCAGGTGGATCCGGGCCAGCCCGGTCAGCGTGTCCGCCTCGCCGTCCTTCTTGCCGGCCGCCCGCCGCAGGACCAGGGCCGCGCGCAGGTGCCCGGCCGCCCGTTCCAGATCGCCGGTCATCGTGTACGCCGTGCCCAGCCCGGTGAGGGCCACCCCCTCCCCGAGGAGGTCGCCGGTCGCGCGGCAGATCGCCAGGGCCCGCTCGTAGTGGCCGGCCGCCCCGGTCAGGTCACCCATGCTGGTCGCCACGAGACCGAGGTTCGCCTGGACGTCGGACTCCCCGCCGGCGTCCCCCGCGGCGCGGAAGAGCTCGGCCGCCGCCCGGTAGTACTCCGCCGCCTGCGGATACCGGGCCCGCCACCAGAAGACCGCGGCCAGGTTGTTCAGCGCCCGGGCCTCGGCGGACCGGTCGCCGATCGCCCGGGCGGCCCGGCGCGCGCTGCTGTGCACGGACATCGCCTCCGCGTGGCGGCCACCCATGTCGAGGTGGCGGAAGAGCACCCGGGCCAGCCGGATGGTGTGCACCGGCGAGCTGTGCGCGGCGGCGTACGCGCAGACGTCCACCAGGTTGGCCAGCTCCGCCTCCAGCCAGGCGCGCGCGGTGTCCGGGGTGTCCAGCGGCGGCGTGGTCGCGGCCCGGTCCACCCGGGGGCGCTTGGCCCGTTCGGCCGGGTGCAGGGTGTCCATCGCGGCTGCCGCGCCGGCGAGGTAGTGGTCGAAGAGCGCGGCGAGCGCGGCCGGGCGCTCGATCACCGGGGAGAGCCCGAGGGCGTAGAGGCGGAGCAGGTCGTGGATCACGTACCGGCCGGTGCCGTGCGGCTGGATCAGGTGGGCGCGGGCCAGGCGGGCGCAGAGCCGGGTGGCGTACGCGACGTCGTGGCCGGTCAGCGCGGCGATCGCGGGTGCGTCGAAGTCACCGCCGGGGTGCAGGCCGACCGCCCGGAACGCGCCGGCCGCGTCGGGTGGCAGCCGGTGGTACGACCAGGCGAAGACCGAGCGTACGGCGGACCGGATCTCGCCCTCCGCGTCCAGCAGTTCGAGGCGGCGCTGCTCGTCGCCGAGCGTCTTGACCAGCGTGGCCAGGCTGCCGTCCGGCTCGGCGGCGGCCCGCTCGGCGGCGATCCGCAGGGCCAGCGGCAGGCGCGCGCAGAGCTCGGCGAGCCGCTCCGCCGCGACCGGCTCGCCGGTCACCCGCGCGCCGATCAGCCGGCGCAGCAGCGCGACCGCGTCGGCGGCGGGCAGCAGGCCGAGGTCGAGCCGGCGGGCGCCGTCCAGCGCGACCAGCCCGGCGAGGGAGTCCCGGCTGGTCACCACGGCGACACAGCCGGGCGCGCCGGGCAGCAGCGGGCGGATCTGCTCGGCACCGCCCGCGTTGTCGAGCACGATCAGCACCCGCCGCCCGGAGAGCGCCGTCCTGTACCGGGCCGCCCGCTCGTCCAGGCCCAGCGGGACGTCCCGCCCGGCGACGCCGAGCGCGCGCAGGAAGCCGGCGAGCGCCTCGGCCGCCGGGACCGGCTGCTCCGGGTCGTAGCCGCGCAGGTTCACGTAGAGCTGGCCGTCCGGGAAGCGGGCCGCCACCCGGTGCGCCCACTGCACGGCCAGCGCGGTCTTGCCGACGCCGGGCGTGCCGGCGATCACCACCGCGCCGGGCTCGGCGGCCAGCCGGTCCAGGGTGGCCAGGTCCGCGTCCCGCCCGGTGAACCCGGCGACGGCGAGGGGCAGTTGAGCCGGGACCACCGCGGGCGGGACCGGGGAGACCACGGCGGGCGGTGGCGCGGTCAGCGCCGGGTCCTGCCGGAGGACGGCCGCTTCCAGGTCCCGCAGGCCGGGGCCGGGGTCGATGCCGAGCTCCTCGTTCAGGGCCTTGCGAAGCCGCTGGTAGACGGCGAGCGCTTCGGTCTGCCGCCCGGCGGCGTAGAGCGCCCGCATCAGGAGTCCGGCGATCTCCTCGTGCCACGGGTGCTCCGCCGCCAGGGCCTCGAGCTCGGTGAGCATCCGCGGACCGTGGCCGAGCTCCAGCCGTACCGTAAGAAGCTCCGTCCTGGCTCTCAACAACGTCTCGTCGAGCCGGCGCGCCTGGTCGTCGAACCACGGCAGGTCACGCAGCTCGGCCAGGGAGGGACCGGACCAGAGCCGGACGGCGGACCGGAGACGGTCCAGCCGGTCCTCCGGGCGGGTGGCCCGGGCGGCGTCGCGGACCAGGCGCTCGGCGACCCCCACATCGGTCGGCTCCGGACCGAGATCGAGCAGGTAACCGGGCGGGCGCGCGACGATCGCCTCCCGCCGCCCCACGATCGTCCGCAGATGCGAGACGTGCCGCTGCAGCGCGTTCCCCACGGCCGGCGGCGGCGCGTCCCGCCACATCAGCTCGATCAGCCGTCGGCTGGCCACCACCCGTCCGGCCGGAAGAGCCAGAATCGTCAAGAGCGCTTTCCGCCGTACGCCGCGGAGCTGCCGGGGCCGGCCGTCGTCGGTGAGTACGTCGACGGGCCCGAGAAGGCGTACCAGAACAGACAAGAATCCCGGCCTCCCCGCGCTCCCGGACGGCTCTCAGCGTAGTCCGGAAGCGCGGGTTCAATGACCGGTCTCGATGCGTCGGTTTTCCGTCAGGACTCGTTCAGCAGGCCGAACGCCATCGTGCAGGAGGACGACTTGTACCAGGTCACCGACCAGGCGTACGACCCGTCGCCGTATCCCGTGAGATATCCCGGGCTGTAGTAGTCGTAGGAGTAGCCGCAGTACGAGTTGGTGTAGAAGCCCACGCTGCTCTGGCTGGTCACGCCGGAGCAGGAGAACGACGGCGTCCAGCCGTTCAGGTAGTTGATCCAGCCGGAAGCGTAGGACCAGTAGTTGCTCGCGTACGAGTAACCGTAGGTCGCGCATCCGTTGTACGGGTTCCACTGCACCTCGTTGCGGACGTCGTTGAGGTGATTGCCGTACGCGTCCTGGAACCAGGAGTGGATGCACGCGTCGCTGCTGTAGTAGTAGGCCGTACTCCGGTACGGGTTGTAACAGCTCGCCACCTGGGCGCTGACGCCCTCCTCAGGCCCGGCCGTGGTACCCGCCGCGCCCCGGCCCGACCCTCCGGACCTGGTCACCGTCGCCGTCGCCGTGGTACCCGCGGCCACCTCGGTCCGGTCCAGGTAGGACGTGCACGTGGCCGCGTCGAACGCGGTCTCCACCTGCTGGACCGCCGTCGTCTCGCCCGCCGACCCGGTGCCGGTCGCGGTGAACCGGCAGCCGCCGCCCGCCACCTTCGTACCCCGGAGCGTGACGTGCGCCGCCGCCGGATCCTGCGCGGCATACCGGACCAGTCCCGCTCGCGCCGCGGCGCCGGCCTGCGCCGGGAACGCGGCCGCCGTGGCCGCGATCCCCAGCACGGCCACGAGCAGGAACCTGATCCGGACCCCCTTTTTGATCACGAGTTCCATCCCTTCGTGTCGATGTGCCACCGAACGTGACACGAGGGGCTGACCTCTCCCTGACCCGGCGCTGACGCGCTCAGGCCTTGCGGGCCACCGCGCCGTACTCG
The DNA here is from genome assembly GCF_040681165.1 of Actinoplanes sp. NPDC051851. Taxonomy (NCBI): domain Bacteria; kingdom Bacillati; phylum Actinomycetota; class Actinomycetes; order Micromonosporales; family Micromonosporaceae; genus Actinoplanes; species Actinoplanes sp. NPDC051851. Next base: position 21,983 of record NZ_JBFAYF010000008.1, on the reverse strand, counting down.
TCGACCGCCCGGTCCGCCGCACGCCACCGTCCGCACGGAACCAGCCCCGGTTCGAGGACCTCCAGACCGTCGAGGAAACGCGCGATCTCGTCCGGGTGGCGCAGGTGGTAGCCGAGCGGCGCGTTCGCGTTCCACACCCCGATCGCCTCCTCGAAGGCCGGCCCGTCGATCACGTTCGTGCCGTCCGCGGTGATCAGATAGCTCCCCGAGGGCAGCCCCGCGAGCAGTTCCCGGACGATCGCCACCGCCCGCTCCAGCTCCGGCACGTGACCGAGGATGTTCATCAGGATCAGCCCGACCGGCCGCTCCAGGTCGAGCGTCCCCCCGGCCGCCGCGAGGATCACCGCGGGTTCGTACAGGCTCGCGCCGACGTAGTCGACCCGCCCCTCCGGCGTGCCGGCCAGCAGGCTCCGCGCGTGCGCCAGAACGAGCGGATCGTCGTCCACGTACACGATCCGCGCGTCCGCGGCGAGGGCCTGCGCCACCTCGTGCGTGTGCTCCGCGGACGGGATCCCGGTGCCGACGTCCAGGAACTGCCGGATCCCACCCTCGGTCACCAGGTGCGTGACGGCCCGCTTGAGAAACGCCCGCGACTGCCGCGCCACCACGACGATGTCCGGGTAGAGGTTCGCGAAGTCGTCCCCGACCGCCCGGTCCACCGCGAAGTTGTCGGTCCCACCCAGCCAGTGATTCCAGACCCGCGCCGAGTGCGGCACCCCGGTATCCAGCTCCGCGACGACATCCCTCTCCACCACAACCCTCCCTTGCATTCATGTCTTTCAACGCATCGGGCCGCCGAGCCTACGCCACAGCCGGAAAGCCATGACCGTTGTCATCGCGTCACGCGATTACACTGACCGCTGTGGACCAGGACTTCACGGATCAGCTCTACCGGCTACGCAGCCAGCTGGCGGAGTCCCGCACAACACACGCAGAGCAACCCGAACCCGAGGAGCAATCGCCCTCCGGCATCGGGTCAGCCAGGGACGACGCGGTGCGCGCCGCAGCTGAGGCCGGTCGACTCACCTCGGTCGAGTTCGATCCCCGGCTGATGAGATTGAATGCCGCCGAACTGGGTGTGGCGCTGGCCGAAGCAGCGTCGGCCGCACTGCGGGCGTGCCCGGCAGCCGCTCCGGCAGCACCGGGTGCAGCTACGCCCGACCTGCAGGCGCTCACCCGGCAGTTGGGGGCGATGCAAGCGGAGGCCGCGAAGGCAATGTCGATGATCAGTTCTGGGCTGGCCGAGGCGATCACGAAGATCGGAGACCGTACCGGGATGCGGGGGAATCCGGATTTGTCCGATCTCCGGCGACTGCTGGACGATACATCGGCGATGGCACGCTCTGCCCAGGAACGGCATGCAGCGGCCGACGGCGAGGAGCAGGCCGCCGAATGGTCCGGCCGAGGTGGTGACCCGGAAGGCATCGTCGCGGCCGAGGTTGGGCCGGACGGTCACACAGTGGCCCTCGATCTACAACCAGCGGCGCTGCGACGCCCTTCGCAGGATGTCGCCGAGGCGGTAACCGTCGCGGTGAACGCCGCACTCGATGCCCGAGAAAAGGCTGCCACGCAGGTCGGAGGGGTTCCGGGTGCCGATACGGACGACCTACGCCGACGCATCACCGCGTTACAGGACACCAGCGTGGCACGAATGCACGCGGACACTCAGGCGCTGACCCGAATCATGACCGGGATCCGCGAGCCCTGATCCGACACCAACGGGGAGGCCATTGGCGTGACCTCAGACGGTTTCCGAGTCGACCCGGACTCCCTGATGAGCTCAGGGGACCGGATGATGTCCTCAGCCCAGCAGATCAGGAGTCAGCTGGCCGCATTCCAAGCTCAACTCTCCGGCTACGGCGAGCCGTGGGGTACCGATGACCTTGGATCGCTGATCGGCGAGGTGTACGGGGTGATCTGCGAGCTGGCCATGGAGTGCTACTCGGAGAACACCATCGAGATCGACGAGGTCGGTGAGGGAACCCGGGTCATGGCGGTCAATTACCTCGACACCGAGGAGTCGAACGCGGACAGATCGCAGGTATACCTCGACGCATTGGGCGGGTGAGCCGGGTGGGTCTGCAACTGCCCAGTGAGCTGGTCTCGGTACTCGGCATGCTCGGGTACAACTGGCCCGAGGCGGACGAGACGAAGCTGTTCGAGATGGGACAGGCCTGGGTGGCCTTCACCGAGCCGCTACGAACCGGGGTGAGTGACGCCGACGCTGCGGCACAGTTGGTCTGGGCAGGGAATGAAGGCTCCGCGGTCGAAGCATTCCAGCAGCGGTGGAACGATCCGGAGAGCGCCAAGGGCAACCTGGACGACGGGGCGACGGCCGCCACGATGATCGGGGCCGGGTTGATGGTCTGCGCCGGAATCGTCCTTGCGTTGAAAATCAATGTAATCATCCAGCTCACGTTGCTGGCCATCGAGATCGCAGAGGCGATAGCGACAGCAGTGGTGACCCTGGGCGCCTCCTTGGCCGAGATCCCCATATTCAAGATGATCACCGAGTTGATCGTCGAGCAGCTCACCGACCTCGCTCTGAACGCGGTCCTCGGTGGGTAAACGCGGCCGCTCCGGCATCTTCCGGCAGGTCGAGCAGTGGCTCAACAACAGAACCCAGCACCGTCGATACGAGCACATCTTCCAGGGTCACACCAATATGGCGGCCCGGCCTCGTCCCGCAGGAAGCGGTTTTCATCACAGGTTCCTGGGTGAGAATCCGCCCGGTGCCCGCGTCCGGCGCGATGCGAACGGCAAGGAGCTCATTCTGGAAACGGACGTGACCGGCACGTACCGAGCCCGAGTTGATACTCTCGGCCCGGACGGGAACTGGCACCAGAAGAAGGGTTCCAGCACCTTCTTCCCCGACAACTGGACGCCCCAGCGCGTGGACGAGTCGATCGAAGAAGCCTTCCGGAACGGCAACCCTCACCCCAAGGAGCCCGGTAAGTGGGTCGGCACGGCGAACGGCCTGCAGATCCAGGGCTTCTACAACGAGAGCAACCCTAACTTCTGGTACTCGGCATGGCCGATCATCGGTGAGGCAAGGTAATGGACGTCAGGTTCTTCCGAGACGACAACGGCTATCGGGACTTCTCAACCGAGTCGAAGCACTTCATCCGCATCGGCTCCCAACTCGTCAGCGACATCCAGGGGTACGCCCCGGACTGTGTCGGCCTGCTGGAATGCATCGATGAGGTGGCCGCGGGAAGAGTCGCCTACGACGAGTACGAGGGGAACTCCGCCGTCGTCCGCTTCCACCCGGCCGGAGTGACGATCGAGAGCCTCGGGCCGCATCCCGATCCCACGACGTACACCTTCGATGAGGCACGAGCGGTCATCCTGCAGTACCTCGATTTCATCGCTCCCAGCCAGGAGGAGAAGGAGCGCGGCGTCCTGGCATGGGAGCGGGAGAGCGGGCACCCGTTCCTCGGCCGGGCTGATGTGATCGGCTGACGAGCCGGGAACGGCGGCTGCGGCTGGTGACCACAACCGCCGCGACCTTTCCTTGAGGCCGACCCTAGGCCGTCTCGGTCATCGCGCGGCCGATGGCGGACTTGCGGCGGTTCACCACGCCCGCGAAGTTCACCAGCAGACCGAGATAGGTCACGGTCTCGGAGGCCCACATGGCGACCTCGGAGCCGCCGTCCGGGTGCGGCCGGATGTCGATCGACATGGTGATGCCGCGGTTGACGCCACGGCGGCGCATGTTGATCGTGCCGGGGCCGGGGCTGCGGGTCCAGAGAGGCGCGCGGACGCCGGTGAACGCCTCCCGGACCACGTCGGCCGCCTCGGCGGGTGAGAGCGGCGTCTCGACGACCGTGGTCGCCACCGCCCGGCGCGTCTCGGAGAGCTGCCACGCGAACACGCCGACGAACGCGGCGACGATCAGAAAACAGATGAAGCCTTCCACCGTACGGTCCTTTCAGGAGGGGTTACGGAGTTCCTGGACGCGCTGCCACTCGTAACCGGTGAACGCGATCCCGGCCAGGCCACGCGCCTGCTTGACGGCGATGCCGGCGTCGATGAGCACCAGAGCGCCGGGGATGCGCAGCGCCTCGCCGCCGAAGACCTCCCAGACGACGCCGGCCGCACCGAGCGTGGCGAACCCGCCGCGATCGTCCGCGACCAGCGCGGCGAGGTCGCCGAGGAAGCCGTCCCGGTCGGTCTTGACCACCTCGATGAACTGCGCGATGCGCTCCCACACGCCCTCGGTGTCGACCCTGCTGGTGAACCCGTCGAGCCGATGCCGGCCGAAGGACTCCAGCCAGGGGAGCATGTCGGCGGGGAAACGGGACCGGGGCGCCCGGCGGAACAGTCGCATGTCGATCTCTGACGGACAGGTCCGTCAGAGATCGGTGTGCTGCGAACCTCGTACGGCTACCAACCGCCGCGCGGCGCCCGAGTTCAGGGCTGGCGCTGTCTTCCCTGCGGGAGAGGCGAGGACAATCCATATGAACCCTGGCCGGGCCGGTGTCCCGAGTGCGGGAACCCGACCGATCCGTCATTCGCCGAGCCGTGGAAGCACGAAGCGCAGATCTTTGAATACCGATTCCAGGCCGCGCACGACCCTGACCCGCTCTGGCGCGCAGTCGCCGAGACCAATACCCACATCTGGGAATACAAGGACGCCGGCCTTCGTGGTGACCGGGCCGGTCTACGCGACGCGTGGCGGTCCTGGCTCGAGTCCCCGAGTCCAGGCTTCTTCGACATCGAAATGGTCCGGCTGGCCGCGGAGTACGGGGACTTCGCCGGTGCCGTCGAGTACCTGCTGGGACGCCATCCGTTGATCGACACCCGCGATCTCGACAACGACAACGACCGGCGCACCAAGGCACGCCAGTTCGTGTCGATGTGCATCCGGCTGCTCGAGCGGGAGGACTTCGCCGGGCATCCGCGCGAGGCCGAGCTCGACGCCGCGATGCGCGACGTCGCGCGCCGGGCCGCGGACGTGCTGAACGACCCGCATCACCGGGGATTCCAGCGGATCCGGGAGACGCGCGACCGGCGCCGCTTCCGGGACACGATCCGGCGTACGCGTGCGGAACGGGTCGAGGGTCTGCCACCCACCGGCGATCCCGGGGCGGACGCGGCGATCGAACGTGCCGAGTTGCACGACGACTTCGGCCCGCTGGACGCCCTGATCGCGCGGGACGGATCGGCCCTGCTGCGCGCCCGGCGCCACATCCTCCGCGGTTCCCTGACGGCCGCGGTCGACGCGCTGACCGAGCGGACGCCGGCCGCCCTCGCCACCCGTGGCCTGCTGATCGCCCGGGACGACCTGGACCGTGGCATCGCCCTGTGCCGCGCCGGGCGGCGGGCCGGCCTGACCTGGTGGCGGCGCACGACGCCGGCCGACGGGCCGCTCGCCCGGCTGCTGCTGATGCGGGCGCTCGGCTCCGGGGACGGTCTCTCCGAGGCGGTCCGGCTGGTCCGTCGCGTGGACGATCCCGTTCTCCGGCAGGAGGTGCTCGCCGCCCGGGACGCGCTCACCGGCCGGGGCACCCCGGAGCGACGGCAGGAGGCCTGGCGGCGGGCGGCGCACGCACCCGGCAGCCCCGCCGCGCTGGCCCGGCTCGCCCTGGCCTGGGCCGAGTGGGCGGCCGGTACGGGGGTGGCCGAGTACGCCGCCGAGGCGTACGAACGCCTGGTCACGCTCGCCGCCCAGGACGCCACCGCACGCCAGGACGCCGGCGCCCGGGACCGGGTCCTGCTCGCCGCCCAGGAGTACGCCGAGGAGGCCGGCTACTGGCTGGCCCGGTGCGGCCGCTTCCGGGAGGCGGTCCTGGCGCTGGAGACCGGCCGCGCCGTCGCCCTCTCCTCCGGTGCCGACGGCTCCCCCGGCACGATCACCTACCCGGACGTCACCGCGCAGACCGGCGACGGCGCCATCGTCTACCTGGCGGCGGCCCGGGCCGGCGGATACGCGCTGGTGGTGGCCGCCACCCACGACCCGCAATACGTCGACCTGCCCGACCTCGACCGCGCCACCATCGCCGGCCTGACCACCCGGGCACCGGCGGCAGTCCCGCCCGGCCCGGCCCGTGACCTCACCCCCGCCGGGCCCGCGCCCACCGGCCCGATGGACGAGACCCTCCGTCTGCTGTGGGACGGCGGACTGCGCAACCTCGTCTGGCTGAGCGCCCGCGGCCGGGTGGTGACGCTGATCCCGATCGGTCTGCTCAACCTGCTGCCGCTGCACGCGGTCGGCGAACACGGACCGGGCGACCACCACATCGGCGAGTTCTCCGCGATCCGCTACGCCCCGAACGTACGATCCCTGGCCCGCTCCCGCGCCGCGGCCGTTCGACTGCGGACCGCCGACCAGACGCTCCTGGCCGTCGACGCGCCCGGCGACCCTCACCACCGTCTGCGGCACGTGGCCCGCGAGACGGCCGAGGTGACCGCCCGCTGGCCCGGCCGCGCCGCGACGGCCGTGCACGACTGCACGTGGGCCGAGTTCCGCGCCACCGCCGACCGCCACACCGTCTGGCACCTGGCCTGCCACGGCGACGCCGAGCCGGACGACATCCAGGCCAGCCGCCTGCACTTCGCCGACCGCGCGGTGACCCTGGCCGAACTGGCAGCCACCCTGCGACCGGACCGGCGCCGCCTGGCCGTCCTCTCCGCCTGCCACACCAACACGGTCGGCTCCGCCCTGCCGAACGAGGTGGTCGGCCTCCCCTCTGCCCTGCTCCAGATCGGCTTCGCCGGCGTCATCGCCACCGGCTGGGCGGTCGACGACCTGGCCACCATGTATGCGATGACCGCTTTCTACCATTTCTGGGGTACGTCCGACGACGAGCCCGCACTGGCTCTCCACCGCGCCCGCCACTGGTTGCGCCACGCCACCCGGGCCGACCTGACCGCCCTGGTCCCCGGTGTCCTGCCCCCACCCTCCGACAACCCGTACGCCGACCCCCGCTTCTGGGCCGCCTTCGCCTACACCGGCGCCTGACCCGCACGGCGGGTCACCGCGGCAGGGCCGTGGCCGCCGCCGAGATACGTCGTGGTGCCGGTGACCACCACGCGGGCCACCCGAGCGGAGCGACAACAGCGGTGAAGACCCAGTGCCGACCGGGTTTGAGTGCGGGACCGGTCACGCATGGCGATTCCGCCTCAAGTCCACATCGGATTCAGCCCCATACGACCCGCGAAGATGGAGACAGGGGGCGGCGCACAACCTATGATCCGCGGACGTCGATCATGGGGATCGACGTTTCGAGCACCAGGGAATCACCATGAGCGCTTCCCGGCGCGGCCTCGCCGCGCTTGCGATAATCACCGCCGCCGTCACGGCCGGCACGACGGTCGCCGCACCGGCGGCCTTCGCGGCCACCGTCCACGGCACCGCGAAGGTCTCCGGCACCACCGTGACCTTCGTGTCGGCGAGCGGTAAAGCCAACATGATCCACGTGACCCGCTCCGGGCGGACCGTCACCATCGACGGCTACGGCAGCTGGGCGATCAAGGCGGGCGCCGGCTGCAAACGGGTCAGCGGCGACAAGACCAAGGTCAAGTGCACCACCAAGAAGGCGACCAAGCTGCTCAAGGTCAATTTCAGTTCCAAGAGCGACTGGCTCTACAACGAGACCTCGCTCCCGGTCATCGCCTACGGCGGCGCCGGGTCGGACACGCTGCAGAGCAAGGGCGGCGCCGACAAGATGTACGGCGGCCCCGGCGATGACGACCTGATGGCCGGCAACGGCGCGAACGTCCTGTACGGCGAGGCGGGCAAGGACAACCTCTACGGCGGCTCCGGCGCCGACCGCCTCTACGGCGGCCCCGGCGACGACGGCCTCCGGGGACTGGGCGGCAACGACATCATGTCGGACGAGTCCGGCATGAACTATTTCGACGGCGGCGCCGGCAACGACACCCTCTACGGCGGAACCGGCAACGACAACCTGAGCGGCGGTACGGGCAACGACATCGCGTACGGCAACGGCGGCACCGACACCCTGCGCGGTGGGGATGGCGACGACCGGCTCTACTCCTCGCCGTCGAGCGCCGACGCGCTCAGGGAGCACATCTACGGCGGCACCAACGTCACCTCGTCCCCGGGCGACATCTGCACGGCCGCCGGAACGGTGACCGACTGCGAGACCCTGGTCTGACAGAGTGCCGCCGCCCCGGAGCATTCGGGGCGGCGGCACCCCGGGCAGCCACCGCGGCACGGGTTTTCACAGGAGCAGCGGATCGCGGCGCCACTCCTCGCCGGGCCAGCGGCGCTGATCGACATCGCCGATGGCGTCGGCGAAGCCGCCGATGTGGTCGGCGAACTCCGCTGCGGTGGGCAGAATCCGGTGTCGGTCCAGCCGCGCGTCACGGATCCGGCACCGCAGCTGGTGCTCGGTCCAGGACGCGGAGTACCCGTGCATCGCGGTACGGTGGGCGACCTCGCCGGTCACCATGGTCAGCAGGGTCCAGCAGACCAGTTCGCCGACCACCGCGGCGTGGATGTGCCGCGCACCGGCATCGTCGGGACGGTCGGCCCCGATCTGGGCGACCTGATCGGCCAGATCGAGCACCTGGGCCGTCGGCGCGGCCTGGTGGATGAGCTTGGCGAACTCGTCGGGATTCCGGACGAGCATGGTGCCGAGGTACACCGCGATCGCCTCGGTGGAACCCTCGAAGATCCTGAACAACCGGTAGTCCCGGAAGTGCTGACCGACCGTGTTGGTGTCGAGGAAACCCCGGGCGGCCATCACCTGGAGGGCGCTGTCGATGGCGCTCCAGCCCAGCTCACACCCGAGGATCTTCGCGCAGAAGAACCAGGCTTCCGGTACGTCCTCGCCCGCGTCCTGCAGGGTCGCGATGCGGGTGAGGAGCGACTCGACGGCCTGCACGCCGGCCCCGGCCTCGGCGAGCACCTCGCGTATCCGCCCGTTCTCGGCCAGCGAGCCGGTGGCGACTCTCCGGCCCTTCACCAATCGCTGGGCCAGCTCCAGCGACCGCATCGCCGCACCCAGCGTCGCCGCGGCCAGCACCACTCGACCGCTCATGAACGCCGCCTTGGCGAGGTCGAGACCGTTCCCCTCCTCGCCGAGCAGAGCAGAGTGGGGAACTCGCAGGTCCTTGAAGCCGAGATCGTATTGTGCGACCGCACGTAGCCCCAGCGTCAGCATTTCCGGACCGATCTCAAAACCGGGGGTTCGGCCGTCCACCAGGAACCCGGTGATGCCGATGGGCCGGCCGTGCTCGTCGCGGAGCCGGGCGAAGACATTCACATACCGCGCGTCCCCACCCAGCGAGATCCATTTCTTGGCGCCGTTGATCGTGTAGGAACCATCGGCGTTCCGGACCCCGTCGGTCGTCATTCCACGGACGTGCGAACCGATACCCGGTTCGCTGATCGCGCTGGTGATCAGTGCCCGCCCACTGGCCAACCGCGGCAGCACGTGGTCCTTGACCTCCTCTGACGCGGCGAGTCTGACCGGCGGAGTCCCCAACGTGTTGTGCACCACGCAGAGCACGGCGAGATTGGCGTCGATGGCGCCGAGCTGCGTGAACACGCGGTTCAGGTCGGCGTGGGAAATCTCCTGCCCACCGTACTTCCGGGGGATCTGCAAACCGAGCAGACCGACGTCGGCGAAGTCGGAGACCATTGCGGGCGGCAACGAGCGGCGCTCGTCCAGCAGCCGGGAGTTGAGGAAATTCCGGGCGTAGTCGCGCAGGAAACCCAGCATCCGCGTCGTCGGCGACGCTTCCGGATGGTCGTCCGTGACAGCCGGGAGAACAGCATCGTGGCGGATGGCTTCCGCATCCATCGCTCGCTCCTCGCGAGGGGTCCTGAAATGGCCAAACTCCGGGACGCACGGGTGCCGGAGTCGGTCACCGGGGCGTCATTCCGGCCCGGGTGACACAGCGAACCTGAGTCTACTGTGGAATTCAATATCACTCAACGAGACCGCGACATCACGAAAGGTCACCTCACTGGCGGCCGCTACGCGAGCGCGTCGATCGGGGGTGGGGTGAAGCCACCGAACTCGCGCTCGATCAGCTCGGCGAAGCGGATCGGGGTGTGGTCCTCGAAGAGCGGGCCGATCAGCTGGACGCCGATGGGCAGCCCCCGCGCCGAGCGGGTGACCGGGACCGCGGTCGCCGGGAGACCGGGCGCCGTCGCGATGCCGGCCCACGCCAGCTGGTCGAAGTAGGAGTGGGCCACGCCGTCGATCGCGACGGTGCGCGCCGAGATCGGCTCACTGTGGTCGTGCGGGATGGCCGGGATCGAGGAGACCGGCGCGATCACGATGTCCACGTCGGTGAAGAACTCAGCCCACTGGGCCCGCTGAACGGCGCGGACGGTGTCGGCCGCGGCCCAGTCGCGATGACTCAGGACGAGACCCCGGGCCCGTTCGGCGGACAACGAGGTGTCGGCCGGGTCGAGGGCGGCCGCCGCCGTCAGAGCGGCCGCGTAGACCTCGGGCGGGAAGCCGGCCGCGATACTCGCCTGGAGCAGCCTCATGTAGGAGCGGGCGCCCTCGGCCAGATCGGGCAGGCGCGGGCTCTGTCGCCGGACCGTCACCCCGGACGCCTCCAGCCGGGTGGCCAGGTCGCCGATCGCGGCGCGCACCTCGGACGAGACCGGGACGAGCGGGTGCGCGTCCAGCACCAGGACCCGGAACGCGCCCAGGTCGTCGTGCCGGGCGGAGCGCACCGCGGTCCGGTAGGCGAGGCCGAGTCCCTCCTCGTCGGCATCGGCGAGCAGGCGGACCATCATTCCGAGATCGGCCGCGCCGCGGGCCAGCGGGCCGACGACACCCAGGTCGCCGCCGAGCTCGGGCAGCGGCCGGGTGCCCGGGAACGTGTGCCCGCGCAACGGGAGCAGACCGATCGAGGGCTTGTGCGCGTACACCCCGGAGAAGTGCGCCGGGACGCGCAACGAGCCACCGATGTCCGACCCCATCGACAGCGCGCCGAACCCCGCGGCGAGGGCGGCGGCCGAACCGCCGGACGAGCCACCCGGCGTACGCCCGAGGTCCCACGGATTGTTCGTGGTGCCGTAGACCGGGTTGTACGACTGGAAGTCGCCGAGCGCGAGCGCCACGTTCGTCTTGCCGAGAATGACCGCCCCGGCCGCCGCGAGCCGGGCGACCACGACCGCGTCGGCGGCCGCCGTGTTGTCCTTGAAAGGCGGGAATCCCCAGGTCGTGGGCAGTCCGGCGATGTCGATCGAGTCCTTGATGGTGATCGGGACGCCGAGCACCGGCCCGGTCTCTCCCCGGGCCCGCGCCGCGTCGGCCTCGCCCGCCGCCGCGAGTGCCCGGTCGAAGTCCGCCACGCAGATCGCGTTGATGTCGCCGTCGAGTCGTTCGATCCGGTCGATCGCGGCCGTGGCGAGCTCGACCGCCGACATCTCACCGCTCTCCATCGCCGCGGTGAGTTCAGACGCGGTCGAGTACGCGTAGTCGGTCATACCCACAGACTGCCCCATCGCGGCGGCTCGCGTGCCCCCGCACGAGCCCACCGCGACGGGTCAGGCGAACAGATCCGCCGGGCGTCCGCCGTCGGGCCGGAACCCGAACGGACGCGCCGGACGGGCTCACAGGTCGAGGTCGGCTTCGATCTGTCGCAGCTTGTGCCGGGCCAGGCCGAGGTTGGCACGGTTCTTGTGCAGCGCCAGGTACAGGAACATCGTGTCACCGCTGCCGCGGGTCCGCAGCAGCCGGATCAGGTGATACTGCGAGTCCAGGGTGATCAGGATGTCCTCGATGCCGTCGCCGAGACCGAGCATCTGCATGGTCCGCATCTTGGCGCGGACGAGGTCGGTGTTTCCTGCGGCGGCGACGGTCATGTCCATCGTGTGGTCGCCGCCGCTGACGCCCAGGGTGAGACCGCTCGTGTGGTCGCACAGCGCCACGCCGATGGCTCCCTCGATGGCCATCGCCTCTTTGAGTGACTGCTCGATGTCGGCCATGTGATGCTCTCCCTCTGTCGAATGCCCGGGTGGCGCCTGTCGCAGGTCACGTCGGGGATCTCACCTGATCGCGATTCGGTCGGCCCGGTGCGGCGGCGGTCCCGTCCGCCGAGTGGTCACGCGGTGGAGTCCGTGCCGAGCTGCTCCCGCAGGCCGTCACGGTCGGTCAGCACGTTGGCCAGAATCCGGCGCCCCGCCGCGAGCAGATCCGCCACATCGGGCGTGCTCAGCGTGTAGACCACCAACGCGCCCTCACGCGTCGAGGACACCAGGCCGGCTCGGCGCAGCACGGCCAGCTGCTGCGACAGGTTCGACGGTTCCACGTCGATCTCGGCCAGCAGGTCCCGCACCGCCCGGGGCCCGTCCTGCAACAGTTCGAGGACACGGACACGAACCGGATGGCCCAGCGTACGGAACAACTCGGCCTTCGCCTGATAGAGCGGCACCCGACCCGACACTCGTCACCCCCGCCCGGACCCAGACTTGCCGATATGCCGAATTGAAGAATTCTTCAAGTCGGAATGCTAGCAGTCCGCTGCGGCGAGGGGCACTACCGCCCGCCGGCGGCAAAGAGCCCCCGCGCTCCGGTCCGTCAGTGAGAAACGCGGCGGTCATTCGCGTTCGCCGCCTCGAAGACTCACCGACGCGATTCGTTGGAGGTTGAGGACGTTGTCGATCCTGGGGGCGCGGCGGTCGCGTGGGGACGGCACGCTGTTCGCACGAGCGACGCCGAGCAAGGTCACGCTGACCGAGATCTACTCGGTGGAGCAGGACATCTCCAAGAACAAATCACTCCGGCAGGCCGGCGACGGTACCGGCCGGATCGAGATCCTCGTCCCGTACGACGGGAGGGAGTTCTTCTCCCGGCTGGCCGTCGCCGACGTACAGCAGGGTCTCGGAGCGCAGCAGGGGATGACCGGTGATCGGCGGGCGACGATCGGGCACCTGCTGATCTCCGATCACACCCGGACGACCGGGCTGCTGCCCAGCCTGCGACTGCACGGGACGGCCGGCGCACTGCCACTGACCGTCCCGATCGCGACGGCGGACGGGACGCTCGATCTGACCGGTGACCGGAAGGCGTGCAGTATCGCCTACGACTACCAGCCCGCGAACCCGTCGCTCAATCCGATCGAGCTCGACGTCGGGCTGGACGACCCGGACAGCCTGTCGCACGCGTTCGAGACCGTGCTGGACAGCGTGACCCGGAAGCGGGAGGAGCCGTCGAAGATCATCGAGCGGCTCCGGCAGCAGGCCAGTTTCGACAGCGAGCTGTTGCTGCGCATCACCGTGAAGATATCGATACCGATCAAGTACGCGACGGCGAAGCCCAAGCCCGTCGTGAAGCACATGTCGATCGCGTGGCCGGCACTCACCTCGTTGCGCAGCACCCAGCTGTACGTGGCGGAGCCCGGCCCGGACGCCGGTGGGCCTTCGATCCGGGAGGCGCCGATCCGCTACAACCCGGCCAAGGACAGGGGGCGGCTGGAGTGGCAGGACGTGCCGGTGCCACAGGTCGCGATGGAGGGCGAGCAGACGAGGGGCAACCTGCGCAGCTATCACGAGGTCTCCCTCTTCCTGAAGATCGGGCATCCGGGCGAACTCTTCCAGCAGCGGGAACTCGCGGTCGAGGCCCAGGTGGACATCACCGGCTACCTGCTGTCCGGGTTGGACGTACGGCCCTACGACGCGACCGGGCAGCGACAGGTCCGGCGGCCCGAGGTGACCACCAAGCTGAGAGTCCACGCGACGATCTATCCGGACGACATCTTCGCCACTCGGCGCTTCTCGCCGTACCAGCAATTCGTCTTCGACGACGTCATACCGGATGAGCAGCGCATCACCGACATCCTGACCGTGCTGAACAACGCCGGGTTCAAGGCCGAGAAGGTACCGGCGCCCGGCCCTCCGGCCCCTCCCGACCCGGTGACCCCGAGCTGGCTGTTGCAGGCCACCCGCAGCCACGGGCCGGACGAGCTGTTCCTGCTGGTGGCGGTGGAGGGCAGGCGTACCCGCCTCGACCGTGAGCAGATCCTGGGCGACCGGGTCAGGATCCGTGACGACAAGGAGAGCGGCCAGCTCAAGGTTTCGGTGCTGGGCACGCTGCCGGTGAACCACCGGGAGCTGACCCGCGAGATGAACGCTCTGCAGCTGACGTTGCGCGAGCGGTTCCGCTTTCAACAGACCTCGAGGAAGTGAGCGGTTCATGACCGAAACCCTGGTGGATCGCGCACCCCGAGTGCGCTGTCACGAGTGTGGTAGCGCCGCCGTCTTCTCGGTGTGCCACCACTGCCAGCGGCCGATGTGCGACGAACACACGCCACTCATCCTGGACCAGGACGGCGTCCGGGTACGTACACCCGGCGGCGGGGGCGAGGCACGGGCGGTCAGCCGCGAGTTCGCCGGCCTGCAGTTGGGCAGCAGCCTGCGGGAGGCCGTTTATCACTGCAAGGAACACGACCACATGGTCGGGGGCCTGCGATGGCGAGTCGTCGGCGCCGGGATGGCCATCGCCGTACCAGGCTTTCTGTTGCTCTTCGCCGCCACCACCCCCGGCCTGCTCCTGCTGCTGCTCGGCGCCCTGGTGGCCGGCGGTGAGATCGGGTACCACCGGTGGGCGACGGAGAGGCGCCTCCGCCCACCGCTGCCCCTCGTCCCCCAGGTGAACACGGTCGACCTGGTCGAGCGACTGACCGGATACGTCCGGCTGGATCAGGACGAGTACACCGCCTCGGTGGAGAGCGTCACGGGCGCCATGACCGTCGACATGTCGGCCAACGACGGCTACACCGTGCTGCAGGCGTACCGCCGGAAGTTCAAGGTCCCGCCACCGGAGCCGGTCGAATTCGCCGCCGGGTTCCTCCTGTTGAAAGGGAATGCCGGGCTGGCGTTCCGGGCGGGGCAGTCGCCGGTGCTCGCCGGTGGCGCCGGTATCTCGCTCGGCGGTGGATCCGCCGACGAGCACGACCTGTTCCCCGACGATCCGGAGTTGCAGCATCGCGCGTCCACCATCACGATCGACTACGAGGTGCAGGACGGGCGCAAGCCGCCGGAGATTCCGCTGTGGATCGTCCCGTCGCTGGTGCCGGCGTCGGACCGGCGGGCCATGGAGATCGACCTGCACTGGGTCGGCCTCGGCCCCGAGGGCGAGCGGCTCGAACTGGCCGGGTTCGACCTGATCGAACTGCGGGTTCCACTCGGTTGGGGCGACGTGGACGGCGCCCGGCCCGGCGGGGTGGAGACCGGCCGGGACGGCGACCGCCGGCTGGTCCGGTGGCAACAGCTCCCCACGCCCTCGCAGACGACCGGCAGCCTCACGCTGGGGCTTCGGTTCGAACGGCCGATCCGGGAGGTCCCCGCCTCGCCCGCGCCCCTGCTCGACGGCGCCGGCCCGGTCGACGACGAACGAACCCGGCTGACGTTGTCGGGCACCGTGGAGGCCACGTTCAACGGGCTGCTGTCCGGTGCCACCGGCGTCGCCGTCTATCTGCCCGGCGGCGGTCAGGGCAACCAGCCGCAGGTCACGACCCAGACGAAGGTGTCGGTGAACTTCGACGTCAGCATCCGGTCGCTGCGCTACCAGGAGGTACGGGTGGTGCCGGACGAGCATTGTCCCGACGACGTGGCGTACGGCCGGAACAGGACCGACGAGTTCCCCGGGGTGGTGCCCGACCCGCGTACGGTCGCGGAGCTGACCAACACGATCAGCGCGGACAGCTACTACGTCAAGAGCGTCGTGGAGCACCTGCCGTTCCGGGACGACGGCCGGCCCAACGTGGTGAACCGGGTCTGGGACATCACGGGCCGGCTGTACTCCGGCGTGTTCCCGATCGACTTCGACATCAACCTGCGCGGCGAGGAGTCCGGCCCGGCCGGCGCACTGAACGGCAAGACCGTCGCCCAGGTCAGCGTGAAGGGCGCCTACGCGCTCGGCACTCTCGTCGGCCCGGACGGCACCGGCCCGGACGGGGTGATCGTCGAGCCGGACGAACGCGGGGACGAACTGCTCAAGCGGATCGAGGACACCTGGATCGGATTGCACGACCGGGTCATCCAACTGCTCGCCGGCCGGGCCGGGCGGGCCGCCGGCGCCCCCGCCATCAGCGGGCCGCCGGACGATGCCCTCACCGGCGAGGTGATCGAACCACCGGCCGGCGAATCCTGGCACGAGCCCGGCATCTCCCCCGCCGCGCTCGCCGACAAGCACCGCCGGGCCGCCGACGTCGCGCTGCTCGAAGGACGGATCTCCGAGCAGACCCATCGCCAGATCATCACCCGGATCCAGGCCGAGCTCGACGAGCGGAGAGGACCACGATGAGCATCAAGTGCGGCATCAACGGCGAGGATCTGGACGAATCGCAGATCTTCCTGTGCCACCACTGCGGCATGCCGGTGTGTGAACTGCACGGCTGGATCGTCGCGGCCGACGACGCGTTCGCCGACTCCGAGCCCGAGTCCTCGCCGGCACCGCGGCCGGCCATGCACTGCCGCAGCTGCGCCGAACGGTTCCACAAGACCGTAGCCAAGCGGCACGGATGGGCCGAGCCGGCGGCCCAGCCGTGATCGAGGTTTCGGTGACCGGCGACCTGGTCACGGGGCTGCGGTCGGCACTGTCGATCAGATTCGTCAACACCGGCACCGGGCCCTGCACGGACATGGTGTTCACGGTCGGCCTACCGCCGGGGATCGTGCTCCTGGGCGGAACCGACCGGGTGGTGCTCCCGGTGCTGGCGGCCGGCCGTACCCACGTTCACGAGCTCACCCTGCAGGCCCGGACCCCGGGCCCGTTCGACCTGGTGTGCACCAACTTCTCCTACCGCGACGAGAACCACGAACCGGTTCGCGTCACCGGGTGGCGAGCCGGCCTGTCGGTACGGGCCGCCCCCGTGGTGGCACCCGTCCCGCAGCCGACCGGACGGCTCGGCGTCATCTGCGAGACCCCGAACCTGGTTCTCGGCGCGTGGGACGAGCTGCGCATCCTGGTGATCAACGACGCGGGGATCCCGTTGGAGGACGTGATGATGGCTGTCACCGGGCCGTTCTCCGGAGCCGTCCCGCGATCCCGGATCTCCGTCCTCGGCCCGGGGATGATGGCCCGGTTCACCTTCCAGGTCAATGTGGCCGAGGCCGGACGGCACGTGCCGCTGACGGCCCGAACCACGTACACGAGCGGCGGCGCGGTGACCCGTACCCAGGTGGACCACCTGACCGTGGCCGCGCAGCCCCCGGTACCGCCGTCACCGCCGCCCTCCAGCGTGCCGCAGAGCATCCTCTATCTCGCCGCGAACCCCCGCGATCTGCCGCCGCTGCGATCCGACGAGGAGATGCGCAGGGTCAAGGAACGGCTGCAGCTCGCCCGCAATCGCGACCGGTACCGGATCGAACCGGCACTCGCCGTCCGCTTCGACGACATCAGCCAGTCGCTGGTCGACCACCAGCCCGCGGTCGTGCACTTCTCCGGCCACGGCGACCGCGACGGGAATCTGGGCATCGAGGACAACGACGGTCGCTGCACCAAGGTCACCCCGGAGGGCCTGGCCGCCCTGTTCAGCCTGCACAGCAGGACCCTGCGCTGCGTCATCCTCAACGCCTGCTACAGCGAACGCCTGGCCTGGCAGCTCGCACCCCACGTCGGGCACGTGGTCGGCATGCGCTCCGCTATCGGCGACCCCGCGGCGATCGAGTTCAGCGTGGGCTTCTACCTCGGCCTGTTCGACGGCCACCCGGTCCCGGATGCCTTCGCCCGAGGCCGAGCACACCTGCTGAGCCGGCCCGGTCTCGCACCCGAGCACCAGACCCCGGTGCTCTTCCCACCCGGCCCATCGTGGTGAACCGGAACGGTCCTGAACCACGGTTCCACGGCTCAGGCCCTCGACAATCCTGCGCGGCCCTGATCGGCGGCATCCGCACAGGCGCTGCCGACACCCGACCAACGCCCCGGGCATCACACCATCTAGAACGCGCTCTGAAGTCCTTCGACGCGCGCGCTGAGGGCGGCGATGCGGCTCTCCAAGGTCCCGGTGACGATGTGGAACGGGATGCCGGCCGTGGCGAGGGTCCGCAGCAGCAGGGCGTCGGAGAGTTCGCGGAATCGCTCGCTGATCGGCTTCGCCGGGCCGGGCAGCGGGAATTCGATCGGAAGGTGCACGACCAGGTCGTAGGTACGAGCGGCACGGTGGAGGAGCTCCGGTCCGAGGGCCGAGATAGTCATCGATGCTGGACAGACGCATGTCTTCCTCCAGGGGATCGGACCGTTCGGGTCGCTTCGCGATCGACGGCCGTGGGCGCGATCATGCCGAGACGTTCTCGGTGGCCTCCCTCGCCCCGAGCGCCGGTGCCACGGCGGTACGCAGGAAGATCGCGATCAACACCGCGCCGGCCAGGATGATGAGACCGTCGACCAGGAAGCCGAACGTGGTCCCGGAGAGCACGCCCGCCGGGGTGGCCACGCCGTCGTGCAGTTCGCCGTACTGTGTGGCGGCGATCGCCGACACGACCGGGGTGCCCAACGTGAAGCCGATCTGCTGGGTCATGGTCGCGAGGCCTGTGGCGAGGCCCTGCTCGTCGTCGGAGATGCCCGAGGTGGAGACCACCGTGTAGGAGACGATCGCGAGCACGTGGCCGAAGCCCCCGACGAAGGTGGTGAGCAGCACCACGGCGACGCTCACCGTCATCTCCTGGCCGAGCCAGAACAGCACACCGGTGTTGACCGCCTGCACGACCAGGCCCAGGACCAGCGTGTTCTTCGCACCGAGACGACCGATGACCTTGGAGGAGAGGCTTCCGCCCAGGAACGCGCCGGTGCCCAGGAAGCCGAACATCAGACCGGCCTGGAACGGGCTCAGGTCGAGCACCTGCTGCATGTAGAGCGTCAGCAGGAAAGCCATCCCCGACTCCATCGAGAAGGTGAGCAGGCCACCGAGGTTTCCCCACCGAACCGAGTTGCTGTGCAGGACGCTGACCGGAGCCAGCGGCGCCGACGACTTCAGTTCGATCAGATAGAAGGAGACCAGCAGCACGATCGCGGCACCGAGCGACACGAGTGTCTCCGGCGAGCTCCATCCCGCCCGCTCGGCGCCGGTCAACCCGAAGACCAGTGCCAGGAGCCCGAGGGTCACCGTGATCGCACCCGGAACGTCGAGCTTCGGCCGGTTGGGCGACCTGGACTCCGTGATCAGCCCCAGCGCGGCGACGAAGAGCACTATGCCGACCGGGATGTTGATCAGGAAGTTCCACCGCCAGGACAGGAGGTCCGTGAGCACACCGCCCAGCACCGCGCCGACCGCGAAGCCCAGGGAGAGCAGCGCGCCGTTGAGGCCCAGAGCCCGGTTACGCAGCGGTCCTTCCGGAAAGCTCGTCGTGATCAGCGCCATGCCGGACGGGGTGACGATCGCGGTGGCCAGACCCTGCGCGGTCCGGGCAATGATCATCATCTCGGGTGACGTCGCCAGCCCGCCCACCAGCGACGACACGGTCAGCATGAGCATGCCGAACAGGAACAGCCGCTTGCGGCCGAACAGGTCACCGATCCGGCCGAACAGCAGCATGAACCCGGCGGCGGTGAGCGCGAAGGCGGTGACCACCCACTGGAGACTGTCGATGCCGAATCCCAGATCACCCTGGATCTCGGGTAGCGCGACGGTGAGGATGGAGAAGTCGACGGCGAACATGAACTGTGCGCCGAGCAGGACGACCAGAGTCGCTCGCTGTCTGGCCGTCATGCGCGGCGGCGCGGCGGCGGTAGCGAAGGTGTTTGCCATACGCCGAGCGTCCGACGAATGCGCAGAAGCAGGAAGTGCGTGGCTAACCTAGTAGCCGCACCAACACCCTCACCACCCGGGATCGTCCACCGGCTCCCACGACGGCCCCTGGGCACCGGTGATCACCCGGCCGAACACCACGTCCGCGAAGTGCACGCCGAAGCCGACGGTATCCGGTTCGGCGAGCGCCGCGATGAGCGCCTGCCGGCTCCGTACCGCCGCGGCGTGGTCGGCGTCGAACACCGACCGCCACTGCGGGTGGCCGATCTGCACCGGTGTATGCATCGTGTCCCCGAAGGCGATCAACCGCCGGCCCGCCGAGGAGAGCACGTACGCCGTGTGGCCCGCGGTGTGCCCCGGTGTCCGCCACACCGTCACGCCGGGGAAGATCTCTTCTCCGTCCCCGGCACGCACGAGCCGCTGGGACGGGTCCCGGGACGCCCGCAGCGGGCTCGGCGCCGTCCACTCCACGGCCGAGGCGACCACGGTGGCCTCCCGGAACGCCGGCGCCTGCCCCGGCCTCGGCAGCGCCCAGCCGACATGATCGTCGTGGAAGTGCGTCAGCGCCAGGACATCGACGTCCGCCAGGCTTCGACCGATCCGCCGGAACCCATTCAGAAGATCACCGCCGATCAGCCGGCCCAGTGCGGGGTGGGACTGCTCCGCGGAGACCTGATGGGCCCCGTAGCCGGCGTCGATCAGCAGGGTCCGGCCCTGATGCTCCACCAGCAGGCCGCCGATGGAACCCACGAGGAATCCCTCGTCGTCGAGGTGGTCCGCGTGGGCCGACCAGTCGTCGTCCGACGATTCCGGAAACCAGATGCGGGGATTCATCTGCACCAGGCCGTCCGGCACGTAGGTGATCTGATGTTCCCCGAAGCGAAAAGCCCGGGGCGGTGACTCCGCTTCAACCGGTCGGTGTCAGTCAAGGTCACGGAGAATCCTCCAGAGAATGCGGATGCGTCAGGCAGAAGGCCGGAGGGCGGCCGCACCGGCGGTGCTCACGATGCGCCGCACGACGGCCTCGGTCCCGGTACCCGGAATCGGCAGGAACACTACCATCGACAGTCCGATGCGATCGGTGAATCGCAACGACGTACGATTGAAAGCAGCCTTTCCGGCACCCGGATGAAACCACAGATCTGGACCGCAGGCATCATCCTCCACGATCCGCCGCGACCAGAGTTCGGAGAATTTACGGCTCGTGTCCGCCAGCTTTCCAGCGATGGACTCGAATTTCGGATCGTCCGGATATCGAGCCACCTGCGAACGGAAGCGCGCGACCAGCGGATACGCTTCCTCGTCCCATAGCGGATACAACGTCCTGGCATACGGATCGGTGAAGAAGTACTCGAGGACGTTGATCTGCGAGCGGGCGGAGGACTTCCAGAAGGCGTCGAAGGTGCTGTTCGCCGTCACCACGTTCCAATACCGGTCGACGATGTAGGCCGGATTGGGCAGCCAGTTGTCGGCGAACGGACTGAGCGCACGCACGTCCGGCCGGAAGACCGAGTCGACGTGCTCCACGCTGAGGCCCGCCAGCCTGCGCATGTACAGCCGCTGAGTGTCGTCGAGTCCCAGCACTCGGGCGATGGAGTCCAGCACCTCGCCGGAGACGTTCGGCGCGCGGCCCTGCTCGATCCAGGTGTACCAGGAGACACCGACACCGGCGAGCAACGCCACCTCCTCCCGGCGCAGACCGGGAGTCCGTCGCCGGCCCGCGGCCGGCAGCCCGACCTGATGGGGCGAGGTCTCGGCCCGCCGGGCGACGAGGAATTTGCCCAACTCAGCGAGACGAGGGGGCACATCCGATTCGATGGCAAGTTTCCGCACGCGTTCAGGCTAGGAGAGACCTCGCCCATTAACAAGGCCGCTGATAGGTGCCACCGGGGGCGGTATAGCAGCCGGCCAACATTCACGAACAGGAATCACGAACGACATCGCGCGGCTGCGCGATGTCGTTCGTGCACGATGAAATATGAGGTCAGACGGTCTCCCGCTTCCGCGAGATCAGATCAGTGAAGTGATCTCAGCAAGATCCGGGTAGGTATTTGTATTCGAAATGGGTCAGGTGGAGCGCGGCGGCGACGATGTCACCGGTTCTGCGTGGACTGGCGGTGGTGCGGCGAAGGGTTTTCCAGCGCCCGATCAGGATGGCGAAGCCGCGTTCCCCTTGCCACCTCATGCCTCAATGCCGTTAAGTTAAGGCGTTTGGGCAGGCCACGATGGGTATCGCTGGTTCGGGGTGGCGGGTTCCGTGGTCGGTGGGGCGTTTGACGCGGTGGGAGTTGTGGCGG
>NZ_JBFAYF010000007.1:0-247610 GCF_040681165.1 Actinoplanes sp. NPDC051851 | reverse complement strand
GGCACACCCGTGAGCGCCAGCCAGGAGGGTGTGCCGGGCGGCCGGACACACCCGTGAGCGCCGGCCGAGGAGGGTGGGTTACAGGTCGAGGGTCAGGTGGCGGGTGTGGGAGCGGCCGACGCAGATCATCATCGTGGTGTTCTCGGATTGCTCCTCGGGGGTGAGGACGGTGTCGCGGTGGGCGGGGCGGCCGGTGAGGACGCGGCTGATCAGCGCGGTCGCGGAGGAACTGGGTGCGAGCGCCCGCTCGCGACTGGCTCGTTTCGAGGAGCAGGCGATGGGAGTGCCGCCCCGGGGGTGAAGTCCTTGAACACCACCGCGACCATCGCCGCCGTGGCCGACAGCAGCACCCGCACCGATCCCGGATGCCAGGGCAGCAGCACGGCGAGCACCAGCACCCCGAAGGCGAATCAGCGGCGGGTCACGGCCTCCGCACCCCGCCCACTATCAGACTGAAGATCATGTCCGGGTAGTCCCGCACCGCCGAACGCCCCACCTTGATCGACCAGGCCGCGCCGGCCACCAGGCAGTAGAGCGCGTCACTGAGCCAGGCCGGCGACAGGTCGGACCGGAACTCCCCCGCCGCCTGCCCCCGCCGGAAGACCGCCACCAGCGCCTCGTCGATCTCGGCCCAGTCCCCGTCGATCTCATCGGTGTCGAACTCCTGGCTCTGCGAGTAGAGCAGCGCCAGGAACGGCGAGACCGGCTGGGTGGCCACCACGAGCCGCCGCAGCGCCTCGGTGGCGGTGCCCTCGTCCAGGCGCGCACCGGCCAGAACGGACCGCATCTCCCGTACGGCGAGAGCGTCCACCGCCTCCATCAGCGCCCGCCGCCCGGCGAACTGCCGGTGCAGCGTCGCCCGGCTCACCCCCACGGCCTCGGCGATCTCATCCTGGGTCGCATTGGGCCGCCGCCCGAGGAACTCCGCGGCCGCCCGCAGCAGCATCTCCTGATCCACGAGACGAGATTAGTTCATATGAAACAAAAATGTCTCATCTGAAGATCGGAGTGGTGTCCCGGCGCCGCGACCGGCACACCCTAGGGTGATTACCGCTATGACGACCCAGGAACACACCGATGAGGTCAATGAGACCCGTCCCTGCGCGCACTGCGGGCGGCCCGTGCCGCAGCGCGCCTCCGCCGGGCGGCCGTTCCGGTACTGCCGGGACAATGACGGGGAGTGCCAGCGCGCGTCCCGGAACGTGCGGATGCGGCACCGCTCGTCGCCCGGGCTGGCCGGGTCGGTGGCGCGGACCTGGGAGGCGGTGGACCGGCTCGACACGCTGGTCGGGACGCTGACCGAGGCGTTGCACTCGGAGATGTCGCCGGCCGGGGTCGAGCGGCAGGTGGCCGAGGTGCGGGCGGAGACGTCGCGGCAGGTGGCGGCCGCGCACGCGGAGCGGGACGACGCGCGGCGCGACGCCGATCAGGCGGCGGCCGCGTCGGTGGCGGCGCAGCAGGTCGCGGCGGCGGCCACCGCGGAGCGGGACGAGGCCGGGCAGCGGGCCACCGAGTCGGAGCGGGCGGCCGAGGAGGCCGGCAAGCGGGAGCAGGCGGCGACGACGGCGCGGGACGAGGCGGTTCGGGCGGCCACGGCTGCCGCGGCGCTGCGCGAGCGGGCCGAGACGGAGCGCGACGCCGCGACCGAGGAGCTCACCGCGGCGCGCCGCGACGTGCAGCAGATCAAGACCGAGCGGGACACCACCGAGCGCGATCTGGCGGCGGCTCTGCGCGATTTCACCGATTTGCGGCGTACGACCGAAGAGAGCACCCGCCGCGCTCAACAGGAGCTCGAGACGGCGCGTTCCGAGGTGGACCGGCTGGAGTCCGTGGCGGCGGCGGCCACCGAGCGGGCCGACACGGCCGGCCGGGCCCGCGACGAGGCGGTGGACGCGCTGGCCGCGACCCGGCGCGAGCTGTCCGATGTCATCGCCCAGCGGGATGATCTGGCCCGGGTCGGCGGGGAGCTGGAGCGTATGCGCCTGGAAAGGGACCGGATCGCGGACGAACGAGCGGACCTGGAGCGGCGGCTCGCGGCGGCGAGAGCCGACGCGAACGCGGCGCAGGACCGGGCGGCACAGATGACCTCACAGGTCAGCGACCTGGCGTCGGCGCTGGCCTCCCTCGGCACGGCCCGCCCGCCACAACCGTCACCGGCGGGGCCGGCCGGGGCGACCGGGCCGGCCGGGGCGATCGCAGCGGCCCCGGCAGCAACAGCGACGGCAGCCCCGGCGGGGGCACCGGCCCCGGCGCAACCGGGGCCGATCGACGGATGAGATGATCCCGCAACACCGGATGGGCGGAACCCTAACGTCGGCGTACCGGTGGCCGAATGTCCGGTTAATGGCCGGCGAACCACCCGAGTGACCGACATCGCACCACCCGTAGACGTGTCAAAGCGCCGCAAACTGGACCAAGGTCCACTTCCCGACGGTTCGCTTTGCCCGGTAAGGTCACTGGCCGGTTACGCTCATAGCGTTAACACCGCTGATACAGCGGGCAGTCATACATATGCAAGACAGGGTGGGCGCCAGGAATCTCGCGACCGCCCATTTCGTTACACCAGCGAGAGCAGCACCACGAGCGAGGGGAAAGCCGATCATGGGCGAACGCATGCTGCGCGGCAGCCGTCTTGGCGCAGTCAGCTACGAGTCCGACCGTAACACCGAGCTGGCGCCCCGACAGACCCGTGAGTACCTCTGCGTCAAGGGTCACCAGTTCGAGGTTCCGTTCGCCGTCGACGCCGAGGTTCCCACGACGTGGGAGTGCAAGTTCGACGGCAGCGTGGCCCGTCTGGTCGACGGCAGCGAGCCGGAGCAGAAGAAGGCGAAGCCGCCGCGTACCCACTGGGACATGCTCCTGGAGCGGCGGTCGATAGCAGAACTCGAGGACATCCTCAACGAACGCCTGCAGGAAGTCCGCACCCGCCGCGGCCGCTGAGCCGAACCTATTCGACGAGGGTCGTCCCGAGTTTCGGGACGGCCCTCGTCGTCGTGAGCCCCAGCATCTGGAGGCTCTCGTAGGCCGGGCTGCCCACCGGGGCCGTGTAGGTGACCAGCGTCTGGTCCGGCTCGCCCGGCAGGGTCACGCTCTCGTAGCCCAGCTCCATCGCGCCGGCGACCGGGTGGTGGAGCCGCTTGACGCCGTACGTCTTCTCCTTGACCCGGCGGGCCGCCCAGAAGCGGGCGAACTCCGGGCTGGCCACCGAGAGCTCCCCGACCAGCACGGCGAGCAGCGGATCACCGGGGTGCCGGCCGGCGTCCAGGTGCAGGAAGGCGACCGTCTCGGCGGCGACCGTCTCCCAGTCGGGGTAGAGCTCGCGGGCCCGCGGGTCGAGGAAGGTCTGCCGGACGACGTTGCGCCCCGGCTCGGCGGGCCAGTCGCTGAAGCCGTTGACGGCGTCACCGAGGTCGTTCCAGGCGAGGACGTCCATCCGGCGCCCGATCACGAACGCGGGGACGGTGGACATCATGTCGAGCAGCACCCGAATGCCCGATCGGACCGATTTATCGCGTTTTATCATCTTATTCGAAGTTTTGGGGCGAGCGAGATTGAAGAGGTGCTCGCGCTCGGTCTCGTCCAGGCCCAGCACCCGCGCCACCGAGGTCAGCACGGCGTCCGAGACCCGGGTGGTGCCGCGCCCCTGCTCCAGGCGGATGTAATAGTCCGGGCTCACCCCAGCCAACTGCGCCAGCTCCTCCCGCCGCAGCCCCGGCACCCGCCGCCGCCCCA
This sequence comes from Actinoplanes sp. NPDC051851, assembly GCF_040681165.1. Classification (NCBI taxonomy): domain Bacteria; kingdom Bacillati; phylum Actinomycetota; class Actinomycetes; order Micromonosporales; family Micromonosporaceae; genus Actinoplanes; species Actinoplanes sp. NPDC051851. The sequence goes on along the minus strand of NZ_JBFAYF010000007.1, from coordinate 243,878 downwards.
GCGACGGCAGCCCCACATCCCGCGGCTGGATCATCGCCCGCCGCGCGCGAAGAAACTCCCCGATCGCGCTGCCCGGCCGCGCCGTGGGCGTGCCCGGCGGGGGCATCGCGCTCGCGGCCGGCCGCGCCGTGGGCGTGCCCGGCGGGGGCACCGCGCTCGCGGCCGGCCGTGCCGTGGGCGCGCCCGGCCTTCGGTCGCTGGTGTCGCTCATGGGGCTCAGTCTGCCTCGCGTGGCTGGGGCCATCCTGGGTCTGCTGGACCCAGGTTACGGCCGGCCCCTGCCTGAGCTGCGGAAACGGCGGCAGTCTCGACGGCATGGACAGCTACGACCTCCACGACCGGACCGCCGTCATCACCGGAGCCGCGAGCGGCATGGGCGCCGCGACCGCCGAACTCCTCGCCGCCGGTGGCGCCCGCGTCGCCCTCCTGGCCCGCCGCCTCGACCGCCTGCAGCACCTCGCCGACAAGATCCAAGCGGACGGGGGCACCGCGCTCCCCGTCGCGGTAGACGTCACCGACCCGGCCGCGGTCGCCTCCGCCGCCGCCCGGGTGGCCGACGTCTTCGGCGACCCCGACCTGCTGGTCAACGCCGCCGGCGTGATGCTCCCCAACCCCATCACCGACGACCGCGCCGACGAGTGGTCCCGCATGATCGACACGAACCTGACCGGCACCCTGCACGTGATCCGCGCCTTCCTGCCCGCCCTGCGCGCCACCGCCGCCGCCGGCCGCACCGCCGACCTGGTCACCGTGTCGTCGATCAGCGCGCACGTGGTGTTCCCGAACTATGCCGTCTACGCCGCCACCAAGGCCGCCGTCACCCACCTGGCGACGTCCCTGCGCAGCGAACTGGGCCCGCAGTCCGTCCGGGTCACCAACGTCGAGCCGGGCCTGACCGCGACCGAGCTGGGCGGGCACATCGACAACGCGGAGCTCTCCGCCCAGCTCGACGGCATGTTCCGGATGCTCCCCGCCCTGAGCGCCACCGACGTGGCCGACCTGATCGCCTACACGACGAGCCGCCCGCGCCACGTGAACCTGCGCCAGGCGATCCTCCTGCCGACCCAGCAGGCGTAGCCACGCAAAAGCCCTCCGAGGAGCCGAAGGCTTCCCGGAGGGCTGGTGGTCGGTGCTCTAGCGGACGATCTCACCCTCGATCGCGGCGGCCGTCGTCCGCGGCATGTCATCCGGAACGACCACGACGACCGGCTCGTCCATCGGGGCGCCGCGGTGCACCCGGACCTTGCGCGGCCCGAAGAGGTCGCTCGCCGCCGCCCCGCCGAGACGCCGCTCGGTGAAACGCTCGACCATCCGGCGGGCCAGGAACCGGCCGGGCGGCAGGAGCAGGACGACACCGACCAGGGCGGTCAGGAAGCCGGGAACCGCGAGTAGCAGGGCACCGCCGAGACCGATCAGCGAGTTGGTCACCTCGACGGCCGGCGGGCGACCGGCGGTCGCGGCCTCCTGGAACGAGCGGAAGGCACGGATGCCCTCGCTGCGCAGCAGGGACAGACCGGCCACGGTGCAGCCGATCAGGGCCAGCAGCGCCCAGACGAAGCCGATCGCGTGAGCGACGCTGACGAAGGTGAGGAACTCGGCCAAGGCCAGCAGCGGCAGCACGAAGGGCAGGTAGGCAAGTCGGGTGCGACGCATCATCGTCCTCCGGAAGTCACGTGCTCGACCTCCAGCATGACACCGCTACCTGCGACTTGCCTGTGTGCCCCTTGTGTGGAGGGCGTGCTCCACATCACTGGCGGAACCCCTCAGGAGGAGACAGCCACCGACAGGAGGCGCCACCGCGGCGCGACCGTCACGGCGGCGAGACCGTCACGGCCAGGTCTGCTGGTCCTCGCGCGGCTTGCGCCCGATCGCCTTCATCAGGTTCTCCTTGCGGGACTGGGCGCCCCAGAGCGTCACCCGCAGCAGCTGCTCCTTGAAGATGTTGCCGCTCATCTTGCTGACGCCGTGCTCACGCTCGGTGAAGGTGATCGGCACCTCGACCATCCGGAAGCCCTGCCGGTGCGAGCGCCACGCCAGCTCCACCTGGAACGAGTAGCCCGTCGAGGCGACCGTGGCCACGTCGATGGCGTCCAGCACGGTCATCCGGTACGCCCGGTACCCGCCGGTCGCGTCCTTGAAGGGCATGCCCAGCGCCATCCGGATGTAGATGTTGCCGCCGCGGGAGAGCAGCAGCCGGTGGATCGGCCAGTTGTGCACGCTGCCGCCGGGGATGTAGCGCGTACCGAGGACGGCGTCGGCGTCCGTCAGCGCGTCGAGGAGCTTGTGCAGCTCCTCGGGGGCGTGCGAGCCGTCCGCATCCATCTCGACGACGGCGTCGTACCCCTTGTCCTTGGCCCAGGCGAAGCCGGCCTTGTACGCCGCGCCGAGCCCCTCCTTGCCGGCCCGGTGCAGGACGAACACGTGGTCGTCGGCGAGGGCGATCTCGTCGGCGATCGCGCCGGTGCCGTCGGGCGAGTTGTCGTCCGCGACGAGGATGTCGACGTCGGGGACGGCCTCCCGGACCCGGCCGGTGATCAGCCGGACGTTCTCCGCCTCGTTGTACGTCGGGATGATCACGAGGACCCGTCCCACTCCCGGGTAGCCTTCCGCCGCGCTCACCGTTCCTCCGCGTTCTGTGCGTCACTGCCGATGGTCGCTCGCCGGCGGCGCAGGGGCCATCCGGCGGCGAGGATCATGACGGTCAACGCGACCGCCACGATCTCGGGCCAGGGGCCCGAGCGAGTCGCCAGAGTACTGGTTCCACCGGCATTCATCTTATGGACCACCACTGCAGGGCTGTTAAAGGCGGTCGAACCGTACACGGTGCCCGAAGTGTCGACGAAGCCGGACACCCCCACAGTTGAGACCATCAATGCATCCAAACCGTGCTCCACCGCCCGCAGCCGTACCATGGCCAGCTGCTGCCGGGCCTCGGACTCGTCGAACGTCGCGTTGTTGGTCTGCACGGTCAGGATCTGGGCGCCGCCGGTGACGGTGTCCCGGACGATCCCGTCGTACGCCACCTCGAAGCAGATCACGTCGCCGATGGTCAGCGCGCCGGTGTCGATCACCCCGGAGTGGTCGCCGGCCAGCATGTTCCGGACCAGGTCGACCTTGTCGCTGACCAGCCGGGCGATCGAGCGCAGCGGCATGTACTCGGCGAACGGCACCGGGTGCTGCTTGACGTACGTCTGTGAGAGGTCCGGCCCGGTGACCGGCATCCAGAGCAGGCCGGCGTTCTTGATGTCGTAGTCGTTGTCGGTCCGCAGCACCGCGCCGACCAGGATCGGCACCCCGATCGCGTCGGCCGTGGCGGCGATCTCCTGGGCCGCGTCCTGGTTGCGCAGCGGGTCGATGTCGCTGGCGTTCTCCGGCCAGACGACCAGGTCCGGCTTCTCCTGCTTCCCGGCGGCCACGTCGGCGGCGAGCTGCCGGGTGGCGGTCACGTGGTTGTCCAGCACCGCCCGCCGCTGCGCGTTGAAGTCCAGCCCGAGCCGGGGCACGTTGCCCTGCACGATCGCGACCGTGTAGGCGTCCCCGGCCGGCTCGCTCAACGGCACGGCCGCCGGCGCGGCCATCAGGACGCCGGTCACTGCCGCGAATCCGGCGGCGGGCAGCAGCGTCTTCCGAGCATTTCCCGGTACGGTCCACCGCCGCCACGCCAGCGCGACCAGAGCGCCTCCCGCGGCCGCCACCGCGAGGGTGACCAGCGGGGCACCGCCCCAGGCCGCGAGACGCAGCGTGGGGGCGTCCCCCTGGCTGAACGCGAGCCGCCCCCAGGGGAACCCGCCGAACGGGAACCGGTCGCGGATCGCCTCGTCGGTGACCCAGAGGAGGCCGGTCAGCAACGGCCAGAGCGCCCGCCACCGGTCGGTCAGCGGGGAGAGCCACGCGCCGCCCAGCCCGACCAGGCCGACGAGCGCCGACTGGGAGGCGCAGAGGAGCGCCCAGGGCGCCCAGCCGGCCGAGTAGCTGGTCCACCAGAGCAGCGGGCAGAGGAAGACCGCCCCGGCGAGGACACCCAGCCCGTATCCGGCACGGAGCCGCCGCCGATGGGTCGCCGCCGCCAGGAGGGCCGCACCGACCGGCGCGAGCCACCACAGATCGTACGGAGGCATCGAGAGCAGCAGCGCCAGCCCGGCGGCGACCGCGAGCGCCACGGCGACCGGCAGCCGCAGCGGCCGGGGCCCTGCGGTCACGGCGGCCACCGCGGGCACATCCAAGGCGCCCGGATCGTCCGGCTCGCCCGAAGACGGCGCGACCGGCTCACCCGAGGACGGCGCGACCGGCTCGCCCGAAGACGGCGCGACCGGCTCACCCGAGGACGGCGCGACCGGCTCGCCCGAAGACGGCACGACCGGCTCGCCCGAAGACGGCGCGGCAGGAGAAGGGGCGGGCGAGGGGGCGGTCAGCACCACGGCGTCACCGGGCGCGCCCTCGCTCACGGCGCAGGCAGGCTCGCCGAGAGCGGGGTCCGCCGGGTCCGATCCCCGCGGCATCGTCGATTCCACGCCAGGCAGGCTACCCGGCGATTACCTGCGACGACGGAGGGGCGCGGCCACGATTCGGCTACGCCCCTCCCGTGCTCCCGCCCCGTGTCACGGTCGGGGTGCCGTGCCGGGCGTCACCGAGACCTTCGGACCGGCGCGGAACGGGCTGGCTGCCCGTGACGTGCCGTTGTCTACTGGCCTGGTTAGACCCGCCGGCGCCACCGTGTCGCGGCCCGGGTATCGCGCCGCTCGCGCACCCGCACCCCCTGGACCTGGCTGAACGCGCGACCCCTGCGAGGACTGCGGCCAGTGGGTGTGAGAGCGAAGCGGATCGCGGCCGCTCGCCGTGAACAGGACCTGAAGACGGTACGTCCGGACGGGGGCGTCCTGTCAACCGCCCGGCCCGCACCCCGGCGTGTCGCAGACGTCGGCGTGTCCCGATGTTCACCGGATCCGGCCCGGCCGATCGACGTCGATCGGCCGTCCATCGCGGCCGGTCACGGCGCGGCAGCGGACGGTGCGGCACCGGCGGCAGGGCGGACCGGACCACGGCCCGGCCGAGTGGGACTTGGCACAGCGACACGGTCGGGTAGTACCCGTCAGGTGAGGATCCCGCCGAGCAGTTCCCGCGCGACCGCCGGATGGTCCCGGCGCAGCAGACCCACGGCGGCGAGGACGTACTCGCGGTCGACCACGGTCCTGGCGTTCTCCGGGATCGCCCACCCACCGGACACATCCGATAAAACGGAGGTGAGGACATAGTCGCCACCACCGTGCCGGAGGACACCGCCGGAACCGACGACGAGCCGGACGTCACGCAGATCCCGCCCTCCGGTGCGGGGCTGCCCCGGCGCGGCGGCGTGGCCCCGGGCATGCCGCCGGAGCGCGATCCTCGCCGCCGCAGCGGCGAGCTCAACGTCCGATTCCGGTCGGGCTATTTGCTCGGAAATAGCGGCATTTATGCAGTTGAAAGCACCCACTGCAACCCCGAGATCGCCCTCGACTGTCCGGGAACGCCACAGGGTTCCGGCGACGTCCCGCTGCGGGCCGTGCGACAGTTCGGCGTCCGGGATCAGGGCCGAGTACACGTCGGTCGTCGCGCCGCCCACGTCCACCACGAGCACCCCGGCGTTCGCGAGGTCGGCCAGCAGCTCCACCCCGGCCAGCACGGCGTCCGGCGTGGCGGCCCGGACCAGCGAGGCGAACCGCGGGCCCCGGGACAGCCGCTTGCCGCCGATCACGTGGCGCAGGAACACCTCGCGGATCGCCGCGCGCGCCGGCAGCGGGTCGAGCACCCCGATCCTCGGCAGCACGTTCCCGGTCACCGTGACCGGTACGCCCCGCGCGGCGAGCAGGGCCGCCGCCTCGTCCCGGACGTCGGCGTTCCCGGCGAGCACCACCGGGACCCGCAGCCGGTTGTTCGCCATCCGCCGGGCGTTGTGCAGCAGCACCTCGCCGTCGCCGCCGTCCGTCCCGCCGACCAGCAGGATCACGTCGGGCCGGGCGCCGCGCAGGGCGGTCAGCGCGGGCCCGTCGAGCCGCCCGGCGCCGACGTGCACCACCTGCGCGCCCGCGGAGAGCCCGACCCGGTGCCCGGCCTCCGCGGTCACCAGGCTCTCGTAGCCGATCACCGCCAGCCGCAGCCCGCCCCCGGCCGACGAGCACACGTACAGGCCGTCGCCGGGCCCGCCGACGGCCTCCACCGCCTCCTCCAGGCCGCGCAGCACGTCGGTGCCCGCGGTGGTGGGCACCTCCGCCCGGCGGACCAGTCGCCCCTCGATCAGATCGATGAGGGCGCTTTTCGTGTACGTCGACCCGACGTCCACGCAGACCGCGGAGGTCACCGGGGTGGCACCACCACGGTGCCCACCGCCGTCACCGCGATGATCGGCTCCGCCAGGACCTCGGCGGACGACCCGCCGCTCCCCCGGCAGACCACCGCCGAGGTGAACGCGATGCGCCGCGACCGGGTGCCCATGTGCACCACGGTGGCGGTCACCTCCAGGACGTCCCCGGCCTGCACGGGCGCCTTGAACTGCACGTCGTCGTAGGACGCGAACAGCCCCTCGTCCCCGTCCAGGCGGATGCAGACCTCGGTGGCCACGTCGCCGAAGAGGCCGAGCGAGTACGCCCCGTCGACCAGATTCCCGGCGTAGTGCGCGTGCGCGTACGGGACGTAACGCCGGTGCACAACGGTGATCAATTCTCGCTCCCTATCAGCGCGTGGACCAGGTAGGAGGCCACTTCCCGGGGTGTGGTGCCCCGGCCGAAGATCCGGTCGACGCCGAGCTCGCCGGCCATCAGCTCGTCGAACCGGGGTCCGCCGACGATCAGCAGCGGGCGCCGCCCGGCGGGCAGCGCCTCGCGGAACGCCGCCGACATGGCCCGGGTGTTCTGCAGGTGCGCGTCGCGCTGGGTGACGACCTGGGAGACCAGCACCGCGTCGGCCTTCTGCGCGCGGGCCGTCTCGACCAGATCGGGGACGGAGACCTGGGCGCCCATGTTGGTGACCGAGAGCTCCCGGTAGTACTCCAGGCCCTTCTCCCCCGCGATGCCCTTGAGGTTGAGGATGGCGTCGATGCCGACGGTGTGCGCGTCGGTGCCGATGCAGGCGCCGACCACGTTGAGCCGCCGCCGCAGCCGCCGCTTGATCACGGCGTTCACCTCCTTGGCGCTGAGCAGCGGGTAGTCCCGCTCGACCACCTGCACCTGTTCCGTGTCGACGAGGTGCGCGACCTTGCCGTACACGACGAAGAAGGTGTAGCCGTCACCCATCTGCTTGGCGTGCACGAGCATCGCCGGATCCATGCCCATCTTCCCGGCGAGCTGCAGCGCGGCCCCTTCACCCCGCTTGTCGTGCGGAATCGGCAGCGTGAACGAGAGCTGCACCATCCCGTCCCCGGTGGTGTCCCCGTACGGCCGCACGATGCTCATGTCTGCTCCAGAATCATCTTCACGAGGGGCCACACCCCGCTCGACGGGTTCACGGTGTGTTCGCGCCCGGTCGGTTCCAGCCTCTCGGCCCGTTCGACAGCCACCTGCACTCCGCCGGCGAAGTCGGCGAACCTGAGCCGCGTCTTGTCATATGCCGGCAGCCGGCGTTTGAGGAGCCGCTCGGCCACCCCGCAGTCGGCACAGTGCGCGGTGCACTGCTCCCGATGGAGGAGCAGCCACAACTCGAAGCACGGGTTGGAGACGGCGACCTTGATTCCCGCGGCCTCGGCGAGGCGCACCGCCTCACTGATCTTGCCGCCCTCCCGTTCGAACCGGTCGACGTCGACGATGCACCAGACCTCGTCGTAGTCCTCGCCCTCGGCTCGGCGCTTGGCGTGCCGCACAACCTCGTCCGGCGACGCCTGCCCCTTCTCGATGACCGCCACGCTCATGGTCGCGAGCCGCTGAGCGTCCCGGAGCCCTTTGAAGTAGGCCGACTCGGTCTTTTCCGCGCCGCAGACGATCAGAATCCGCCGCCGGCCGGTCAGGACGGGCGCCCGCCTGCCACGGGGAGGGTCACGCCGAGGCGACATCGCTACCTCCGCTCTCCTCCGTCTGGAGACCGACGAGGCGATCGACCAGCGAATCGGGGAAGACGACCGGCACCGCGCCATAGCTTCCGCTCAGGTATCGCCGTTCCCGGTTCTCGCCCTTACGCGGGTGGAAGTCGGAGAGCGGATAGAGGGACGAGGCGCTCCCCTTCTTCTCGATGAACCAGACCTCATCCCTCCGGAGCAGATCCTCACCGAGGGTCGTTCCGAGCAGAGTCGCATCGTGCGTGGTGAAGATCAGCTGCGCGCCGCGGGGGTTCGTCGCCTCGCTCCGGAAGAGCTCGATGAGCCGCGCGGTCAGTCGCGGGTGAAGGCTCGCGTCGATCTCATCGGTGACCAGCGTCGCCCCCGATTCCAGAGCATCCATCGTTGTCACCAGAAGATCCACCCAGGCTCGCGTGCCCGCCGATTGGTCCTCGACAGCGAGCGGAATCCCCTCCGGACCGTGCAGGAAGAGGATCTCCTTCCGGGTCCTGGGGCGCCGCAGAAGCCAGAGCTCTTGACGCAGTCTCATCAGCTCCGGAGAGGCCTGTTCCATCGGTGCGGCCTGCTCCCTCGCTTCGAGCTCGGCCGCCAGACGATCAGCCTGCGCAAGCGTCAATGCGGATGGCGTCTCGGAGGTCTCGATCACCCGAAGGTCCGTGATGTCGAGGTCGGCGGCCTTCAGGAGCTCGGTGAAGGCGGGATGCCTGTCGACCGCCGTGATCACACGCTCGGCCCATTCCGCTTTCAGGCGCGGGATCACACCCGTACCGACGAATCGCAGGCTGTTGGCGAACCAGCGGTAGACCGGCATGACCTCGTCCTGCTTCGCCTGCACCGCGGTGCTCAGCAGGAGCGCGTTCTCCCGGAGCAGGCTGCCGAGCAGGTCGGCCCGGCCACGTCCCTCCGGCACCGTGGAACCGAGCTCGACGGTCTGTCCGTGCCGCTCGAAGATGACCCGTTTGCGCTGATGAGGATAGGAATGCAGCCACTCCTCCAGAACGGCCGTGCCGTCCAGTTCGACGCCGTAGACGTACTGCACGCCGTCGATCAGAAGATCCACGACGAAGACCGACGGCTGGATCCCGGAGAGAGCGTCGAGCCGGAAGGGCCGGCGCGGTATGCCGCCGTCGGCCTCCCAGGAACGGTAGGAGCCCCGTACGGCGCTCTGGAACCAGCGCAACGCGTCCAGCAGGTTCGACTTGCCCGACGCGTTCGCACCGAAGATCGCCGTCACCGGCAGGACGGAGAGCCGGTGCTCATACCCCGGCATCAGCAGCAGTTCCTGCTCGTCCCGGATCGATCGGTGGTTGGTCACCCGGAAGCTACGCAGCACGACTGGCTCCAGCGGAAGTTGGACGGCCCATCGTGCAAGTAAATCGCAAAAGACGCCTTCTGTCTGTCGTCATCCGGCGACCTCAAGAGCCTCGGTGACGGGGTTGTAGTACTCCTCGTCGTGCCTGGCGACGCCGTCGAGGCCCTTGCCGCGCGTCGCGGGGCGCTTCATCAGGCCGAACGTGCCGTCGGCGATCGCCTCCATCAGGGTGTCGTCGACGATCCGCTCCAGCAGGTCGATCGCCTCGCCGAGGACGTGGTTCGCGCGGCCTCTGATGAAGTCGCCGGGGGTGAAGTCCTCGTGCAGGTTGCCGGCGCCGTTGAGGACGTACTTCACGTTCTGGAGTGCGATGTCCCGGTCGGAGAGGAACGGGGTGACCACCGCCTCGGTCATCATGCCGACCAGCAGGATGCCCTGTCCGGTCAGCGCGCCGGCCAGGTTGAAGAAGCCGTCCAGCAGGTTGCCGCGGAAGACGTCGCCGGTCATGTGCTTGGTCGGCGGCATCCACTTGAGCGGCGCGTCGGGGAAGAGCTCCCGGGCGAGGAGTGCGTGGGCCAGCTCCATCCGGAACGAGTCCGGCAGGTCGGGGTTCATCTCGAACGCGTGGCCGAGGCCCAGCTGCCAGTCCGCCAGGCCCGCCTCGTGCGCGAAGAACTCGTTCAGCAGCTGCGACACCGTCACCGTGTGCGCCGCCTCGACCGCGTCGGCCGTGGTCAGGTAGTTGTCCTCGCCGGTGTTGATGATGATCCCGGCACGCGCGTGCACCTGCCGGGAGAAGCGCTGGTCGACGAAGGTGCGGATCGGGTTGATGTCGCGGAACAGGATCCCGTACATCGAGTCGTTCAGCATCATGTCGAGGCGTTCCAGGCCGGCCAGCGCCGCGATCTCCGGCATGCAGAGCCCGGACGCGTAGTTGGTCAGCCGGATGTAGCGCCCCAGCTCCTTCGACGTCTCGTCGAGCGCCGCCCGCATCAGCCGGAAGTTCTCCTGCGTCGCGTACGTCCCGGCGAACCCCTCCCGGGTCGCGCCCTCGGGCACGTAGTCGAGCAGCGACTGGCCGGTGGAGCGGATCACCGCGATGATGTCCGCCCCGGCCCGCGCCGCCGCCTGCGCCTGCGGGATGTCCTCGTAGATGTCCCCGGTCGCCACGATCAGGTAGATCCACGGTCGCTGCTGCGGATCGCCGTGCCGTTTGATCAGCCGGTCCCGCTCGGCCCGCCGCCGGTCGATCCGCTTCAGGCCGTCGCCGGTCGCCCTCTTCGCCCGCCGCCGGGCCGCGGTCACTTCCTGCTTCTTCTCCGGTACGCCGAATCGCACACCCCCCGCGGCGGCCTTCTGGGCCAGCACGGTGAGGTCGTCGACGCCGGTCGCCGCCGCGGCGTGGAACACCGGGACGGCCACGCCGTGCCCGAGTCCCACGTCCGCGCGGACCGCGTCGACCAGCCGGTTCACCCAGGGGATGCCGTCCTGATCGGCGCCGGTCACCCCGGCCAGCCGCAGCACCGCCCGCTCGACCGAGACGGTGGTGTGCGACCGCGCCATGTCGACGACCGGTTGCCCGGCCCGCGCGGCGAGCGCCCGTGCCCGCGCCACGACGTGCGGGTCCAGATCCAGCTTCCCGGCCAAGGCTGTTGTCCTTACTCCTCGTGGATGGTCTCGCCGTGCAGCACGGTGCGGCGGCAGACCGGCCGCCCGGGCACCACGCCGTCGATGTCCGGCAGCAGCGCCGGCAGTCCCTCGCTCAGCCCGCCCGGGGTGTCCCACGCGGCGAAGGTGGCCGACGCGCCGGGCGCCAGCACGCCCACGCCGTCGACGCCGGCGGCGCGCCAGCCGCCCCGGCTGCTCGCGGCGAAGGCGGCCCGCACCTTCATCCGGTACTTCGGGTTCCGCGGCGCGATCGCGGCCACCACCATCGACCACGGGTCGAGCAGCGTGACCGGCGAGTCGGAGCCGAAGGCGAGCGGGACGCCGGTGGCGTGCATGGCGCCGATCGGGTTGGTCTCCAGGGCCCGCTCGGCGCCGAGGCGCTGCGCGTACATCCGGTCCGGGCCGCCCCAGAGCGCGTCGAAGACCGGCTGCACCGAGGCGACCAGGCCGAACTCGACCATCCGGGCGATCATCGCCTTGTCGATCAGCTCGACGTGCTCGATCCGGTGCCGGCCCTCGCGCAGCTCCTCCACGCCGATCCGCTTGGCCGCGAGCGCGTAGCCGTCGAGCACGGTGTCGATCGCGGCGTCGCCGATCGCGTGGAAGCCGCTCTGGAAGCCCAGCCGCACACAGTCCAGGACGTGCGCCGCCACCTGCTCGGCGGTCAGGAACGCCTCGCCGAGTCCCCGGTCCCCGTCGTGGTACGCACACCGCACCGACGCCGTCCGCGAGCCGAGCGCGCCGTCCGCGTAGAGGTCGCCCGCCGCACCCCGGGCGCCCAGGTCCCGGGCCCGCTCGGCGCCGCCGAGCTCACCCCAGTAGCCGATCACCTCCGGCAGTCCCCGTCCGGAGAGCGCGAGCACCGACGCGAAGTCCACCTCGCTGGACGTGCCGGGCCCGCCGCACTCGTGCACGCTCGCGATGCCGAGCGACGCGGCCCGGGCCAGCGCGGTCCGCTGGGCGGCGGTGCGCTGCTCCGGGGTGATCGAGTCCAGCGCGACCGCCCGGACGGCGTGGTGGGCGTGCTCGCGGACCCAGCCGGACGGGTGGTAGCCCTCGACGCCCTCGGCCACGGCGAGCAACGACGTGCTGGTCAGCGCCGAGTGCACGGACGCCTGGGAGAGGTACACCCGGCGGTCGCCGGCGGCCCGGTCCAGTTCGGCGGCGGTCGGTGGGGTCTGGTCGGCCCAGGTCGACTCGTCCCAGCCGTGCCCGTGCACCACCCCGTCGGCCGGGCGGGTCGCGGCGAACGCGGTGACCGCGTCCAGGAGCTCCTTCGACGACCGTACGCCGGAGAGGTCCAAACCATCGATGGCGAGGCCGGTGTCCGTGGCGTGCAGGTGCGCGTCGACGAACGCCGGCGTGACCAGGGTGCCGGCCAGGTCGACGGTCCGGTCGGCGGCGGGCGCGTCGGCGGTCTCCCCGAGCCAGGCGATTTTCCCGTCCCGGACCAGCATCGCGGTGGCACGCGGCTCGGCGGCGGAGTAGAAGCGACCGTTGGTGTAGCGGACCGAGGGTTGTGTCATGCCGGTCAGTCTCCCGCGACCCGCGCCTCGAACAGAGCCCGCACGGCGGGTGTGCTGCGCAACAGGTCGACGGCGAACTCCGCGTGCCCGGGCACGAAGCCGTTCCCGACCAGCATGGTGACGTCCGCGGCCAGGCCCTCGGCGCCGAGCGCGGCCGCGGAGAAACTGGTCGCCATCGAGAAGAAGATCACCGTGCCGCCGGGGGCGGTGGCCAGGATCGCGCCGTGCTCGCAGCCGGGGACGTCCACGCAGACCACGGTGACCTGCGCCTCGCCGACCGCCGCGGCGACCGCGACCGGGTTCCGCGCGTCGGCGATCTCGACGCGGTCGGCCAGACCACCCGTCCGCAGCGCCGCGGCCTCCCGCTCGTCGCGCACGATGCCTACGGTCCGCGCACCGGCCCGTCGCGCCGCCGCCAGGCTCAGCGAGCCGCTCTTGCCGGCACCGCCGAGCACGGCGACCGCCGGACTCCCCGGATAGCCGCGCACGATCCGGTCGACCAGCGCGGGGGCGCCGCAGACGTCGTAGACGGCCAGGGCCAGCTCGGGGGCGAGGTCGTCGGGGAGCACGCCGACGATCGAGCGACCGAAGAGGATCGCGGTGCCGTCCGCCGGGACCTGCTCGCTCAGCCCGTCCCAGTCCCGCAGCCCGTCGGTGATCCGCAGCGGGGTCAGCGTGAGCGAGACCAGCGTGGCGACCCGGTCCCCCGGCTTCACGGCCAGCGGCGACGCGGGGCCGGCCTCCTCGACCACGCCGATCAGCATGCCGCCGGAGCCGGTGACCGGGTTGTGCATCTTGCCGCGGCGCTCGACGATCCCGAGCACCTCGGCGCGGATCCGCTCGCCGTCACCCTCGTGTTTCTCCGCGAGCTGCCGATAGCTGGCGGCGTCGAGGTTCAGCCGCCGCACGCGGACCCGCACCTCGTCCGGGCCGATCGCCGGGGAGGCGTCCAGTCGCCAGGCCGCCTGCGGCAGCACCCCGGCCGGCTCGAGCACCCGGTTCAGCCCCACCGACAACGCCATGCCCACAACCCACTCTCGTCAAAGAATCGCCGTCAACGGCCGCCCTACCGTAAATCTTCCGTAGTCATGGTTTCTAGACCGAAGATTCTCCAGTACGTTGATCAGTGTCGTCCAGTGCTCAGTCAGTCGTTCCTCGGGGAGGATCTGGTGTCTTCGGTTCCAGCGGGACAGCCCTACGAGTACCAGCGGCGCGAGCTCGTCGAGCCGGATTGGACCCGTTTCCCCGGGTGGCGTGACGTCACCACCGCCCAGTGGGAGTCCGCCCAGTGGCAGCGGGTCAACTGCGTGAAGAACGTGAAGCAGCTGCGCGCGGTCCTCGGCGACCTGGTCGACGAGACGTTCTACGCCGACCTCGAGACCGACCAGCAGCGGCTCGCCACCATGTCGATGCTGATCCCGCCGCAAATGCTCAACACCATGGTGCCGTACGCCGCACCGGACACCGCCGCGTTCTACGCCGACCCGGTCCGCCGCTACATGCTCCCGGTCGCCACCGACCGCCACCTGGACTGGCCGTCACACCCGAACGCCAGCCGGGACTCGCTGCACGAGCACGACATGTGGGTGGCCGAGGGCCTGACCCACCGGTACCCGACGAAGGTGCTCGCCGAGCTGCTCTCGACCTGCCCGCAGTACTGCGGCCACTGCACCCGGATGGACCTGGTCGGCAACAGCACCCCGGCGGTCGCCAAACTCAAGCTGCTCCAGAAGCCCGTCGACCGGTACGCCGCCCACCTCGACTACCTGAAGGCGCACCCCGGGGTCCGCGACGTGGTCGTCTCCGGCGGGGACGTGGCGAACGTACCCTGGAAGCAGTTGGAGGCCTATCTGATGGGCGTGCTGTCGGTGCCGACGGTGCGCGACATCCGGCTCGCCACCAAGGCGCTGATGGGCCTGCCCCAGCACTGGCTGCAGGACGACGTGGTCGAGGGCATGCACCGGGTGGCGGTCACCGCCCAGCGGCGCGGCGTCAACCTCGCCGTGCACACCCACGTCAACCACGTGAACTCGCTGACCCCGCTGGTCGGGCGCGCCGTGCGGACGCTCCTCGAGGTCGGCGTGCGGGACGTGCGCAACCAGGGCGTACTGATGCGCGGGGTCAACGCGACCACGGCGGATCTGCTCGACCTCTGCTTCGCGCTGCAGGGCGAGGCCGGGATCCTGCCGTACTACTTCTACATGTGCGACATGATCCCGAACGCGGAGCACTGGCGGGTGCCGGTCTGGCACGCCCAGCAGCTGCAGCACGACATGATGGGCTACCTGCCCGGCTACGCGACCCCGCGGATCGTGTGCGACGTCCCGTTCGTCGGCAAGCGCTGGGTCCACATGGTCGCGGAGTACGACCGGGAGCACGGCATCTCGTACTGGACCAAGAACTACCGCACCTCGATCGAGTCCGAGGACGGCGAGGCCCTGACCAAGCTGTACGCGTACTACGACCCGATCGACACGCTCCCCACCGCGGGCCAGGACTGGTGGCGCAAGCAGCGCACGCTCGCGCTCGTCTGATCAGACGCGGAACGCCCCCGGCGCCAGGTGCCGGGGGCGTTCCGCGCGGTGCGGCTCAGCTGAAGGCGTCGCGGACGTCCTTACCGGCGTCCTTGACGTGCTCGCCGGCCTGCTTGGCGTGCGCCGCGGCCTCCTGGGCCTGGCCCTCGGCGTAGAGGCGCTCGTTGTCCGTCGCCTCACCGATGCCCTGCTTGGCCTTGCCGGTGAGCTCCTCGGCCTTGTTCTTGACCTTGTCGGCGATGCTCATATCGTCTACCTCCATGGTCGGTATCGGGTGCCTCTGTGCCTTTCGAGTACCCGGCCTTTCGAGTACCCGGCCCATGAAGATCTGAAACTCGCACATACCGTACGTCTGTTCGCGCGCCGGGACGGTTACGATCGCCGATGTGGATCACCATGCCGCCGCGTCGTCGTTCGGGGCCGCCGCCGACTCCTACGAGCGGGGCCGGCCGCCCTACCCCGCGGCGGCGCTCGACTTCCTGCTGCCCGCCGCGACCTCGGCCCGGGTACTCGACCTCGGCGCCGGCACCGGGAAGCTGACCCGGCAGATCCGCGGGCGCGGGTACGACGTGGTCGCCGTCGACCCGTCCGAGGGGATGCTCGGCGAGCTGCGCAAGGCCGTACCCGACGTGCCCGCCCACCTCGGCACCGCGGAGGACATCCCGCTGCCGGACGCCTCGGTCGACGTGGTCCTGGTCGCGCAGGCCTGGCACTGGGTGGACCCGGAACGCGCCCTCCCCGAGGTGGCCCGGGTCCTCGCGCCGGGCGGGCGCCTCGGACTGATCTGGAACGTCCGCGACGAGCGCGCCGACTGGGTACGCCGCCTCGGGGGCGTCATCGCCACCGAGACGCAGCCGCGGGACACCACGATGGGCGCGCCGTTCGGCACCCCGGTCCGCGCCGTCTTCGAGTGGACGCACGATCTGGAGCGCGCCGAACTGCTCGACATGGTCGCCTCGCGCAGCCGGATCATCCTGCTCCCGGCCGACGAGCGGGCCGCCGTGCTGGCCCAGGTACGCCAGCTCACCGCGACCCACCCGGACCTGCTCGGCCGCGACACGTTCGCGCTGCCCTACGTCACCGAGTGCGCGTACGCCACCCTGCCCGGCGACCCGCGCTGATCAACCGGCCGACCGGCCGGTGTGGACCCCCTGCACCCCGGCCGCCGCCGGATCAGTGGCCGGGCTGTGCGGGGCAGCGGCGAAACGCCACTCCCCCGGGCGCGGGGACCACGTGCGGGTTCGCGGGTCGCGCTCCAGGGCCGGGGTCAGGTCGAGCGCGACGCCGACCGTGGACTCCTCGCCCGCGGCCAGGGTCACCCGGCGTACTCCATCGGGGTAGGTGAAGGTCGTCCGCTCAGCCGCCCGCTATCCCCCGCCGCCCTCTCCCGAAACCCTGAGCGACGCACCTCCCTCGCGTCCGAGCGGGCGGTGGAGGTGGGGTGTTGATCGATAGAGTGGGGCGGGTGGGCAACTCCATCGACGTGGTCGGATACCTGGGCAGGCTGGGGCTTCGTGAGCTGGCCGGGGCGCCGCCCAGTGCGGCCGGGCTGAGCGCGCTGCACCGGGCGCACGCGGAGCGCGTACCGTATGAAGGTCTCGCGGTGTGGCTCGGGGAGACGACCACCGTGGAGCCGGCCGAGTCGGTGGAGCGGATCCTGCGCGGGCGCGGGGGCTACTGCTTTCACCTGAACGGGGCGTTCGCCGCGCTGCTGGACGCGCTCGGGTATGCCGTGACCCGGCACTTCGGTGGGGTGCAGGGGAACGCGACGCGGCCGGCCGGTGCGAACGGGAACCACGTCGTACTGACCGTGGCGGGGCTGCCGGATGAGGACGCGCCGGACGGGGAGTGGCTGGTCGACCTCGGGATGGGGGACGGTCTGCACGCACCGCTGCCGCTGGTGGCCGGGGATCATCGTCAGGGGCCTTTCCGGTACGCGCTCCGCACGTCGGCTGCCGAACCCGGGGGATGGCGGTTCGACCACGATCCACGGGGGAGCTTCCTCGGCATGGACTTCCGGGCCGAGGCGGTGGGGATGCCGGCGTTCGCCGAGATGCACCGGCACCTGACGACCTCGCCGGAGTCGGGGTTCGTGCAGGTGCTGGTGGTGGCGCGACGGGACGCGGGCGGCGCGGACATCCTGCGCGGGCGGACGCTGACCCGGATCGGCGAGGACAGCCGGCGGACCACGGTGGAGTCCGCGGACGACTACTTCGCGGTGCTCGCCGAGCTCTTCGGGATCCCCCTCGGCGAGCTGGACTCGAGCGGGCGCGCCGCGCTGTGGCGACGGGTGTCGGCGGCCCACGACGAGTGGCGACGCCAACAGGACGCGGCCTGAAAAGCAGACAGGACGCGGCCCGAGAGGCAGACAGGACGCGGCCTGATACGGCGTACGCTGGAAGCAGCGGAAGCGGAACGCTCAGAGTGACCCGACCGCATCGGCGTAGTAGTCGTCGGCCACGTGCAGCGCCACCTCGCGCAGGGTCCAGGCATCGCCCTCGACGAGATCCAGGCGGGCGTCGTCGAGCGTGCCCAGCCGGGCCGACCAGATCTGGGCGAGCCGGGTCAGGCGGCTGCGGGCCTCCTCGAGGTCCCGCTCGGTGAACGGCGCCAGGTCGGCGGGGGTGGTGATCGCCGAGGCGTGCCAGTGGTCGGGGAACGTGGGGAGGCCGGCCAGCCGCGCCTCCATCTCGGCGAGGTGGTCGATCAGGTGGTCGGTGATCCGGCGGAGCGCCTTGTGCGGGGTGTAGACGCGGTCGTCGACCCGGATCGGGGTGCCGTTCCACCGGGGCCAGGTCTCGGCGAGGGCGAGGGCGTGCGTGACGTGCCGTTCCACGGCGGAGGCGGGGTTCATGGACCGGACCGTAGGGCGCGCACCGTTCGGTCGCGGCCGAACCGTCAGCGGTAGACCTTGAGCGTCCAGGTGCAGTTGTACCAGGTGCTGACCTCGAAGTAGCCGTTGCGGGCGCCGCGCTTGCCGGTCAGTGTGATGGTGCCCTTGGCCTTCCGGGACTGGGCCATCTCGAAGGCGAACGGGGTGCCGTGCCAGGAGACGTAGAGGTATCCGCCGGCGGATCCGGTGCACTTGTAGGTGGCGACGGCCCGGTACTTCTTGGCGGGGAGTTTGACCGTGGCGCTGGTCCAGGACGTGGTGCCGGTGTACGTCCGGAAGAGCGTCGACGGGGTGGCGGCCCGAGCCGGGAGAACGGTGCTGGCGGCCAGCGCGCAGCCGGTGGTGACGGCGGCGAGGAAGCGGGTCAGCCGGGTGGGCATGCGGATCCTTCCGATGGGTACCGGGGGTCAGGGCGGCATATCGGGAGTTATCCGGCGGGCTTGAGGGGAATCAGCTCAGCAGCCAGGCGGACATCCGGGAGCCGTACTCGGTGAACGCGACCGCGGCCAGGATCCCCCACAGCCCGGTGCTGATCAGGAGCAGTCGCACCGTCCGGCGGTCCCCGACGCTCCCGGCGTGCAGGGCGGCCACCACTCCCATCACCACCAGCATCACGATCACCGGGAACCCGGCCGCCGCCAGCATCCGGCCGATCCCGAACAGCCACGTCAGCGGGTTCCGCGAGGAGGTCGGGCCGACCTCCGCCGGGTCACCGAGCAGAGCGGGGTTCGGGTCCA
The DNA here is from genome assembly GCF_040681165.1 of Actinoplanes sp. NPDC051851. Taxonomy (NCBI): domain Bacteria; kingdom Bacillati; phylum Actinomycetota; class Actinomycetes; order Micromonosporales; family Micromonosporaceae; genus Actinoplanes; species Actinoplanes sp. NPDC051851. The sequence continues at coordinate 225,188 of NZ_JBFAYF010000007.1, read as the reverse complement.
CGATCCCGGCCAGGTCGCCGCTGCGGACGACGGCCGTCAGCAGTAGCCCGAAACTGCCCGCGACGTAGAAGACCAGCACCAACGCCTGTGCCCCGGCGACCACGCGGCCGCCACGTGAGGATTTCCCGCTTTTCATCGAGGGCAATCTACTCCGCGGGTGTTGAACGAGCGTTAAGCTGGAGCGGTGACTGTGGAGAGACTGCTTCCCACCCCCGAGGCGTACGACCTCCTCGACCTGACCCGCGAACTCACCACCCGTGAGCTGGCCGGACGGGTCGACGACTTCGAGGCACGCGGCGAGTTCCCGAGGGAGGTGCTGCGCACGCTGGGGCGCTCCGGACTGCTCGGACTCCCCTACCCGGAGGCCGACGGCGGGTCCGCCCAATCGTACGAAGTCTATCTCCAAGTCCTGGAGATCCTGGCCTCGACATGGCTGGGCATCGCCGAGGCGGTCAGCGTGCACACGCTCTCCTGCTTCCCGGTCGCGCTCTACGGCTCGGAACGCCAGCGCAAGGCCCTGCCGGAGATGCTCGGCGGCGAACTCCTGGGCGCCTACTGCCTCTCCGAGCCGCACGGGGGCTCGGACGCGGCGGGCCTCACCACCCGCGCGGTCTCCGACGGCGAGGACTGGGTGGTCACCGGCACCAAGGCCTGGATCACCCACGGCGGCCAGGCCGACTTCTACAACATCTTCTGCCGTACGGGAGAAGACGGGCCTAAAGGCATCTCGTGCCTCCTGGCCGCCGCCGACACGCCGGGCCTCCTGCCGCAGGCGACCGAGCGGCTGATGGGCCTGCGCTCGACGGCGCCGGCGCAGATCGTGCTCGACGGCGCCCGGATCCCGCACGACCGCCTCGTCGGCGGGGAGGGCCAGGGCTTCGCCATCGCGATGAAGGCGCTCGACGCCGGGCGGCTCGGCATCGCCGCCTGCGCGGTCGGGCTGGCCCAGGCCGCCACCGACTACGCGACCGGATACGCCAAGGAGCGCGAGCAGTTCGGCCGCCCCATCGGGCGCTTCCAGGGCGTCGGGTTCATGCTGGCCGACATGGCCACCCAGGTCTCCGCCGCACGGGCGCTGCTGCTCGCCGCCGCGCGCCTCAAGGACGCCGGGCGACCGTTCTCGATCGAGGCGGCCAAGGCGAAGCTCTTCGCCACCGACGCCGCGATGCGGGTCACCACCGACGCGGTCCAGATCCTCGGCGGGTACGGCTACGTCGCCGACCATCCCGTGGAGCGCTGGTTCCGGGAGGCCAAGGTGCTCCAGATCGTCGAGGGCACCAACCAGATCCAGCGCCTGGTGATCAGCCGGTCACTGACGGGCTGACCGGGGTGGGTCGGCTAGGGTTACCGCCGTGGAAGAGATCGACCGCGCGATCGTGTCGGCCCTCACCCTGGACGGGCGGTTGTCCTACACCGACCTGGCCGAACGGGTGGGCCTCAGCGTCTCCGCCGTGCACCAGCGCGTCCGCCGCCTCGAACAGCGCGGCGTCATCGCCGGGTACACGGCGAAGGTGTCGTACGAGGCGCTCGACCTGCCGTTGACGGCGTTCGTGGCGATCCGCCCGTTCGACCCCTCCCAGCCGGACGACGCCCCGGACCGGCTGGCCCACCTCTCCGAGATCGAGTCCTGCTACTCGGTCGCCGGCGAGGACTTCTACATGCTCCTCGTCCGGGTGAAGAGCCCCGCCGACCTGGAACGCCTGCTCCAGGACATCCGTACGGCCGCCAACGTCACGACCCGGACGACGGTGGTGCTGTCCACGCCGTACGAGAACCGCCCACCACGAATGACCGCCGCCGAGGACCACAGCTAGCCCGGGCGTTTCCGCTTCGTCCCGGGCGCCCGGCCCTCTACGGCTCTCCCTTTCCCTCACCCCTCCCTTCCTGCCGGCGGATCCGCCCCTCCCGCAGGCCCGGGCGAAAATCCGCGCGGGGCCGGCGGGGTGGGCTCTACGCTCGCGAAATGACGGGTGACGATGTCGAGCGGGCTCTGGGGGAACTGCTGGCGGCGTTGACGCCGCTCACCGAGGATGATTGGCAGGCCGCCGCCGGCGACCTGGAGTGGACCTGCCGCGCGACCGTCGCCCACATCGCTCACGACCTTTTCGCGTACGCGGCACAGCTCGCCACCGGTGCGAAGGACGCCTATCTGCCCCACGACCTCGTGGCGCGCCCGGTCGCGTCGAACGCGGAACTGCTACAGGTAGTGACGGCCGCCGGGCGCATCCTGGCGACGGTCGTGCGCTCCCGCGGCCCCGAAGCGCGCGCCTGGCACTGGGGCCCGACCGGCCCGGACGGGTTCGCGGCGCTCGGTGTCAACGAGATCCTGCTACACACGTGGGACGTGACCCGCGGCCTGGGCGCTCCGGAGTGGCGTCCTCCCGCCGACCTGTGCGCCGCGGTGCTGGCCCGGCTGTTCCCGAACGCCCCCGGCGCGGACCCGGTCGACGGCCTGCTGTGGTGCACGGGCCGGATCGCCCTGCCGGACCGCCCACGCTTGACATCCTGGAAGCTCCACGCCTCTCTGGACTGATCAGTTCCGGCCTACCGGACCGTCGGCCCCACCCACCCGCCCCGCCCGCCCAAGCCCGGCACCACCTCGCCCTGCCCGCCCTGTCCGCCCTGCCCACCCGGCCCACCCGGCCCGCCCGGCCCGGCCGGCCCGGCCTGTCCGGCCGCCCTCGCCCTCGCTCGCCCTCGCTCGCCCAGCCCGGATCCGTCGGTCTCGCACGGCCCCGTCCGTCGCCGCCCGCTCGTGCTTGCGGATATTTCCGATTTTCCGGATATTTCATGGCGCAGGATCGTCACAGCATCGCCCGGCATGATGGGACGCCGTATCTGCCGCCGGTCTTGAGGAGATGGTGTGAGCAACGGCCGTGGCCTGGGCCGCCGGAGCGTGCTGTCACTCTTCGCCCTGACACTCCCCGCAGCGTGTTCCGCTTCGCCGTCCTCGTCCGGCGCCGCCGTCTCCGAACCCTCGTCAGCAGCGGCTTCACCGAGCACCACATCATCCGTGACCTCGGCGAACACCGCCGGGGGCGCCGTACCGTTCGAGGAGGGCCGGGCCATGCTCGGCTCGTACCTCTCGCTCGAGGGGAAGACGTACGCCGAAGCCCTCGCCTTCCGTCGCGAACAACTCGGCCGGGACCAGGCGATCGAGCACGTCTTCTACCCGTGGACCGGCTGGATGCCTGGGTCACTTCCGGACATCGGCGCCGACAGCGTCCTGATGATCTCGTGGAAGGGCGGGGACCTCGGCCCGATCAACGACGGCTCGCAGGACGAGATGATCGCCACCGCCGCGAAGACCATGGCCGGGATGAACCGCCCGATCCTGCTCCGCTGGGCATGGGAGATGAACGGCTACTGGTTCGCCTGGGACGGCACCCACAACGACAAGAAGCCCGCCCTCTTCATCAAGGCCTGGCGCCGGATGCGCAAGATCTTCACCGAGAACGGCGCCGACGCCACGGTGGCCTGGTGCTGGGCCCCGAACTGGGCCGACAACCCGGACGCCTCCTGGAACGCCATGGACCACTACTACCCGGGCGACGACTACGTCGACTGGGTCGGCGTCTCCGGTTACAACTTCTCCGGCGAGTCCCCGACCACGCTCTTCACCCACATCGTGAAGAGCTACGGCGCCCGCAAGCCCATCGTCCTCGCCGAGACCGCCGCCGTCTCCGCCAAGGCCACATGGATCAAGAAGCTTTCCGCGTACGTCACCAAGACGTCCTCCATCGGCGCCGTCGTCTGGTTCGACACCGACAACCAGCCCGGCACGAAGTACAACTTCCGCTTCGACACGGACACCGCCGCGTTGGCCGCCTACAGATCCATGGCTTCCAGCACCCGTTTCTCCGGCTCCCTCCCGTAACTCACCACACCCGGCACCCGGCACCCGGCACCCGGCACCCGGCACCCGGCACCCGGCACCCGGCACATTGTCCCGTTTTCGCAGCTCAGCGTGTCAACATCGCCTGCAGACGTCTCGCCTCCTTGACCAGCCGGGAGCTTCCCCGCCGCTGAGCGACCACGGCGAGCCCCGGAATCTCGGCTCGGACACCAATCGCCCCGGCCACCTGCGATCCCAGTTCCAGCAGATCCGCCAGCCCTCGCTGCGCGGGTGCGGGCACCGTCGGATCCGATGCCTCCTGCGGTGCGGGCCGGAGAACGAGCGGCAGCATGGCGAACACGAGTTCGCCGACTGCCTGAGACGCACCACCATGATGAGCATCGGCCAGGGCGAGCACCGTACGGTTCAGCTTCACCATCCCGCCGTTCGCCAGCTCAGCGAGGTCCCGGCCCACGGCCACGGTGAACGGCTCTCCGGCCGGGGTTCGGGAGTCTCCCGAGGCGGCCAGGGCCAGAAAGGCGTCGACCGCGGCGACCCGATCGGCGTCATCGCGAGCGGACAGCCCATAGGCCAGCGCCAACGACATCGCCGGCCCGATCGGCCCGGAACACTCGGCGAGCCGGGGCAGGATCTCTCCCCCACCGCGCCTGTCCTCGTCGGCCTGCGCCGCGATCCCGGACAGCAGCCACGCCGCGCTCACCTCCCGGTGGTGCGGCAGCGTCGCGAGCAGGACCTCGGCGTTCAGGACCCAGCGCCCCCGGTCGAAGGCTCGCACCGGAAACCGGTCATAGGTGACCAATGGCTCCTCGACGCTGAGCCGCCCCGCACGGGCCGGCACCAGGCTGACCACGATCCGCGCGACGCCACCCGATCCTTCCCGGTCAGCGGTCTGCCCCACGCGCACACCGACCGGGTCCGTCAGACCGTCACCGGCCAGCCAGTCCGCCAGCCGCCGCCCCGCTGCCGTGGTCAGACCGTCCGTCACCGCCGGATCGGTGCCCCGCGGCAACCGCAGCAACGCCTGCTCCAGATCGAGCGGCAACGGCTCCCAGCCTTCCGCTTCCGCCCTCCGCAGCCGCGCGACCAGCGTCCCCGCATCCAGACTCCCGTTCGCCAGCGTCGGCGTCGCCATCAGCACCGGCACACCGGCCACCGTTCCCGGCCGGTCCTGTCGTCGTCGCGTCCCCGATGTCACCACACCTGAACCGCCGTTCCGGGCCGCCGCCTCATCGCCACTACCGTCGCCGCCCACACTGCTGTCCGCGCCGCCAGCGCCGTCGTAGCCACGACCGGCGTTTTGGTCCCCGCTCCCGCTCCCGCTCCCGCTCCCGCCGTCGCCGTCGCCGTCGCCGTCGCCGTCCATGGTGTGGGCTTCGTCGCCGGCCGGTGTGACGCTGTCAGCGCTGGTTGGGGTGCCTGTACCCGACAACGCCGCGGCCACCTCCGCGACTCGTAATGCCAGCAGCCGATCAGGCGCCGTGCGCAGTAGCGGCGTTTCCCCGGTGATCCGTTCGACGTCGACCGGCCTGCCGATCAGATGGCACATCGCGGCGTAGAGGCTGGTGAAATGCGGACGTGGGGGCCACACGACTCGCTCGAAGTCCGCACCGACCCGCCCGACGACGGTCCGCAGCACCGCGACGTCATCGGTGGGCCGCACGGCGACGAGGGCGGCTACGATTCGCTCCCACCGCACTGCGGTCTCCTGATACGGCAGCGCGCCGATCTCCTCAGCCAGCTCGACCACGCTCCCGATCGGCGCCGGCATCACCGCGACCGGCGCCGCGGCTCCCACCAGCGGCCCGACTCCCGCCGATGCCACGGCTCCCACCATCGGCGCGAATGCCACGGACAGCGCGGATCCCGTGGGCGCCGACGCGACCGTCGGTGTCACGACGGCCCGCTCCGGTGCCGAGCAGGTCGGCGAACCAGACGGCCGCGGTGGTGTGGGTGCCACGCCCCTCGGCACCAGGATGGGACCGGAGTCGGGCGTGGAGGAGGCTGCCGCGGGTCCAGAGGCTGCGGACAAGCGGGTGATGCGAGCGGGCAGGTCGGCGCCGAGCGTGTGTGCGACCTCGCTCAGTACGACGGCGGTGGTGGGGTCCAGGTGTGCCACATGGCGTTCGATCACGGTGACGGCATGGTCCTGGATGTCGAGCGCGGGGTGGGTGAACGCGGCCATCGCCGTCGCCGTGAGTTCGCCGGCGCGGGTGCCCGACCTGTGGGCCACTTTGTCGAGCCAGGACAGCTGGCTCTTGACCAGGGACTTCTCCGGACGGGCCAGGACCGGGCCGCTCACCTCGAGCAGCGTGTCGAGCGGGAGCAAGGCCGCGTCGTCGACGGCTCGCAACGCACGCTGGGCCAGCGTGGCGACAGCCGAGGGCGCGGTCATCAGGATCCGGGCGTAGTCGTCCGCGCGCGCCGCCAGTTCGGGAACGGTCGGCTGCAGGCCGTCGTGCAGCATCACGAAAGGGCGAAGGGCGGCCACGCTGTCACCGTGGAGCAGCCGCCGCACGGTCGCGTCGAGGACCGTCGTGCGATCGAGGCGGTCCTCGGCCACCAGCGCGACCACGGCGCCCGGGAACTCCGGGTTCGTGCCCCAGGCCCCGGTCCGCGCATCCCAGGTCTTCCCCGCCAGCTCACGACCGAACCCGTCGAGTTCGAAGAGGGCCGGAAAGAGCAGATCAAGGTACGGGTTGTCCCTAAGCCGATCGACCAGCCGGCTCCGACGCGACGCGACCGCCGGACGAAACAGGTCGGTGAGCCAGCCACGCACCACGGCCTCGGACGGCAGCGGCACCGAGCCCGTCTCGGCAGGCACTCCGGGCGCGGGGGACAACGCTGGCCCCACCCTCGCCGTCATGCGAGGAGCGGACGACAGCACCGATTCCACCTCGGCAGACGACGCCGAGCAGGCCGTGGCGGGGGTGGTGGACCTGGGTGATGGTGGGGCAGCAGCCTCGGTCAGCACGGCCGCGATCAGTTCCCAGCCACGGTCCCCGCTGCCCGCCGGGCGGAAACGAGTGCTCAACGAAGAACCGAGCTCGGCGAGCCACGGCAGGGGCCGCCGGGCCCGGAGCACCGCGGCGGCCGGGCCGGCGGGGATCCGGCCCCACTTCGATCGCATGTCCGCCCTGCTCAGGAGCGTGACGACCGCGGACGCGGAGGGCATCGTGCCGAGGACGGCCAGACCGTACGCACCGCTGGGGTCGGCCTCGGCGCGCCACCAGCTCTCCGGCGTCATGGCGCGCAGGCGGGCACGGACCTCGCCGGCGAACGCCAGCCGATCGGGCTCCGCGGCCTCGATCAGCATGGCGCCCACCGCCGCGATGTCGCCCGTGCGGGCGCGGCGGTCGAGGTCTTCCCAGGTCAAGCTCACGCGAGGACCCTAGAACAGGGGTACGACAGTTCCGGGCCGGCGACGATGGTGTGCTGACGGCGTACGCGAAAAGGAAGAAAAGCCGCCGGCTAGCGGCGCTCAAGGACCACGACGGGGATCTCGCGGGCGGTCTTCTTCTGGTAGTTGTCGTAGTCGGGCCAGGCCTCGACCATCGTCGCCCACATCGCCGGCTTCTCCTCCGGGGTGGCGACGCGCGCCGTGGCCGCGAAACGCTCGCCCTTGATCTGGACCTCGACCTGCGGGTCGGCCTCGAGGTTGACGAACCAGGCGGGCGGGGCGTCGTTGCCGCCCTTCGAGGCGACGACCAGGTAGGCGCCCGCGTGCTCGCGGAAGATCAGCGCGTGCGATCGCTGCTGACCGGACTTGCGGCCCTTGGTGAAAAGGATCAGGATCGTCGTCCCGTTCCGCCAGTGGAAGCCGTCCTCACCGGCGGTCTCCAGGTAGCGCTCGACGTGCGGGTCACCGTGCAGGTTAATGGCAGAGGTCATGATCTCGACATTACCCACCTGGGGCGGGCGAATCGTCCTCGGCGGGAGCGGACATCACCCACCTGGAGTGACCAGACCGGTCTCGTAGGCGAGCACCACGGCCTGTGCGCGGTCCCGCAGGTCGAGCTTGGCGAAGATCCGGGCCACGTGTGTCTTGACCGTCGCCTCGCTGAGGGTGAGCGTCGCGGCGATTTCGGTGTTCGACAGGCCACGGCCGAGCAGGGTGAGAACCTCCCGTTCGCGCGGAGTGAGCGGTGTCAGATCGCGGTGCGCCGTGCTCCGCTCGGTGGGGCCGCCGGCGAAGCGCTCCACCAGGCGCCGGGTGATCGACGGGGCGAGCAGGGCGTCACCGGTGCCGACCAGCCGGACCGCGTTGGCCAGGTGATCGGCGGTGACGTCCTTGAGCAGGAACCCGCTCGCGCCGATGGCGAGTGCCACGTAGACGTAGCGATCCAGGTCGAACGTGGTCAGCATGAGCACCCGGCAGCGCGGGCTCCGGGCCAGGATGCGGCGGGTCGCCTCCAGGCCGTCCATGGTCGGCATCCGGATGTCCATCAGGACCACGTCGGGGGCGAGCCTGCGCTCGGCGGCGACCGCCCCGGCGCCGTCGGCCGCCTCTCCCACCACCGTGATGCCGCGAACGGTGAGGATCATCCGGAATCCCGCCCGGATCAGCTCCTGATCATCGACGATCAGCACTCGGGGCGCCTCGGACTCTGCCGGGAGCGCGCACAGGTCGGCGGATGCGGTCATCTGCGGTCCTCCACCGGGATGCGGGCGCGGACGCGGTAGCCGCCGCCCAGACGCCGACGGGCGTCGAGGTCGCCGCCGTAGACGGCGACGCGCTGGCGCAGCCCGAGCAGGCCACGGCCGATCCCGGTTTCGGTCGGGACATGCGCGGCGGCGCTCTTCACATCCGCATCGGCGGGGCCGGCGCCACGCGGTGGCGGCGGGGCAGGGCTGGTGAGGACGCTCGGGCCGGTGGTCAGGATCTCGACACGGACGGCGTGGTCGGTATAGCGGATGGTGACCTCGGCCTTGCCGCCCGAGCCGTGCTTACCCGAGCCGTGCTTACCCGAGCCGTGCTTACCCGAGCCGTGCTTACCCGAGCCGTGCTTAAGGGCGTTGGTGAGCGCCTCCTGCACGATCCGGTAGGCCGTCGCGTCGATGCCGGAGGGCAGCGGGCGTGCCTCGCCGGAGAGGCGAACCTCGACCGGGAGACCGGCGAAGGCGATCCGGTCGACCAGCGCGCCGAGCCGGGTCAGGCCGGGCTGCGGCAGAAGATCGTCCTCGACGCCGTCGGCCGGGGGTGCCAGGAGGCCGAGCAGGTGGCGCAACTCCGTCATGGTGGTGCGCCCGGCGGCCTCGACCGCCTCCATCGCGCTCGCCGCGGCCTCCGGCGCGACGGCGAGCACCTCGCGGGCCGCCGTGGTCTGGACGATCATCACGCTGACGTTGTGGCTGACGATGTCGTGCAACTCGCGGGCGATCCGGGCGCGCTCCTCGTCGACCGCCGCGCGGGCAGCCGTCTCCCGATCCCGTTCGAGCAGCCAGCCGCGCTCCCCCAGCGCTCGCGCGTGGCGGCGCCGGGCGCCGGCGAGCGCCACGGCCAGCCAGGCGGCCACGGCGCTCGCCGCGACGGCGAGGAGAGTGGCGAGGAGAGTCAGGAGAAGCACGCGACCACCCTCGCAGACCGCGACGCTGGGCACATCATCCCGTGGATTGACATCCTTACATCCCTGGGTCGATGTTCCCGGGGACGGCGCTCCGTAGCGTTCCGGCCATGACCGATGACGACACTCCGGTGGTCCGCCTCGACGGCGTCCGCAAGGAGTACGGGGAGACCGTCGCGCTCGACGGCGTCAGCCTGGCGATCCGCTCCGGCGAGGCGGTGGCCGTGATGGGCCCGTCCGGCTGCGGCAAGTCCACCCTGCTCAGCATGATCGCCGGGCTGGACCGCCCGTCCGCCGGCACGATCGAGGTACGGGGTGAGCGCCTGGACACCATGAACGAGACCCGGCTGGCGCTCTTCCGCCGCCACCACCTCGGCATGATCTTCCAGTTCTTCAACCTCCTCGACGACCTGACCGCACTCGACAACGTGGCCCTCGCCGCCCAGCTGACCGGTACCTCGGCGGGAGCGGCCCGCCGCCGCGCCCTGGAGCTGCTCGACGAGCTCGGCATCGCGGGACGGCGGAACACGTACCCGGCCACGCTCAGTGGCGGCGAGCGCCAGCGGGTCGCGGTGGCCCGCGCGCTGATGAACCGTCCGGCGCTGCTGCTCGCCGACGAGCCGACCGGCGCGCTGGACAGCAAGGCCGGCGAGCAGGTGATGGACCTGCTGCTGGACCTGAACCAGATCGGTCAGACGCTGCTGATCGTCACTCATGACGAACGCCTCGCGCACCGCTGCGCGAGCCGCCTGATCGAGTTCGGCGACGGGAAGATCGCCCGCGAGTCGGACCTGGAGCGGTGGTGAACGCGGTCTGGACGGCCGCGCGCGCCGCGGTGCGGCGGCGACGGCTGCAGACCTTCGTGATCGGCCTGGTGATTTTCTTCTGTACGGCCACCGGCGTGGTCTCGCTGGCTCTCCTGGACGCGGTCTCGGCGCCGTTCGACCGGGCGTTCGCGGAGCAGAACGGCGCTCATGCGGTGGCCGCCTTCGACCCGGCCGAGGTCAGCGACGCGCAACTCACCGCGGCGACCACCGGGGTGAGCGCGATGAACGGGCCGTTCCCACAGGTGGTGGTGGAGCCGGAGGGAGCCGACGGCCCGCTCCTCTCGGAACCGCTGACGGTGGCGGGGCGGGCCGACCCGGGTGGCGCCGTCGATCGGCTCGACCTCTGGCGCGGCCGGTGGCCGAGCGCGCCGGGCGAGATCGTGCTCGCGTCCGCGCCCCATCCGGAGGATTTCGATCTGGGACCGCTCGCCCAGACCACCGCCGTCACCACCGGCACCACGACACTGCGGGTGGTCGGCTGGGCGTACAGCATCAGCGGGTCGGCCGACGGATGGGTGACGCCTGAGCAGGTGGCGGCGCTGCACCCGACCGCGACCCAGATGCTGTACCGCTTCACCGGGGACGTGTCGACACGGGACGCGATACGGTCGCGGCTGGCCGGGGTGACCACGGGGCTCCCCGACGGTGCGCTGCTCGCGTCCCAGCCGTACCTCGTACTCAAGGAGAAGGCCGCCGAAGGCGCCGGAACCTATCTCCCCTTCCTGGCCACCTTCGGGGTGCTCGGTCTGCTGGCCACGGTGATCATCGTGGGGAACGTGGTCAGCGGGGCCGTCGTCTCCGGATTCCGGCACATCGGCGTGCTGAAGGCGATCGGGTTCACCCCGCGCCAGGTGGTCGGCGTCTACCTGACCATGGTCACCGTCCCGGCCGTGGCCGGAGCGGTGCTCGGCACGGTGATCGGGGCGAACGCGGCACGGCCGATGCTGGCCGACACGTTCCGCGGACTCGGATTCGGACAGAACGCGGCGGCTCGCCCCTGGGTCTGGATCGCGGGGCTGGTGGGCGCGCCCCTGATCGTGGTCCTGGCCGCGCTGCTGCCAGCCCTCCGTGCTCACCGGCTCTCCGCGGCCGAGGCCATCTCGGCCGGCAGCGCGACGCACCGGGGCCGGGGTCCGCGGGTGCAACGCGCACTGAGCGGCACCCGGTTGCCCCGCTCGATCAGTCTCGGTCTGGGCCTGCCGTTCGCCCGGCCCGGCCGGACCGCGCTCACCCTGGCCACGCTGATCCTCGGCGTCACCACGGTGACCTTCGCGACCGGGCTGTCCGATTCGGTCATCCGGATCACCGACGTCGGCGAACGGGCGGCCGGCCAGATCGGCGTTCGCCCCTACGAACCTCGGCAGCACGCCACCACCACCCGATCGGACACCGAGATCGAAGCCATGCTGCGCGGTATGACGGGGGCCGCGCGGGTCGCCGTCTTCATCAGCCGGACGGTGTCGCTCTCCGGGTCGAGCGAGCCGGTCTTGATCAATTTCGGCCGTGGCGACGCCGCCGCGATGGGGTACGAGGCTCAGTTGCTGGAGGGGCACTGGATGACCGGCCCCGATCAGGTGGTGGCGCCGACACAGCTGCTCCATCGGCGCGGGCTCAAGGTGGGTGATCGTCTCACCGTCGAGCTCGGCGGCGGCCGCAGCACCTTGACCATCGTCGGCGAGACCGTCCGCGGCGTGCCCGGCCCGGAAGGCCTGTTCGCCGACGCGGCGGCCCTCGAGCGGCTCGACCCGGACGGGCCCCTGAGACCGGCCGACTACTTCTATCAGGTCCAGGTCGCCGAGGGCACCGACGTCGACGGGTACGTCGCCGCGGTACGGGCCGTCGACCCCGGGCTCTACACCTGGAACAACACCGGCGACAACACCTTCGCGGTGATCGTGACCGGCTTCTCCGGTGTGCTGTCGGTGCTGTTGTCCCTGGTGACCGCACTGGGCGTGCTGAACACCGTCGCACTCAACGTCCTGGACCGGCGCCGCGACCTGGGCATGCTCAAGTCGATCGGGATGACACCGCGCCAGGTGGTGACGATGATGGTCGCCTCGGTGGTCGTGCTCGGAACGGCCGGCGGACTGATCGGCATCCCTTTCGGCATGCTCGCCCACCGGATCGTCGTGCCGCTCGCCGCGAAGTCCGCCTCCGTCCGCCTGCCCGCGGAGGTGCTGCGGGTCTGGCATCCGGGAGTTCTGCTGCTGCTGGTGCTCAGCGGGGTGCTCATCGCCGTGGTCGGCGCGCTGATCCCGGCCCGGGCCGCGGCGCGCCTGACGATCGCCCAGGTGCTGCACAACGAGTAGCGCACCGGCTCCGAGCGAAACAGCTCCGAGCGAAACGGCACCGAGCGAAACGGCGATCAGGAGGGCGACCGTCATAATCCGGGTCATGGCTCGACCAGGAGGGCGACCGTCATGACCCGGGTCATGGCTCGACCAGGCCGGCGCGGTGAGCGAGAAGGACCAGATGGACTCGGTCGCGCGCCACCAGTTTCTGCATCAGCTTGCTGATATGGGATTTCACCGTCGCCACGGAGAGGTACACCTTCTGCGCGATCTCGGCGTTGTTCAGGCCGTAACCGACCAGGGTCAGCACCTCACGTTCCCGGTCGGACAGGCAGTCCAGCGCAGGCGCCGCGACCGGCGCGGGCAGGCGCAGGGCGCGCTCGATCAGGCGGCGGGTGACGCTCGGTGCCACCAGGGCGTTGCCCGCCGCGACAACCCGGATCGCGGCGACGATCTCATCGAGGTCCATGTCCTTGACCAGGAAGCCGGAGGCCCCCGCCTGCAGCGCGCCGTAGATGTAGGCGTCGTCGTCGAACGTGGTGAGCACGAGGACCCGGGAGCCGCTCTTCCCGGCGATGATCTGCCTGGTCGCCTCCATCCCGTCCACGCCGGGCATCCTGATGTCCATCAGCACCACGTCCGGGCAGAGGTCCTCGGTCAGGCGGATCGCCTCCGCCCCGGTCTCGGCCTCGCCGGCCACCTCGATGTCCTCGACGTCGGCGAGGATCATCCGCATCGCGTTCCGGATGAACCTCTGATCATCGACGAGCAGCACACGAACGGTCATCGCAGAGCATCCTCCGGCTCCGCGGGCAGCCGGGCGGCCACCCGGAATCCGCCCTCCGGCAGAACGCCGGCCGTCATCGAGCCGTTCAGGAGCGCCACCCGTTCCCGCAGCCCGAGAAGCCCGTATCCGGCACCGGCCGCGTCGGCGGAGTGGCCGTGCCAGGCCGCGATCCTGTCCCCGCCCGGCCCGGCGGAACCACCCACCGGATCGAGCCCGTGTCTCCCCGATTCGGCGACAGGGGCGGTGCCGGCATCGTCGAGGACGCCGGCCGGGAGGAAGGGCGAAGCAGTGGCCGTGCGGGACGGCACCGTGTCGCCCGGACCGTCGACCGCGGCGACGGGTAGAACCGGCATCGATGTGAGCGGCGAGCGACGACAGCCACCGAAACCGTAGCCGGCACGACCGTTGTCGACGACCTCGATGTCCACGGCGGCATGGCTGAACTCCACCGAGACACGGCATGCCGACGCACGCGAATGCCGCAGGACGTTGGTGAGCGACTCCTGGATGATCCGGTAGGCGGACAGGTCGACCTCGGCCGGCAGCGATCGCCCGGTGCCGGCCCAGCAGAGATCGACGGTGACCCCGGCGGTGGTGGCCGACCGGACGAGGCCGTCGATGTCGGCGAGGCCCGGCGCCGGAGCCAGGGGCAAGGCATCGCCGAGCGGATCCTGCGGACCGGGCCTGCCCGGCCGCGACGGGTTCTCTCTCGGATGCCCGGGTGACTCATCACGGAGGCGCAGGCCGACGAGCATGCGCCGCAGGCCGGCCAGGGTCTCCCGGCTGGTGCTCTCGATCGCACGGACCGCCTCCCGGGCCTGCTCCGGCTGGGTGTCCATGACACGTGCCGCCGCGCCGGCCTGGAACGCGATGGCCCCGATGTTGTGCGCCACGTGGTCGTGCAGTTCACGGGAGATCCGCAGGCGCTCCGCGACCACCGCCTGGACGGCCGCCTGATCGCTGAGGCGTCGCGCGTAGTTATGGGTCTGCCGGATCAGGAAGCCGACGAGCACGGCCACCACGGCGGGCATGAACGCGTAGGCCACCCAGATGGTGGTGCTCGTCCTGTCCCAGCCACCACCGTCCGCGGGATGGTCGAGGCGTGAGCCGAGAAGGCCTCCGGCGGGCAGCGCGGCCAGCACCGGGAGAATCCCCACGGCCCAGGTCCACCGGGCACGGGTCGCGACGAGAAGGGCCAACACCAGGTCGGCGGCGACCGTGAACTGGGCCAGCAGGATCGCCGGTGAGCCGGGCAGGCCGGCCGTCCCGACCGCGAAAACGATGATGACGGCCGCGAGCACGAGGCCATACAGCGCGGGGAGCGGGCGGGAGCGGACCTGGGCGGAGGCGGCGAGCGCCGCCGCCACGGCCACGGCCACCAGCGCCCACCGCCAGGCGGGCCGGTCCGGCAGGCCCGCCGGCATGCCGGGCAGACCGGAATAGCCGCGGAGCGCCACGAACGCCGCGACGCACCAGAGCAGCGCGGCCCAGGCGCCCAACGGCAGTGCTCGCAGGGATCGTGTCAGATGCATGTGGGGATGGTAGGCACCTGAGACGGCTCCGGGCATCAGCCTGTGGACGGACGACCACGGTCTATGTGGATCTAGACCGTGGTCTGATGACATCGCCGCTCCCGGAGCGGGACGGTATCGACATGATTCACGTCGACCAGCTCGTCAAACGCTTCGGATCCGGCACGGCGGTGGCCGGGCTCTCCTTCACCGCGCACCCAGGCCGGGTCACCGGTTTCCTGGGGCCCAACGGGGCCGGCAAGACGACCACCCTGCGGGTTCTGCTCGGCCTGGACGCGCCGACCAGCGGCACCGCGACGATCGGCGGCGTGCGGTTCCGCGACCATCGGCGCGGCCTTCGGCACGCGGGTGCGCTGCTGGACGCCGGGCAGGCTCATCCGGGGCGCAGCGCGGCGGTGCATCTCAGGGCTCTCGCCCTCGCCGGCGGGCTGCCGCGCCGCCGGGTGGACGAGGTCCTCGGCGAGGTCGGACTGGCCGATGTCGCGGGGCGCCGGGTCGGGACGTATTCGCTGGGCATGCGCCAGCGTCTGGGAGTGGCCACCGCACTGCTCGGCGATCCTCCGGTGCTGCTCTTCGACGAGCCGGTGAACGGGATGGACCCCGAGGGCGTCCGCTGGGCGCGGGGTCTGTTCCGGCGGCTCGCGGCCGAGGGCCGGACGGTCTTCCTCTCCAGTCATCTGATCGGTGAGATGGCAGCGACGGCGGACGAGGTCGTGATCATCGGCCGGGGACGACTGCTCGCCGCCGGGCCAGTGGACGAGTTGGCCGGGCCGTCGAGCTCGCTGGAGGACGTGTTCCTGGCGCTCACCGCGGGCAGCCTGGACTACCGGGCCGGGGGTGCACGATGACCGGGCTGATCGCGGCGGAATGGCTCAAGACCCGCTCGCTGCGCTCGACGTGGTGGGCGCTGGGCCTGACCACGGCCGCGGTGCTCGGCGCCTCGGCGCTGGATCGTGACGGCGCCTTCCCGCTGGCCGGCTATCTGATGCTCATCGTGGTGGCGACCGGCTCCGGGGCCGCCGCCATGGTCGGCGAGTACAGCAGCGGCCTGATCCGGGCCACCACGGTGGCGGTGCCGTCCCGGGCGGAGCTGATCATGGCCAAGGCCGTGGTGCTGGCCACGTACTGGACCGTCGCCGGCGCGCTCATCGCGGTCGGCTCGTATGCCACCGCACAATCGCCCGGGCCGATGCCCGGCGCCACGGCCTTTGTCGCGGCGGCTCTGGTCGCGCCGGTGTGCGCGCTGGTCGGGCTCGGGCTCGCGGTGGTGCTGCGACACGCCGGGGCGACGTATGTGACCGGGGTCCTCCTCGTGGTGCTCGCCCCGCAAATGTTCGGCGGCAACCACGACAGCACCCGGGCGGTCAACCACGCGATGATCGTGCCGGCCTGGGAGCGCCTGACCCTCGCGCACGGATCGCCGGAGGCGGTCGGAGCCGCCTACACCACTGCTACCGAGGCATGGCTGGTCTACGCCCTGTGGCCGCTGCTCGCCGTGGCCGCCGCGGTCCTGGCCCACCACTGGCGCGACGTGTGACAGCACCGCGATGTGTGACAGCACGGGGGTGAGGTACGGCACGGTAGGCCGCAGGAAACCGGGCGGCGAGGACAGTACCGGATGAATGGGGTGCGAATCATGGAATACATCCGGCTCGGTGGGACCGGCCTGAACGTCTCGCGCATCTGTCTCGGCATGATGACCTACGGATCGACCGACTGGCGGGGCGGGTGCTCGACGAGGAGCGGGCCGCGCCGATCGTGCGGTGGGCCGCCGAAGCAGGGATCACCTTCTACGACACCGCGGACATGTATTCGAACGGGGTTAGCGAGGCGACCACCGGACGGCTGCTGTGGTCGCTCTTCGCCCAACGGCACGACTACGTGCTGGCCAGCAAGGTGTTCTTCCCGAGCGGTCCGAGGCCGAACGATCGAGGGCTGTCCCGCAAGCACATCATGGCCTCGGTCGACGCGTCGCTGCGGAGGCTCGGCACCGACCACCTGGACCTCTACCAGATCCACCGGTGGGACCCGAACACGCCGATCGAGGAGACCATGGAGGCGCTGCACGATGTGGTCCGCGCGGGCAAGGCCCGCTACATCGGGGCCTCCAGCATGTACGCCTGGCAGTTCGCGACGGCGCAGCACACCGCCGAGCGGCACGGCTGGACGAAGGTTCGTGTCGATGCAGCCGCATTACAACCTGGCGTACTGGGAGGAGGAGCGGGACGTTTCCGGCAGCGCGGGTGGCTCTCGCCTGGCTGCTCGCCAAGCCCGCGGTGACCGCCCCGATCATCGGCGCGTCGAAGGAGCGACACATCGACGACGCGGTGGCTGCGGTCGACCTGAAGCTCAGTGAGGAGGAGATCGCCACGCTGGAAGCGCCCTACCGCCCGCACGCGGTGATCGGCCACTGACCGGCCGCGACGAGCGGCAAACGGCAGGAAGCGGCGAACGACGAGCGGCTGGGGCGCTCGGCGCGGCGGGACAGCCGGCGGCACGGCGAGCTGGCCCGCGGCGCGGCGGCCGCCCGGCGGGCTGCCGGGCTGCCGGGCTGGGCGGGCTGGGCGGCTGAGCGGGCTGGGCGGCTGAGCGGGCTGCCCGGCTGAGCGGGCTGGGCGGCTGAGCGGGCTGGGCGGCTGAGCGGGCTGGGCGGCTGAGCGGGCTGCCCGGCTGAGCGGGCTGGGCGGCTGAGCGGACTGCCCGGCTGAGCGGACTGCCGGGGTGGCGAGCCGACGGGCCACCCGGCAGCGGGCGCGCAGCGGGAGCTGGTGGGCCGATGTCGGGGCGGCGTCACCCGAATCGGCGTCAACGGCAGAAACGGAATGCGGCTGATGCGGCGATCTGGCACGTATTGCTCCGGGCAAAGCATATAACGGAGTGTGAGCAACAGCTCTCCGTATGTGCAGCTGAGGAGCTTGTATGACCACCGTCGCCGCGAGGCCGGTTCCGACACGGCCGCATCCGGTTCGCCGGCAGGTGAAAGGGTCGGCGCTAGCGCGGATCCTGCGCACCACCGATGCGAAGCAGATCGGCATCAACTACATGATCACGTCGATCATCTTCTACATCGTCGGCGGCATCATGGCGCTGCTGATGCGGGCGGAGCTGGCCCGGCCGGGTATGCAGATCCTCTCGCCGGAGCAGTTCAACCAGCTGTTCACCATGCACGGGACGGCGATGCTGCTGTTCTTCGCGACGCCGATCGTGTTCGCGTTCGCGAACTACGTGGTGCCGATCCAGATCGGTGCGCCGGACGTGGCGTTCCCCCGGCTGAACGCTTTCGCGTACTGGCTGTATCTGTTCGGGACGCTGATCGCGATGAGCGGCTTCCTGATGCCGGGCGGCGCGGCCGACTTCGGCTGGTTCGCGTACACGCCGCTGAGCGACTCGCTGCACTCCCCCGGCATCGGCGGTAACTGCTGGGTGGTCGGCCTGGCGATCGGTGGTCTCGGCTCCATCCTCGGCGCGGTCAACCTGATCACCACGATCCTGACCCTGCGCGCGCCCGGCATGACGATGTTCCGGATGCCGATCCTGACGTGGAACATGCTGGTCACGAGCCTGCTGGTGATCCTGATCTTCCCGTTCCTGGCGGCCGCGCTGTTCGCGCTCGCGGCGGACCGGGTGGTGGGGGCGCACGTCTTCGACATCCAGACCGGCGGGCCGATGCTCTGGCAGCATCTCTTCTGGTTCTTCGGCCATCCCGAGGTCTACGTCATCGCGCTACCGTTCTTCGGCATCATCACCGAGGTCATCCCGGTCTTCAGCCGCAAGCCGCTCTTCGGCTACAAGGGCCTGGTCGCCGCGACCATCGCGATCGCCGCGCTCTCGATGAGCGTCTGGGCGCACCACATGTACGCCACCGGCCAGGTCCTGCTCCCGTTCTTCAGCTTCCTGACCTTCATGATCGGCGTACCGACCGGTATGAAGTTCTTCACCTGGATCGGCACCATGTGGCGGGGACAGATCACGTTCGAGACCCCGATGATCTGGGCGGTCGGCTTCCTGGTGACGTTCCTCTTCGGCGGGCTCTCCGGCATCATCCTGGCCTCGCCGCCGATGGACTTCCACGTCTCCGACTCGTACTTCGTGGTGGCGCACTTCCACTACGTGCTCTTCGGCACGATCGTGTTCGCCGTCTTCTCCGGGATCTACTTCTGGTTTCCGAAGATGTTCGGCCGGATGCTCGACGAGCGGCTCGGCAAGCTGCACTTCTGGCTGACCTTCATCGGCTTCCACACCACGTTCCTGGTCCAGCACTGGGTCGGCACCGAGGGCATGCCCCGGCGGTACGCCGACTACCTGCCCGGTGACGGCTTCACCACGCTCAACACCATCTCGTCGATCGGCTCGTTCATCCTGGGCCTGGCCACGCTGCCGTTCCTCTACAACGTGTGGAAGTCGTACAAGGTCGGCACGATCGTGACCGACCCCGACCCGTGGGGCCACGGCAACTCCCTGGAGTGGGCCACCTCGACGCCGCCGCCGCTGCGCAACTTCGACAAGATGCCCCGGATCCGCTCCGAGCGCCCCGCCTTCGACCTGAAGTTCCCCGAACTGGCCGCGGGTGAGCAGTCCATCGCCGGCCCGCCCGAGGGCGGCGCGAAGCCCCGGACCCGGGCCTCCGACGGCGGCGCCACCTACAAGGACGACATCGGCGCCGACAAGGACAGATAATACGAAATAGCCGATAATTCGGGTGGAGAACGTGAGGGCGGAAAGCCGCGAGCACCGACGGACCCGCGCGTGGAAGGGTAAAGGTATGACCATTCGGCTCGGTTACCAGATCCCCAACTTCACCTACCCGGACACGCCGGTGGATCGGCTGTTCGAGACGGTGGTGGCCCAGGCCCGCGAGGCGGAGTCGTCCGGCTTCGACACGGTGCTGGTGATGGACCACTTCTACCAGCTCCCCGGCATCGGGACGCCGGACAACCCGATGCTGGAGGCGTACACCACGCTCGGCGCGCTCTCCGGCGTCACCTCGACGATCCAGTTGTCGACGCTGGTCACCGGAAACACGTACCGGAATCCGGCGATGCTGGCCAAGACGGTGACCACCCTCGACGTGGCCTCGAAGGGCCGCGCGATCCTCGGCATCGGCGCCGGCTGGTTCGAGCTGGAGCACCAGCAGCTCGGCTACGAGTTCGGCACCTTCACCGACCGGTTCGAGCGGCTCGACGAGGCGCTGCAGATCATCGCGCCGATGCTGCGCGGCGAGAACCCGACCTTCAGCGGGAAGTGGTACAGGGTCGAGTCCGCGATGAACAACCCGCGGCTGCGCCCGACGATCCCGATCATGCTGGGTGGCTCGGGTGAGCAGAAGACGTTCCGGATGGCGGCCCGCTTCGCCGACCACATGAACATCATCTGCCCCCGCGAGGCGATCGCGCACAAGGTGTCGGTGCTGGCGCAGCGCTGCGAGGAGATCGACCGCGACCCGGCGTCGCTGCCCACCAGCTTCCTCGCCTCGGTAGTGCTGACCGACTCGGACGAGGAGACGAAACGGATCCTCGACGGGCTGCCGCCGGAGGTCCAGGGCCGCCTCTTCATCGGCACCGGCGAACAGGTCGCCGAGGGATTGAAGCGGGACATCCTGGATCAGGGCATCACCGGCCTCACCATCAACATGGTGCTCAACGGCCACGTACCGGGCAAAGTCACCCAGGCCGGTGAGGCGCTGAAGCCGCTGGTCGCCTGAGTTTTGTTTCGCACACGTTACGGATCGGCGCCTTGGAGGCGCCGATCCGTAACCAACATTTCACAGGCGAGATTTACATATCGTTAATGTTCGATGGGTTGGCCGGCCTTAGCCTGATCGGAATCGAGCTGCTCCTCACCCCCGGAACGGAGCTCACATGTCCGGCTGGACTCCCCGCAAAAGAGCCCTGGCCTTCACCCTCCCGGCCGTCGTCGCTCTTTTCGCCCTTCTCGGCAGCATCACCATCGCACCTTTCAACCCCCCGGCGTACGCGGCCACCACGCTGACCGTCGCGCAGGCGATCAGCTCGCAGACCGGCAGCAGCGGCACGGTCCGCGGCTACATCGTCGGTGAGCCGACCGCCACCGACACCGTGCGCTTCAGCGACTTCACCGGCGACACCGCCTTCGCGATCGCCGACAGCAAGAGCACCACCAGCACCAGCAGCATGCTGTACGTGCAGATCACCAGCTCGTACCGGTCCGCCTGGGGCCTGGCCACGAACCCGAGCCTGATCGGCACCCAGATCGACGTGACCGGGACGCTCACCGCGTACTTCGCGCACGCCGGGCTCAAGTCGCCGTCGTCCATCGCCAAGGTGACCACCACGGCGACGGCGACCGCGACGGCGACCGCCACCGCGACGGCAACGGCGACCGCCACGGCGACCGCGTCCAGCAGCACCGACACGTACTACGCCAACGCGCTCGGCAAGTCGGGCTCCAGCCTGAAGACCGCGTTGCACACGATCATCTCGACCAACGTCACCAAGCTCTCCTACGACGGTGTCTGGGACGCGCTCAAGGCCACCGACCAGGACCCGAGCAACTCGTCGAACGTCATCCTGATCTACTCGGGGATCAGCCGGTCCAAGTCGCTGAACGGCGGCGACTCCGGCGACTGGAACCGCGAGCACGTCTGGGCGAAGTCGCACGGTGACTTCGGCACCACGGCGGGCCCCGGCACCGACCTGCACCACCTGCGCCCCGAGGACGTCACCGTCAACTCGATCCGCAACAACCTGGACTTCGACGAGGGCGGCAGCGCGGTCTCCGGCGCGTCCGGCAACTACTACGACTCGGACTCCTTCGAGCCCCGCGACGCCGTCAAGGGCGACGTGGCCCGGATGATCTTCTACATGGCGGTCCGCTACTCGGGTGACGACGGTTTCGCCGACCTCGAGGTCAACGACTCGGTCGGCAACGGCAGCAACCCGTACATCGGGCGTCTCTCC
Organism: Actinoplanes sp. NPDC051851; assembly: GCF_040681165.1. Lineage (NCBI taxonomy): Bacteria > Bacillati > Actinomycetota > Actinomycetes > Micromonosporales > Micromonosporaceae > Actinoplanes > Actinoplanes sp. NPDC051851. Next base: position 203,399 of record NZ_JBFAYF010000007.1, on the reverse strand, counting down.
AAGCTGCTGGCCTGGAACGACGAGGACCCGCCGGACTCCTTCGAGATGAACCGCAACAACGTCATCTACAACACCTACCAGCACAACCGGAACCCGTTCATCGATCACCCCGAGTGGGTCGACTCGATCTTCGGCTGACGCCGGAAGAGCATCGGAAGGGACGTGGGCGCGCCTGGCGCCCACGTCCTCCTTTTTTGTCGTACGGCTATGGCAGGGTGGTCCCGTGAACCGACCTCTGCTGGCCGTCGACGCCCCCAGCCTCTACTTCCGGGCGTTCCACGGCATCCCGGAGAAGGCCGCGCAGACCGCCGACGGCGAGCCGGTCAACGCGATCCGCGGCTTCCTCGACATGATCGCCCAGCTGGTGCGCACCCGCCGCCCCGACCGCCTGGTCTGCGCCCTCGACGCGGACTGGCGCCCGGCCTGGCGGGTCGCGCTGGTCCCGTCGTACAAGGCGCACCGGGTCGCGCACGGCGAGGTCGAGGAGGTGCCGGCCTCGCTGGAGAAGCAGGTGCCGGTCCTCCTGGAGGTGCTCGCCGCGATCGGCATCCCGGCCTTCGGCGTCCCCGGTTACGAGGCCGACGACGTGCTCGGCACGCTCACGGCCACCCAGGCCGCCCCGGTCGAGGTGGTCTCCGGCGACCGTGACCTGTTCCAGCTGGTCGACGACGCCCGCGCCACCCGGCTGCTCTACTGCGGCCGCGGCGTCGCCAAGCTGGAGGACGCCGACGAGGCCCTGGTCACCGCGAAGTACGGCGTCGCGGCGCGGCACTACGCCGACTTCGCGGCGATGCGCGGCGACCCCAGCGACGGCCTGCCCGGCGTCCCCGGCGTCGGCGAGAAGACCGCGGCCCGGCTGATCGAGCGCTACGGCGGTGTCGCGGAGATCCTCGCGGCCCTGGACGACCCGGCGTCCGGGTTCGCGCCCGGGGTCCGGACGAAGTTGGACGCCTCCCGGGCGTACCTGGAGAAGGCCCTGCCGGTCTGCCGGGTGGCTCTCGACGTCAAGCTGCCCGATTTTGATCCGGCCCTGCCGACGGCGCCGCGCGATCCGGACGCCCTGCTGGCCCTCGCCGACCGCTGGAACCTGGCGAGTTCGGCCCGCCGCCTGGTGGATGCCATGGCCGGCTGAGACCCCGGACACTGCGGCGAAGAGCGCGGCGCAAAAGATCTCAGTTTCTCCCCGGGCACCCCGATATCGCCTGCATCGGTAGCCGCCAACCCCGGGGAGTACGCATGACGTCGCGTGTCGTTCGCGCGTGCTACGCCGTGTGGATCCTGCTGATCACCAGCCTGTACTACGCGCTGCCGGACGATCACCTCTACACGTGGGCGGCGCTCGGCTACTCCAGCGCGGTCGCGGTGCTGGTCGGCATCCGGATCTACCGGCCCGCCCAGCGGCTGCCGTGGTACCTGATCAGCGCCGCGCTGGCCACCTTCACCACCGGGGACAGCTGGTACAACCTGGTCCTGGCGCTCGGTGAGCAGCCCGGCTTCCCGGGGCTGGCCGACGTCTTCTACCTGCTGGTCTACCCGCTGCTGACCACCGCCCTGCTGCTGCTGATCCGGGCCCGCTCGGGCGGCGGCGACAACCGGGCGGCGCTGCTCGACGGGCTGGTCCCGACGGTCGGCATGGGCCTGCTCGCCTGGGTCTACTGGATCGCGCCGTTCACCCGTTCCACGGACCTCTCGCTGCTGGAGAAGATCGTCTCGATCGGCTACCCGCTCGGCGACATCCTGGTGATCGCGATGATCCTGCGGATGCTGACCGCGATCGGCAAGCGGCCGCGGGCGCTCTCCAGCCTCACCGCCGCGATGGTCGGCCTGCTGATCTCGGACATCTTCTACGGCCAGTCCCAGCTGCGCGCCGAGTGGTCGCTCGGCGGGCCGGTCGACCTCGGCTGGATCGTCTTCTACGCAGGCATGGGCTACACCGCGCTGCGGCCCTCCATGCTCGGTCTCGCCGAGCCCGCGCCGCACGCCCGCGCGGTGATCGGCCGGCACCGGCTGATCTGGCTGACCGGCGCCGCGCTGATCGCCCCGGCCGTCCTGATGCTGGAGGACGTGCAGGGTCACGACGTCGAGGTGGCCCGCGGCGGCATCGTCGACGCGCCGGTGATCGCGGCCGCCGCCACCGTGATGTTCCTGCTGGTCCTGGCCCGGGTCTCCGGCCTGGCTATGGCCCAGCGGCAGGCCGTCGCCCGGGAGCGGGCACTGCGCGAGGCCGGCGCCCTGCTGGTGCGGGCGAACTCGGTGGAGGAGGTGGCCGGCGCCCTGCGCGACGCCGTCGACCGGTTGATGCCCGCCGACTGCGCCTACCACCTGGACGTCGTCCCGCCCTCGCCGGGCACCGCGGAGGCGTCCGTCCAGCTGCGCGACGCCGCAGGCCTGCCCGACGGGCTCGGCTCGGGCGGCTTCCGCACCGTGCTGTACCTGACCCAGCCGCTCAGCGACGACCGGCACGGCACCATGATCCTCGGCGCGCCGGAGAACGTCCTGCACGCGGTCCGCCCCTCGTTGGAGACGCTCGCCGCGCAGGTCGACGCGGTGATCGAACGGATCTACCTCTCCGCCGAGGTGAGCCGCCGCGACAGTGAGGCCTATTTCCGTACGCTCATCCAGAACACCGCCGACGTCATCCTGATCGTCGAGGACGACGACACCGTGCGCTACGCCAGCCCGTCCGCGGTCAAGCTGTTCGGCGCGATCATCACGGCCGGCACCCCGCTGACCGGGCTCTTCACGCCCGACAGCCAGGACGGGCTGACCGAGGTGCTGGACCGGCTGCGGCGCGGCCACGGCGAGCTGGACGGCATCGAGCTGGCCGCGCACGGTTCCGGCCGCCGCCGCGTCGAGGTCGAGTGCGACCTGCGTGACCTGCGGGAGGACCCGACCGTACGCGGGCTCGTGGTCACCATGCGCGACGTCACCGAGCGCCGCCGCCTGGAGGACGACCTGACCCACCAGGCGTTCCACGACTCGTTGACCGGGCTCGCCAACCGGGTGCTGTTCCGCAACCGCCTGGAGCAGGCCTTCATGGTCGCCGAGCGGGACGGTGCCACCCTCGGCGTGCTCTTCGTCGACCTGGACGACTTCAAGGACGTCAACGAGACCCTCGGGCACGGCGTCGGCGACCAGTTGCTGATCACCGTGGCGCAGCGGATCTCGGCGATCATCGGCGCCGGCAGCACCGCGGCCCGGATGGGCGGCGACGAGTTCGCCATCCTGATCGAGCAGAGCCACAGCGCCGACGCGGCCGACGACGCCGCGGCCCGGATCGTCGCCGCGCTGGAGGCGCCGATCGAGGTCGCCGACGGCGAGGGAAACACCCACCTGGTCAGCGGCAAGGTCAGCGTCGGCGTCGCCACCAACCGGGACGCGGACGGCTCCACCGAGTTGCTGCGGCACGCCGATCTCGCGCTCTACCTGGCCAAGGGGATGGGCAAGGGCAGCTGGCAGCGGTACCAGAGTGACCTGCACCACGAGATGGTGCAGCGGCTGGAGATGCGCACCCAGCTGCACGAGGCGATCGAGGGCGAGCAGTTCGTGCTGCAGTTCCAGCCGATCGTCGAGATCGGCGCGAGCCGGGTCAGCGGCGTCGAGGCCCTGGTCCGCTGGCAGCACCCGGCGCGCGGGCTGCTCGGCCCGTTCCACTTCGTCGAGGCCGCCGAGGAGAACGGCGCGATCGTCGGCATCGGCAACTGGGTGCTGCGGGAGGCCCTGCGCCAGTTCGCCGAGTGGCAGGCCGCCGACCCGGACACCACGCTGCGCTACGTCAGCGTCAACGTGTCGCCGCGCCAGTTCCGCACCGGCGACTTCGTCGACCAGGTCCGGGACGCCCTCGCCACGACCGGGGCCCGGCCCGAGTGGCTGCTCCTGGAGATCACCGAGAGCCTGGTGCTCCGCGACGCCGACAAGGTGGTCCAGGATCTGCGTTCCTTGCGGGCGCTGGGGGTACGGGTGGCGATCGACGATTTCGGCACCGGATACTCGTCACTCAGCTACCTGCGGCAGATGCCGGTCGACGTACTGAAGCTGGACAAGTCCTTCATCGACGACGTCCTCACCAGCCGCCAGCAGCACGCTCTCGTCGAGGCGATCGTCACGCTCGCCGCCAACCTGGATCTGGACGTGGTCGCCGAGGGCATCGAGGAGCCGGGCCAGCGGGCGGCGCTGGACGCGATGGGCTGCCGCTACGGCCAGGGCTACCACTTCGCGAAGCCCCTCTGGCCCGCCGACATCCCGCCGATGACGTCCACGAGCCCGGCCCTGCTGAGCGCGTAGGACATCCACGAGCCCGGCCCTGCTGAGCGCGCAGCACATCCACGAGCCCGGCCCTGCCGAGCGCGCAGCACATCCACGAGCCCGGCCTTACCGAGCGCGCAGCCCGCCACTTTCGACCGATTTATCATCCTATATCCGGTGATCGCCTCGCTGTCGGTGATCGGTCAATAACACTTCGGGCGTGTCACGGCGATAACGGCTGGCGTGACTCGCCAGTAGGCGGCAGGGTCGGGGTGTGCTGAACAATTCCGTCTGGGCCGCACTCGAAGGACCGCACGCCGGGTTCGCCGAGGCCGCCGGCAACGCCGCCCGCTACCTGCCCGAGATCGCCCCGTTCTGCGCCGTCAGCGACCCCGCCGACCCGGCGGCCTGGCGCGACCTCGCCACCCTCACCGACCACGCCCTGCTGACCGGTCCGTCCCTGACCCCCCGCTCCGGCTGGGAACAGGAGTCGATCACGTACGGCGTGCAGATGACCGGCACCGCGATGACCGCCGTCGACGACCCGGAGGCCGTCCCGCTCACCGAGCACGACGTCCCCGAGATGCTGGAACTGGTGGCCCGCGCCCAGCCCGGCCCGTTCCGCAAGCGCACCATCGACCTGGGCCGCTACCTGGGCATCCGTGCCCGGGACGGCCGCCTGATCTCGATGGCCGGCGAGCGCTTCCGCCTCCCCGGCTGGACCGAGGTCTCCGCCGTCTGCACCGACCCCGCGTTCCGCGGCCAGGGCCTCGGCGCCCGCCTCACCGCCGCGGTCGCCGCCGGCATCCTGGCCCGCGGCGAGCTCCCGTTCCTGCACGTGGTCTCCGACAACGACAGCGCGATCCGCCTCTACGAACGCCTCGGCTTCCAGCAGAGCACCGAGGTCGTCTTCGCCTCCTTCCGCCACCACGGCTGACGAGCGCAGCCGACCACCACCGCAGCAGCCGGTGTGGCACCCCGCGGCGGGCGAGGCGAGCTTTCGCCCCCCTCCGCCGCCGGGGCCACATCCCTGTCGTTCATCACCGCACATCCCTGTCGTTCATCACCGCACATCCCTGTCGCTCATCACCGCACATCGGTGACGACGCCCGGACGGGACCTCCGTGGCGCGCCCCCTCACCGAGGTCGCGGCGGGCCGCACCGCGACGATGTCCGGCCGGACGGGTCGGGGTCCCTGATCCGCTCGCCGTAACCTGGTCGGCATGGCCCACTCGGACGACGTACGCCGGATCGCGCTCGCTCTCGACCACGTCGTGGAGATCGACAGTGACGGGTTCGACTTCCGGGTGCACGACAGGGGGTTCGTGTGGTCGTACCCGGAACGGACGCCGGGGCAGCGCCGCACCATCCGCACCGACGTCGCCGTGCTCTACGTCGGTGACGAGGCGGAGAAGCAGGCGCTACTCCTCGGTGAGCCGGAGCTCTTCTTCACCACGTCCGGCTACGACGGTCTCCCCCTGGTCATGCTGCGGCTGCCGGAGGTGACCGTCGACCGCCTGGACGAGTTGATCACCGACGCATGGCGGATGCGCTCGGAGTGAGCAGACCCGAGGCCGGCCCACCCGGAGTGAGCAGACCCGAGGCCGGCCCACCCGGAGTGAGCAGGTCCGGCGCCGGCCCACCCGAAGTGAGCAGGTCCGGGCCCGGCGCGCCCGAAGTGAGCAGGTCCGGCGCCGGCCCACCCGAAGTGAGCAGGTGCGAACCCGGCGCGCTCGGCGTGAACCGATCGTGGTGTACCGCGGCCTCCAGCGGACGGCGGGCGCGCCAGCCGTGCCGTTCGAGATCCGGTGTCCGCTGCAGGGCGCTCACCGGCCCGACGCAGAGCCAGGCCACCGCGCGCATCGGCGCCGGGATGCCGACCAGGTCGTTCAGGAAATCCTCGCGGTAGAATGACACCCAGCCCACGCCGAGCCCCTCCGCGGTCGCCGCCAGCCACAGGTTCTGGATCGCCAGGCAGACCGAGTAAAGTCCGGCGTCCGCGATCGCGTGCCGCCCCAGGATCGCCGGTCCGCCGCGTTCCGGGTCGTAGGTCACCACGATCGACAGCGCCGACTCCAGCACCCCGTCGATCTTGATCCGGGCGAACCGCTCCTTCGCCGCGCCGTCGAGCGTCGCCGCGAACACCGCCCGCTCCTCGTGCACGTGCCGGTGGAAGGCCTCCCGGATCACACGATCCCGGATCAGCACGAAATCCCACGGCTGCGACATTCCGACGCTCGGCGCGGCATGCGCGGCTTTCAACACCTTTTCGAGTACGCCGTCCGGCACGTCGTCACCGGTGAACTCGGCACGGACATCGCGCCGTGCGTGGATCACATCGTACAAATCGCTCAACATCTGGACAGACTCCCGCTGTGGTTCTCCACGCGAGGCCGGTCTTCGGACTCCCGGATCGTCGCCTCACCACCCGCCTTCCCAGCCGTTCCCAGCCAGTGGCTGCGCCCTCCCGCGCTCACCGGGCCGGGCCGATCTCACTCGGCCGTGATCCGAAAGCGCCCTCAGGCACACAGGTGGCGGCTCCCCGGTCACCGCGGCGGGCTCCGTGCCGGATTCACACCGGCTTCCCGATTCTCCCCACCGAAGCGGGGCACCTCGCTGACAGTTTCGTCGCCACCTTCACACTACCTTCCCCCTTCTCCGGTACGCCGCAGCCCGGGCAGGTCACGCAGCTCACACCGCTTCCCCAGTACGCCGGCCCCCGGACAGGTCAGGCCGCCACCCGCCGGGCGAGCAGGCCCTCGCCGATCGCGAAGCGGGTCAGCTCCGAACGCCGCCGGTGTCCCGTCTTCTCCCGGATCCGGTCCAGGTGCGACCGCACGGTTCGTACGCTGATCACCAGGGCCTCCGCGATGTCCACGTCGCGCTCCCCCTCGGCGAGCAGGGCCAGCACCTCGCGCTCCCGGGGCGTCAGCGTCAGCCGGGGCCCCGCATGCCGCCGGCCCGCACTGTCCAGCAGGAACGCCGCGAGCGTCGCCGACACGAACGTCCCGCCGTCGGCCACCTGCCGGACCGCCGAACCCACCTCGGCCGCGTCCGCCGACTTCGTCAGGTACCCCCGGGCCCCCGCCGCGAGCGCGGCCAGCACGTCCGCCTGCCCGGACTGCGCCGACACGATCAGCGGCCGGTGCCCGGCGGCGGAGAGGGCGAGCACCGCCGCGGCCCCCTGCAGCCCCGGCAGGTGCAGATCGAGCAGGACGACTCCCCCAGCCGCGGCCCGGTACGCCAGGAACTCCTCCACCGACCCGGCCACCGGACCCGCCTCGACCCCGGGAAGCTCCTCGACCACCCGGGCCAGCGCCGCGCGGAACAGCGGATGATCCTCGACAACAGATACCAGTGTCATCTCGCGACCTCCCATCGGGCGCATCCCAGCGTCATTCCCCAGCCCTCTCATACCCCAGCCCTCTCGTTCCGCGCCCTCTTCATCCCCCAGCCCTCGCATCTCCCCGGCCCTCTCAATCCCCAGCCCCCGCATCTCCCCCGCCCTCTCAATCCCCGGCCCCCGCATCTCCCCGGACCGTTTCACTCCCCGGCCCCCGCATCTCCCCGGACCGTTTCACTCCCCGGCCCCCGCTTCTCCCCGGACCGTTTCACTCCCCGGCCCCCTCATGCCGTGGCCTCCTCTCGGGCAGCCTCGGCGGAGAGCCGCGGTCCGGACGGCAGCAGGTCCAGCAGCTTCGCGTCGACCGGGGACGGCGCCACGTCGCGATAGCCCAGCGCATCGAGATCGTCCTCGTCGACCGCGAACCGCACCCCCTGATCGGTCACCAGCGTCGCGGTCCCGGCATCCCCACCCGCCAGAACCCCGTGACCGGCGGTGACGTAGATCCGGACACCGCCGGTCACGGTCAGCGCCTTCGCTCCCGCGGGGACCGGAGCCGCGCCCGACGCCCAGAGCCGGACGCCGTCACCGGTGGTGCCCGCGCAGATGACCTTGGTGGAGACCGGCTTCGGCAGCACGGTGGGGTACTGCTCCGCCCGTACCGGAGAACTGATCTCTCCTGATGCGGCGATGTCGGCGGCGGCGACGGGCAGCGCGCGCGGGACACCGTCCGGGTAGGCGACCCGGTTCTCCGGAGCGGCCAGGATCAGCGCCGCCTCGGCCGGCGTCACCGGGTTCAGTCCCCCCTTGGCGACCACGTAGTACCGATCCCGGCCCCCGATGTCCTCGGCGCGGAGCACCTGCCCCACCCGCCTCGCCTCGCCACCTACCCGGACACCCCGGTTCCCGGCACCGCGAACCGCTCGGGGAACCAGATCAGCACCGCTGGGCAGCACCCCCAGCCACCCATCACTCACCGCCAGCGGAACCACCCCGTCATAGCCCAGCGCCACGGCGGCATCCCCGCGCATCCGGTACTTCCGCCCATCCGCGACCAGATACGTCCCCCCATCCGACGCCGCGTCCGCACCACCGGCCGACGCCGCGTCCGCACCACCGGCCGACGCCGTTTCCGCACCACCGGCCGACGCCGTTTCCGTGCCTCCCGGCGCCGTGACGACGATCGCCTGGTCGGTGGGCAGGCCCGAGGCCGGGAGCGGGGTACCGACGAGAACCGTGGTGCCCTCCCCACCGGAACAGACCGTCCACGGCCCGGCGATCAGCCGCGACGCACCGGGCAGGCTGTCCGGGGCCGCCGGGATACCCAGAGGCCGCCCGCGGGGAGCATCGGCGAGCCGCCCCGCCGGGATCGACACGGTCTTCGCGCCCCCGGTGAGCAGTCGCGCCGAGGCATAGTTCACCACCGGATGCACCAGCCCGTCCGCCCCGAGCACGTGCACCGCACCGGACTCCTTCTCGATCAGGATCTGCCCCGGTACGCGCCAGTCCACCGTGCCACCCGGCCGCACCAGCCCGAACACGAGGAACCCGCTCATCACGAGCAGCGTCCCGGCCACCCCACTGATCGCACCCACGGACACCCGCCGCCCCGGCGCCACGGGATGGTTCGCATCCCCGAACTGCAACGCCGACACGGTCCTGCGCCGAAGAAACTGCCCCGCCTGCAACTGATCACGCTGCGTCCACATCGGTCATCCCGTTGCTCATCCAGCATCGTCACCAGTTACTCCGCCGCACACCCCCCTCCGGTTCTCACCCACCCCTTCCTCTTTCTCCCCGCCCCGCTCCCAGCTTGTTCCCACCTGACGCCCAGCTTCTTCCCGCCCTGCCTCCAACCTCGCCGCCCTGCCTCCAACCTCGCCGCTCGGCCTCCAACTTCGCCGCCCTGCCTCCAGCTTCGCCACCCGGCTTCCAGCTTCGCTCCGCCCGGCTCCGGCCCTCTCCCCCTCACGGCGCCTCCCGTTCACGGCATGCGCTGCTCGCCTTCCGCCCGCCGCCACCCGCCCGCCGCCCGTGCCCAGGCCAGTGCTCCGGCGATGCGTTTTCCTCCCACCACCGAAATTCACCACAGCCAGTGTGGCGGATATTGTCGGAGTTAATCGATGAAATTGGCATGATCCAATACTGACCGAAGGGCTTGCGGACGGGGAAGAATTGAGGGCATGCGACAGGAATCGTTGTTCAGCAGAAGCGAAGTAGCAGCCATGCGCGACCGCACAAAGGCGCGCAATTATTCACCGTCACGCGAGGCATTCCGTCGCGACCATGAGCGACATCGCGCGTGGGGTTTACGACAACGCCACATCTCCCGGCTCCAGCAGCGGGGAAAGGATTCCCCCGAGAACATCCGGGCGTTGAACCACGCCTACTTCGCTCGCCTCCAGCAACTGAACCAGGCCGAGGCCCGGCACCCGATACCAAAGCCGAACATCCCCGCGAACCCGAGCTTCCCCACAAGGCCGGGCCGCCCCACACGCCCGGTCCGCCGCAGGGCCGATGCACCCTGTCCAGAGCAGTTGGCACTCCCCTTTCAGCCCAGCCCTCCACCCGAAGCCACCCCTCCAGCCCTTACCAACCACCCGGAACGCCCGGAAAGCCCGGAACGCCCGGAACGCCCGGAACGCCCGGAAGCACACGTCCTCCACATCGGCCCCGGCGCGCCACCCCAGGCGGATCCCACTCCCGCCGCACCCGACCAGCCAGCCCAGCCCGACCATCAGCCCGAGCTCAAGCGCGCGGACAATCCCGAGCACAAGCCCGAACGCGCGGACAATCCCGAGCACAAGCCCGAACGCGCGGACAATCCCGAGCACAAGCCCGAGCATGTGGACATGGATGAGCGCGTGGACACGGATGAACGCGTAGACACGGATGAACGCGTAGACACGAGTGAACGCGGTAGCCCGGCTCGATCAGGAGGCTTGGCCGAATCGGAGCATGCGGGCGCGCAGGGAATCCAGAAACAGCCGAATGGCCTGACCGAAGCGGTAAGACGAGCGGCTGCCGCGCCGCTTCCGCTCCTCGGCGTTGGGGCGCCTGCGGTGCGGGTCGGCTTGCCACTGAATGAATTCTGTTGCTCGAAATCCCGTGGTCCGTCAATAGCCTATCGCGCTTCGACTGCAACGCGCCGCTATCGGTATTCGGATCCACCCTATAAGGATGCCCCCAGCCCTCGCCCCGCAGAGGGTACTCCGCCGAGAGGGCCACCCGCCAACTCCGGCACTTTTCCCTCCTTCGCGCTTTGTTGCGCCTTCTGCAAATCTCTTGATCGACATTTTCAGCTTTCCCGGTCAGGGAGGATTGGTGGCTTTCCTGGGCTTCTCGCTCGGGAGAGAACACCTCGTGCAGACAGCCATCGGAACGGCGCTGGAGGACAAGGCCAGAGCGGCAACAGCTCACGGACGGGAGCCGACACCGGGTGGAAGCGTGCGGGGGCGCAGGCGGAAGCAGGCGCGGACCGAAGCCGAAGCAGGCACGGGCGCGGGGCCGAAGCAGGCGCGGGCGCAGAGGGCCGGCACGGGCGCGGGGCCGGCACGGGCGCGGGGCCGGCACGGGCGCGGGGGCCGGCACGGGCGCGGGGTGAGGTGGTTGGCGGGTGAGGGGGCCGGTTAGCCGGCTAGGGACTGGGCGGTGTGGTAGAGGCCGAGGACTGCGGCGGCGGTGGGGATCAAGGCGGTGACAGTGAGGAAATCGGTGATGTCGAGGAGGTGGGAGCGGTGTGGGGAAGGGGGGCGAGTGGTGGCGCGGAGGGCGTGGAGGGTGCAGCCGATGGCGGTGAGCAGGGTGGCGGCGGCGATCGAGTACGGGGCGGGCGGGCCGGAATGGAGGGCGAAGACCGTGGTGGCGGCGGGGAGTAGGAGGGCGCCTGTGGTCAGGAGGGTGGCCCGCTGTGGGGTGTGCGGGTAGGCGCGTGAACGGAGCAGGAGGGCCAAGCCTCCGAGGGCCGTGGTGAGCCAGGCGAAACTGTCGGGGGTGGAGAGGAGGATGGCGGCAGCCGGGAGGAGGAGGGAGACGGCCGCGGCGAGCAGGGCGGTCAGAGCTGTTTGGGCCAGGTGGGTGCGGGTGGTGACCTCGGTGGACGGGGTGGGCTGCTCGGTCTCGCGGAAAGCGGTCATGTCGGCGGGGACCTCCGGGATCGGGAGGGCGGCCAGACGGAGAGCGAGGGCGGGGAAGGCCGGGGTGATCAGGATCATCAGGACGAAGAGGACGGCGGCGGCGGCCGGTGCGGGGACGGCGGTGAGCGCCACGGTGGCGGCGGTCGTCGTGGCCAGGGCGGCGGCTCCGGCGACGGTGAGGAACCAGACACGATGGGGGGTGAGCAGGGCGGCGGCCAGGATGGCGTACGCGAAGAGGGAGACGCAAGCGATGGCGCAGCTCGCGGCCTGACCCGGCAGGAAGCCCGCGCTGAGCGCCGCGGCGAGCGATGCGGGCATGCCGGCGGCGGCCAGCACGGCGCCGACGACCGAGCTGCCGACGGAGGCGGTACCAGCGGAGGCTGAGACAGCGCCACCATGCCCGGCGCCACCATGCCCGGCGGCACCATGCCCGGCGCCAGCGGAGACGGCGCCAGCGGAGACCGGGCCACCATGCCCGGTGCCAGGGGAGGCGGAAACGGGCATGGTGGCCGACGCCGACCAGCCGAAAGGGGCCGCGCCGGACATGTTGGAGGGCACGGCACCGCTGGAGGGCACGGCACCGCTGGGGGACGCGGGGCCGGGTGCGATGGCGAGTGCCGAACCGCTGGAGGACGCGGCACCGGGTGCGGTGGCGGGGCGGCGGGAGAGGGCTGTGCCGGTGATGAGCAGGAGCAGGGCGGTCAAGGCCGCGGCGACGGCGCCGAATGGGTGTGGGGCGGTCGCGGCGGTGGTCACCGAGGCGGTCGCGAACGTGGCGGCGGCTGTGGTCAGGGCCAGGCGGCGGGACCAGAGAGGGCGCCAGCGGGACGGGGACGTCGCGACGTTGTCGGCCACGGCGTCGATCATGTCGTCGAAGAGGACCTCGGCGGCGGGGAAGGTGGTGGGGAGCAGGTGAAGTACCTCGCCGTCGTGGAGGGCGGTCGCGGCGACGGTTCGCTCCGGGCGCAGGGCGGGGCCCGCCAAACGGTGCAGGGCCCAGCCGGCCGGGGCGCCGGGGGCGCCGACGGCGCGGAGCAGGGCGGGCATCAGCTCGGCGATCGTGCAGCGGGCCGGGAGGGCTACGTCGATGCGGGCACCCTCGGCGATCACCGTGACACGCCGGGGCGCGGACGGCGCGGGCATCGGCGGCCGCGTGAGCCAGCCGGGATCCGGGGCAGGGCCGGCGGGCCAGCCGGGACCCGGGGCAGGGCCGGCGGGGTGGGTGAGCTGCGGGGGTGAGCCCGGCGGCGCGATGAACGGCGGGAGCGGGGGCAGGGCCGTCGTCGGGGTAGGCGCGGAGGAGAACATCGGGTCACGCAGCCGGGTAGGAGACGGGCGGGCAGGCCGGGTATGAGGCGGCCGGGTAGACCGGGCCAGCAGGATGGGAAACGGCCGGGTAAGCCGGGCCGGGCGGACAGGAGGCCGCCGAAGCGGAGCCGGGCGGGTAGGAAGTGGGCGGGTAGGAAGTGGGCGGGTAGGCCGGGGTGGTGGAGGGTGTGGGAGGGGCCGGGGGTGGGGTGAAGACGGACTGAGTGGCGGACTGCAGGCGGGTCAGGGCGTCGTTGATGGCGGTGAGGACCAGCTGGCCGACCGTGAAGGCGTCGTAGCGGCGCAGGGTGTCCGGGTCGATCGTCACGTCCAGGAAGGTGCCGGTGCCGGAGAGGCGGACCGTCACGGCGCCGTCGGCGGCGTAACCGGTGATCTCGCGGCGCCAGAGGTCCTCCTGGAGGGCCACGATCCGGGTGGTGTCGGTGTGGACCTGCTGGAGCAGGGTGTCCAGACCGGAGCGGAGCCGGTCGACGTCGATGCTGTCCACTGTTCTCAGCCCCTCGGGGTGTCGGTGCGGAGCAGGGTGTCCAGTTCGCCGGCGATCGTGACCAGGGCGGCGCCGAGCGTGGCGATCTGGGCGAAGGCGATCTGGTCGAGCTGGGTGCGTACGCCCTGGACGTAACCGTGCAGGCCGGCCGTCGCGCTGAGTGCCAGCGCGGTCGCGGCCGGGCGGGTGTGGATGTTCGAGAGCAGGGCGCGGACCGTGGGGTCGACCGAGCCGACGACCGAGCGGTACGCCTGCTGGACCAGCTGGAGCACGGTGGCGACCGTCTGCATCTGGGTGTCCAGGTTCTGGACCGTGGTGGTGATCCGCTGGAACGTCTCCAGCATCGCCCGGAGCTTCTCGATCGCGCCGTCCGAGGCGGTTCCGGTGGGCCACGCCTGGCGCAGGGCCTGCTTGTTCTGCTCGACCTGCTCGGCGAGCGCGATCAGGCGGGACATCCGCTGGGTGAGCTCCACGGCGTACTGGAGAAGGGTCTGAGGTTCTGTGGTGGCGATCCAGGGCAGGACGACCGTGCCGGGGCCGCGACCGTGCGCGGCGATGTCCATGGCGGTGGAGCCGGGTGCGGCGAACATGACGGGCCTACCTCCCGAACTGGCCGGTGGGCCCGAACGGGGCCGTGGAACGGAGCTGGTCCAGCGTGGTGGCCGTGGACTCGTCGGCCGTGTCGTAGTCGCGGGCGCTCGCGGCGATCCGCTGGTCGAGAGCCTGCAGCACCCGGGCGAACGCCTGGAGGGCGACGGCCAGCTGGGCGTGCGCGGTGGTGGTCGCCTGGCCGGCGCCGAGGCCGATCTGCCCGAACTGCGCGGTCGGTACGGCCAGACCCGCCAGGTCCGAGGTGCCGCTCACGAAGGTCGAGTGCAGGCCGTCGAGGGCCGTGACGATCCGTTCCACCTCGGGTACGGAGATCTGGAAACCGGAGCCCATGTCGCCTCCCTGGCCGGGCCGGATGTCTGTCATCACCGACGGTAGGCAGCGGTACGGGACGGCGGGCACGGCGGAAATACCCACCCGGACTACGGAGAACGGCCGCTGTGCGGGGACGCGCGCGCGGCCACCGTGGAGGGGTGACCACCGATCGAGAGATTGTCCTGCAGGCGCCGCCCACGCTGCCCCGGGGCGGCGGCGGCTCCTCGCAGCTGCTGTTCATGCTGCCGATGACGCTCGGCATGGGCGTGATGGCGTTCGCCTACATCGGACGGTCCAGCGGGACCGGCACGATCGTGTTCGGCGGGCTCTTCGTGATCGTGATGGCCGGGATGGTGGTCATGGCGCTCTCCCGGGGCGGTGCCGCGAAGAAGGCGCAGATCAACGACGACCGGCGCGACTACCTGCGCTATCTGGCCGGGTTGCGGGAGACGGTACGCCGGGCCGCGGGCGAGCAGCGGACGGCGATGCTGACCGCGGCGCCCGATCCGGAGAACCTCTGGACGGTGATCGGCACGCCGCGGATGTGGCGCCGCCCGCCCACCGACCCCGCGTTCGGCCGGGTCCGGGTCGGCCTCGGCCCGCAGCGCCTCGCCCGTTCGCTCCGCGCACCGCAGACCGCCCCTCTCGACGAGCTCGACCCGGTCTCGGCAACTTCTTTACGGCATTTCATTCGCACGTACGCCACGGTCCCCGCTCTCCCCGTCGCCGTCTCGCTGCGCGCCTTCACCCGGATCACGCTCGGCGGGGATCCGGTGGCCGCCCGCGATCTGGGCCGTGCCGTCCTCGCCCACCTGGCCACCATGCACGCGCCGACCGAGATGCGGATCGCCGTCTGCGCGGGGCCGGAGCGCGCCGCGGAGTGGTCCTGGACGAAGTGGCTCCCGCACCTCGCGCACCCGACGGCGACCGACGCGGCCGGGCCGGTACGGCTCTTCGGCGAGCGGCCCGCGGATCTGGCACCGCTGCTCGCCGGGGATCTGGCGGGACGGCCCCGGTTCCAGCCGGGTTCCGGCGCTCCGGCGGGCCGGGTCCACCTGGTGGTGCTGGCCGACCCGGGTACGGCGGGTGCACGGGAGGGGACGGCCGGGCCGGGTACGACGGGCCCGTGGGAGGGGCTGGCCGGGGTCACCGTGGTCACCTTCGGGGAACCGGAGGCCCGCACCGCGCCCGGGCGGCTCGACCTGGCGATCGCCGACGGGCGGCTGGGCACCCGGCGCCGGGAGGGCGTCACGCTGATCGGGGTGCCGGACCGGCTGGGCGCCGCCTCCGCCGAGGCCGCCGCCCGTCAGCTCGCCGCCTGGTACCAGCCGGCGCCGGCCGCCGCCTCCGGTCCGCGCCCGCCGGCCGAGCTGACCGAGCTGCTCGGCCTCGGCGATCCGCACGCGTTCGATCCGGGGTCCGCGTGGCAGCCCCGCGCGGCCCGGGACCGCCTGCGCATCCCGATCGGCGTGGACCCGGACGGCGCCCCGGTCGAACTGGACCTCAAGGAGTCCGCCGAGGGCGGGATGGGACCGCACGGCCTGGTCATCGGCGCGACCGGATCGGGCAAGAGCGAATTGCTGCGTACGCTGGTGACCGCGCTGGTCGCCACCCACTCCTCGGCGACGCTGAACCTCGCGCTGATCGACTTCAAGGGCGGCGCCACGTTCACCGGGATGGCCGGACTGCCGCACACCTGCGCCGTGATCACCAATCTCGCCGCCGAGTTGACCCTGGTGGACCGGATGGGCGACGCGCTGCGCGGCGAGATGGTCCGGCGCCAGGAACTGCTCCGGGCGGCGGGCGACTTCGCGTCGGTCCGCGACTACGAGCAGGCCCGGCGCAACGGCGCCCGGCTCGACCCGCTGCCGTCCCTGCTCGTGGTGATCGACGAGTTCAGCGAGCTGCTGGCGGCCCGGCCGGAGTTCACCGAGCTCTTCGTCGCGATCGGACGGCTGGGCCGCAGCCTGGCGATCCACCTGCTCTTCGCGTCCCAGCGCCTGGAGGAGGGGCGGCTGCGGGGCCTGGACAGCCACCTGAGCTACCGGATCGGCCTGCGCACGTTCTCCGCCGCGGAGAGCCGGACGGTGCTGGGTGTCCCGGACGCGCATCAGCTACCGCCGCGTCCGGGCGCCGGATATCTGCGGAGGGACACCAGCACGCTGCAGCGCTTCCAGGCCGCCTACGTCTCGGGCCCGGCCGTGGCGACGAGTACGGCGACCGGCGGCTGGCGGGACGTCCCGGCGATGGTGCCCTTCACGCTGACGGCTCAGGCGGCCCTGGCGAGGCCCGAACCGCCGGTCGCACTCAGCACCGGGCCCAGCACCGGGCCCAGCACCGTCGACTCGGGCGACACTCCCGGTTTTTCGGAAGTGTCGGTCATGGCGGCGCTGTTGGGGAGGATCGAGGGACGCGGGCCGGCGGCGCACGCGATCTGGCTGCCGCCGCTCAGCGACCCGCCGACCGTCGGGGAACTGGTGGCGGCATCGCACGAGACCCGGGAACTCGTCGTTCCGGTGGGCATCATCGACAAGCCGTTCGAGCAGCGGCGGGACGTCCTTCGGGCCGACTTCTCCGGCGGGTCCGGGCACGGTGTCGTCGTCGGGGCGCCGCAGAGCGGGAAGAGCACGCTCCTGCGGAGCGTCGTCTCCTCGTTCGCGCTCACCCATACGCCGCGGCAGGTGCAGTTCTTCCTCCTCGACTTCGGTGGGGGCGGGCTCGGGGCGCTCGCCGGGCTCCCGCACGTCAGCGGGGCCGCGGGACGACTCGAGCCCGGCACCTGCCGCCGCGTGGTCGCCGAGGTGGCCGCGCTGCTCGACGAGCGCGAGGAGAGCTTCCCCCGGTACGGCATCGACTCCGCCGCCGCGTTCCGCCGGAACCCGCCGCCCGCCGAGCGGGAGTTCGGGGACGTGTTCCTGGTGATCGACGGGTGGATGACGCTGCGGCAGGAGTTCGAGGACCTCGAGGAGACCGTGCAGACCATCGCGGCGCGCGGACTCGGGTTCGGCGTGCACGTGCTGCTCTCGGCGAACCGGTGGATGGAGCTGCGGCCGGCCCTGCGCGACGCGATCGGGACCGTCCTCGAACTCCGGCTCGGTGACCCGGCGGACTCCGCGATCGACCGGCGGGCGGCGGGGACCGTGCCGTCGGCGCCGGGGCGGGGACTGACCGGCGAGAAGCACCACTTCCTGGCCGCGGTGCCGCGATGCGACGGGCGACGGTCCGGCGAAGGGCTGGCCGCCGCCGTACGGGAGATGGTGGAGGAGGTGCGAACGGCCTGGAACGGACCGCCCGCGCCGCCCGTGCGCCTGCTGCCGCGGTCGATTCCGGCGGCGGAGCTGCCGGCCGGTGGGCGGACCGTGCCGATCGGGATCGCCGAGCGGGACCTGCGGCCGGTCTGCCTGGACTTCGACGCGGACCCGCACCTGATCGTCTTCGGCGACGGCGAGTCCGGCAAGACGGCGCTGCTCCGGCTGATCGCTTTCGGACTGATGCAGCGACGGACGCCGGCGCAGGCCGCGATCCTGACGGTCGACTACCGGCGCGGCCTGCTGGACGTCGTCACGGGCGAGCACCTGCTGACGTACGCGGGAGCGGAGCCGGCGCTGACCGCGGTGATGGGCGACGTCGCGCAGGGCGTCCGGAACCGGCTGCCCGGGCCCGAGGTGACCGCCGACCGGCTGCGCCGCCGTGACTGGTGGACCGGGCCGGAGCTGTTCGTGATCGTGGACGACTACGACCTGGTCGCCGGGCAGGGCGGGAATCCCCTGCTCAGCCTCCTCGACCTGCTGCCACAGGCGCGCGACGTCGGGCTGCACCTGATCGTGGCGCGGCGTACCGGCGGCGCCGGGCGGGCGATGTTCGAGCCGCTGCTGCAACGGCTGCGCGAGCTCGGCACACCCGGCGTGCTGCTCTCCGGATCCCGCGAGGAGGGTGCCCTGCTCGGCGGGGTGAAGGCCGCGCCGCGCCCGCCCGGCCAGGGTGTGCACATCGACCGGCACGGCTCCTCGTCGGTCCTGCAAGTGGCCTGGCAAGAGGGGTAAAAACACCGTGATGCCGATCATCAACGGTCAATAGCCTGAAGGAAAGAACCCCGGAGAGGAGAACGGAGATGGCCGGAACCGGCTTCCAGAGCGACGCCGCCGCGATGGCCCGCGCGGTCAGCGGATTCGATGAGTCCGCGGCCGAGGCACGGTCCGCGATGACCGCGCTGGAGAACGAGTTGCTGAGCATCCTGAGCCGCTACCAGGGCGCGCAGGCCACGTCCTTCTGGCAGCTGCACACCCGGCTGCAGGAGGACATGCGCACCGCGAGCCGCGAGCTCGACACCATGTCCCGGCTGGTCCGGGAGAGCGCCACCGACTACGGCACCGGCGACGACGAGGCCTCCTCGTCGATCGGCTCGCTGGTCGGTCAGACCGGAAACGCCATCCTCGGCCGCCTCTCCGGCGGCGTCTAGCCAGTAGGGAGTACCCGTCATGCCCGCTGAAGTGATCACCGTCGACTTCGCCGCCCTGCAGTCCGCCTCCGACCAGCTGTCGGTCAAGGCCCGGGCGCTCGAGTCGACCATGGACACCCTGGTGCAGTCCCTGAACCCGGTCAAGGAGACCTGGTACGCCTCGGGCAGCTCCGCCGGACAGGCCGCCGAGCAGTCGGAGACCCGCCTGCGCGCCGCGATCGCGGACGTCATCGGGGTGATCGCGCAGTTCTCCGCGAAGGTCGCCGAGTCGCGCGAGAACCAGCTCCTCATCGAGAACACCAACACCGGCCGCTTCAACTGATTCCGCCGGGTTCCGTGATCCGCAGGTTCGCAGATCCACAGGTCATGCAGATCCACAGATCCACAGATCCACAGATCCACAGGTTCGCAGGTTCGCAGATCCACAGGTTCACTGATTCGCTGATTCGCTGATTCGCTGAGGAGCGTGCACCGTGTCGTCCTTCGAGGTCCGGCCGGCCGAGCTGATCCGGGTCGCCGGCGAGCTCGCCGCCCGGAACGACGCGGCCCGCCATCCCGCCGAACGCCTCGCCACACTGGCCACCGGGCCTCTAGCGCCCGGCGCGTTCGCCGAGGCGGCCGCGCTCGCCGAGGCGCACACGGCCGCGGCCACCCGGATGCACGACCTGGTCCGGGCGGCCGCGGCGGCGCTCGGCGTCGCGTCGGAGATGACCCGGGCGGCCGCGAACCGGTACACGGCCGCCGACGAGGACGCCGCGGGGTCGTACCGGGCACTGGGGACGGTCTACGTCTCGCGCAACACGGTCTCCGTCTCCCCGAACGTCAAGGAGGGCTGAGCCGTGCACGCGGTGGCCACCATCTGGACGGACTTCTCCCAGTACTCGCACGAGGATCTGATCCGGGCGCTCTCCGCGGCGGATCCGGCCGGGATGACCGCCGCCGGGGACGCGTGGGGGCAGGTGGCGGAGGCGCTCTTCGAGCTCGCCGCCCCGGTCACCGCGTCGTCGTGGCGCGGCGTCTCCGCCGACGACCACCAGGCCATGCTCTCGGAGATCACGGTGGGTCTGCGGCGGCTGGGTGCCGCTGCCGCCGCTTCGAGAGATTTCGCGTACGACGCCAGCGAGGCCGTCGTCGTCGCGTGGAACAGCATGCCACCGGTGGCGGGCGAGGCGGCCCGGAGACAGGCGGTGCTGGTGATGGCGACGCTGGCCGAGCGGTACCTGGAGGCTGCGGGCGGCCTGAACGACGCGATGGCGGAGCTGGGCGACGGGCGGGAGCTGTTCGGGAGGGTGGGGCGGTACCTGCCCGCGTTCTCCTCCCTGTTCCCGTCCTCGCCGCTGGCCCCGTCCGGTAACGATCAGGCAGCGGGCTCCGGCCAGTCGTCCGGTTCCGATCAGGCCGGCGGTGCCGCCTCGCCGCTTGATCCCACCGCGCAACCCGGCGCGGGCCGCACCGCCGACGAGAAGTCCTCGATGTCCGCTCTGTCGAGCGGGTCGAGCGGGTCGAGCGGGTCGGGCGGGTCGGGCAGCGGGTTCGGGGGGTTCGGGGGGTTCGGCAGCGGTTCCGGTTTCGGCTCCGGCGCCGGCTCCGGCGCCGGCGCCGGCCTCGCAAACCCGACATTTCACGATATGAGCGGGAGTGGCTCGATGGCCTCGACGGGCATCGCGGCGGCGACCGGAGCGGTCGCCGCGACCACCGCCACCCGCGGGATGCAGGCGCCGCCGATGATGCCGATGGGCATGATGGGCGCCGGCGAGGGCGGGGGGACCTCCCGCCGCCTGCCGCCCTGGCTGGTCGAGACCGAGAACGTCTGGGGCGAGGCGACCACGGTCACCGCCCCGGTCATCGGCGAAGAAGGTGCCGGGTGGTAGCCCTCTCGGGGATCCAGAGCCGGACCCGCGTCCCCCTGCCCGGCGCCGACTCCACGGTCGCCGTACCGCCCGCCTCCCGGACCCGCTCGGTGATCGACTGTCGGATCCCGAACCCCGGCTCGGTGCACCTCGGATCGAAGCCCCGGCCATCGTCGCGTACCACCACCGCCACTCCCCCGGCGGACTCCGCGACCCGGACCACGATCCGCCCGGCCCCCGCGTGCCGCACCGCGTTGCCCAGCGCCGCCCGCGCCGCGTCCCGCAACACGTCCCGGCCGGCGTCGCTCAGCGCGACCGCCGGCTCCACACCGACCACCTCGACGCGCGGACCGTCCACGGGCAGGTCCCCGGCCACCGCGGAGAGCGCCCCGACCAGCGTGCCCGGCACCTGCGGACCGTCCGGCCCGCCCCCGGGCCACAGACCGTCCGGCCCGCCCCCGGGCCACAGACCGTCCGGCCCGCCCCCGGGCCACGGACCCTCCGGCCCACCCCCGGGCCACGGGCCGGGCGGCGCCGCGCGCGTGCCGCGGGGCCGCGGGGTCGCCAGCAGCGCCAGGTTGCCGCGCAGGATCAGGGCCTCCCGCCGGGCCGACGCGCGGACCCGGCGCAGCGCCTCGGCCGGCGCGTCCCGGTCGGAATCGCAGTCCAGCGCCATCGCCTCCAGCGACTGCAGCGCCGTGTCGTGCAGCAGCCGCAGCCAGTGCGCCTGTTCCGCGGCCCGCCCGGCCCGGTACGCCGCCCGCACCCGCCCGGCCCGGTACGCCGCACCCACCCGGACGGCCGCGACGGCGATCGCCAGCGCGACGGCGGCCCACCACTCGAACCGGTCCACGAAGGATTCCATCGTCACCCACCTCCGGCAGGTACTCCGCCGCGGTCACCCGGATCGGTTCGCCGAAATCTGTCACCCCTTCGGCGAACCGTTTCCCGGCGGATCACGGACACACTGGTGAGCGACGCGGACCCGGAGGCCGAGATGAGACGCAACGGACCGATGTTCACCCTGCTGGCCGGCATCGCGCTGGCGGCGGTCTTCTTCCTGCTGAGCATGCGCGCCACCCGTACCGCCTCGTTCGCCACCACGCCCACGCCGCCCGCCGGCAGCACCGCCGAGGACAGCACCGCCGAGGACAGCGGCGCCTCGGACGGTGCGGCTCCGGGCGGTGCGGCAGCGGGGGCGTCCGGCACGGCCACCGCCGGAGGATCGGCGCCCGCCACCGCGCCGTCCATCGACCGGGTGCCGCTCGCCGCACCGGTACGGACCACCGCCACCTGGGCGGGCACCCTGAAGGTAGGCACGCTCGCGGTCTCCGCCAAGAACGGCACCGCGATCGGCTACCTCTGCGACGGCGAGCGGATCGAGGCCTGGCTGAAGGGCACCGCCGAGGACGGCAGACTCCGGATGACCAGCACCAAGGGGGCCCGGCTGACCGGCAGTTTCGACGAGGACTCGGCGGCCGGGACGCTCCGGGTCGGCGGGGACAGCTTCTCGTTCGCGATCAGCGCGGTCCGCAAGCCGTCCGGCCTCTACCGGGCGACCGCCGAGATCCGCGGGAGCAAGGTCGTCGGCGGCTGGATCGTGCTGGCCGACGGCAGCCAGGTCGGGCTCGGCACGGTGGACGGCACGGTTCGCGAGACGTCCCCTCTCAACCTGACGGATGGAACGGCGACCATCGATGGAAGTACGGTGGCCGCATCCCGTACGGAGGGCGTCGCATGACCGATACCGGCACCCGCCCCACCGCGATCCTGCTGACCCCGCTGCTGGCCGGCGGCGCGGTCGCGATCACGCTCGGCGTCTACGCACGACTGCACCCGCCCGGCGGTGCCGGCGTCCACCTCGCCGTGTTCAGCAGCCCACTGACCGCCAAGGTCTGGCTCGCCACCGGCGCCCTCCTCTTCGCGCTGGTCCAAGTCGGCTCCGCCGCGGTGCTCTACGGCCGCGTCCCCGGCGTACCCCCGGCGCGCTGGACCGGCAGCCTGCACCGCTGGTCCGGCCGGGTCGCGTTCCTGCTCACCGTCCCGGTCGCGGTGCACTGCCTCTACGTGCTCGGCCTCCAGGGCGGCAGCCCCCGTACGCTGATCCACTCGCTCGCCGGCTGTCTCTTCTTCGGCGCGTTCACCGCCAAGATGCTCGCGCTCCCCCGCCCCGGCCTCCCGTGGTGGGCGCTGCCGCTGCTCGGCGGCGTGGTCTTCACCACGCTGACCGCGCTCTGGCTCACCTCGTCGCTCTGGTTCCTCGTGACCGCCGGCCCCCGGATCTGACATGATCGATGACGGACGATATCCATGCCTACGATCGGCGCCGCGATGGATGACACGACGCTCGCCGGGCGGTTCGCCGAGGGCCACGAGGACGGTTTCACCGCCGTCTATACGGCGTACCGCGGACCGGTCTTCGGTGTCGCCGTGAACCTGCTGGCCAACCCGGGACTGGCCGAGGAGGCGACCCAGCAGACCTTCATCGGGCTCTGGCGCAACCGGGCCCGGTACGATCCGCAGCGCAGCCTGGCGGCCTGGATCTTCGGGATCGCCCGGAAGACCGCCATCGACGTCTACCGGCGGGAGCGGCGCCAGCCCGCCACCGTCGACCAGGAACCGGAGATCGCCGTCGAGGCCTTCTCCGCCGAACGGTTGTGGGAGGTGTGGGAGGTGCGCCGCGCCGTCGAACAGTTACCGCCGGAGGAGTCCGCCGTCGTCCGGCTGTCGCACTACTACCAGATGACGCACAGCGAGATAGCCACGTCGCTGGGAGTGCCGGTGGGCACGGTCAAGTCCCGCTCGCACCGCGCTCATCGCCGCCTCGCCGAGTCCCTGGGCCACCTGCACGAGGCCCCCGCCACCAGGGACGACCCCGTGACGGCCGGAGACGAGTCATGACCGACGACGACCTCGAACGCCGCGCCGCCATCCTGGAATCCCTCGCCACCCCCGACGAGTCGGACGCCGACGGCCCCGCGCTGCAGCGGGTGAGCACCCTGCTGGCCCACCCCGGGACGTGGCAGGACGCACCCCCGATGTCCGCCGCCCTGCTCGCCGAGATCCGGGCTCCCGAAACGCCGATCCCGGCTCCGGCTCCGGCCCCGGCCCCGGCTCCGACTCCGGCTCCGGCTCCGGCTCCGGCTCCGGCTCCGGCTCCGGACTCAGCGGAAGCACCGGCGGAACGGAAGCGTCGCTGGTCCTGGTCGCTGCCCCGTCCGTCGCTCGGTCTCGCGGTCGCCTTCGCCGCCGCGATCCTCGCCGTGGTCATGTTCGGCGTCGACCTGCTGCCCGGCACCGGCACCCCGTCCGAGCAGCCGATCGCCCGGATCAGCCTGACCGGCACGAGCAGCGCCCCGGCCGCCCGCGCCACCGTCCAGGCCATCGAGCGCGCCGCCGGCTGGCGCCTGGTACTCGACATCGAGGGCCTCGCCCCGGCCGCCCCGGACACGTACTACGAGGGCTGGGCGATCCGCGGCACCGACCACGTCCCGCTCGGCACCTTCCACATGCACCAGCAGGGCCAGGTCGAACTCTGGTCCGGCGTACCGCTGCGCACCTTCTCCCGCATCGAGATCACCACCCAGCGGGTCGGCACGGACCTCACCCCCGGCCCCGTCGTGATGGCCGGCCAGATGTAACCCACCACGCTCCGGGAGGCTCCGGCGATGCTCGACGACACACCCTGGGACGACGCCGACGACCGCATCGGCGCCTGGCAGGACCGCATCGAGGCCCGGGCGAGCCGTGTGCGGGCCCTGGCCGTCCGGCTCCGGGAACTCCGGGCCACCGCGTCGTCCGGCGGCGGCCTGGTCCGGGTCACCGTGGACAGTGGCGGCGCGCTGACCGCCCTCCACCTGGACGACGCGGTACGCCGCCACTCCGCACCCTGGATCGCCGAACAGGTGCTCGCCGCCTTCGCCGGGGCACGCGCCGAGCTGTCCCGGCAGGCCGAGCGGATGGCCCGCGAGGACGATTCGACGGAGGGCCGGGCCCTGCTGACCGCGCTGACCGACCGCTGGTCCGGGACCGGCCGACGGGACGGGACCGCACGATGACCGGTCCGATGTCGGCGACCCCCGGAGAGCTCCGCCGGCACGCCGCACACCTGGAGACGATCGCCCAGGACCTCGGCGCCGCGCATCGGGCCGCCGGCCGCACCGCTCCGGCTCCGGACTCTTACGGCCGTCTCTGCGTCATGGTTCCCGATCTTCTCGTACGCCTCCAAACGCCCCTGACCGAGGCGTTGGAAGCCGCCGCCGGGGCGATCGCCCGGACGGCGTCCTCGGTCCACGGCGCCGCCGAGAGCTACGAGCTCACCGACGAGGACGCCGCCGGCGCGCTCCGGCACGACGGGCCGGACTGATGGCCGACCCGACGGCCACCGCCTGGACCGGCATCTGGATCGCCGAGGACATCGACCTGATCCGCACCGGCGTCGAGAACGGCAGCTGGATCGACGGCTCCCTCGGCGTGGCCGGCGCCGCGCTCGACGGGCTCGCCATGACCTTCGACCCGTTGGGCACGCTGCTGCAGTGCGGCGCCGCCTGGATGATCGAGCACGTCCGCCCGCTCACCGAGGCCCTGGACTGGCTGGCCGGCGACCCGCCCGCGATCGCCGGCCACGCGCAGACCTGGCGGGACGTCGCCACCGGCCTGCACACCCGGGCCGACGACCTGGCGTACGCGGTCCGCATGGACCTCTCCGAGTGGACCGGCGCGGCCGCGGCCGCCTACCGCACGCGCTCGACCGAGCAGCAGGAGGCGCTGACCGCCCTGGCCAAGGCGTCCGAGACGATGGCCGCGATCACCGAGGGCGCATCCATGCTGATCGCCGCGGTCCGGGTGCTGATCCGCGACGCGATCGCCACCGTGGTCTCCCGCCTGATCGTCTACGCCGCCGAGGAGCTGGCCACCTGGGGCGCCGCCACCCCACTGGTCGTCCAGCAGGTCACCACCTTGATCGCCACCTGGTCCGCCCGCATCGCCCACTGGCTCCGCAAACTCCTCTCCAGCCTCCGCAACCTCCTCCCCATCACCCACCGCCTCACCACCCACATCGACGAGATCAAGCAGGTTCTCAACCGCCTCCACCACCAGGAACCCGCCCTGAACCGGGTCCGGGGACGTGGAGCAGGACCGATCCAGCTCTACAACATGGAATCGGTCCGCAGCATCGCCGCCAAATACGGCATCGACATCGCCGGCCTGAGGATCCAATTGGGACCCAAGAACATCCGCGGTTGGCACGGCAAGACGAAGCCGGACGGCTCGATCGTGCTCTTCGTAACCGGCTTTCGCAGCGAGGAGGATCTGGCCCGGACTCTCGTTCACGAGAAGTTTCATCACGACGAGCTCGCGGCTGGCAGGCCTTATCCAGATCTCGATGCGACGAAAGCCTACGAGGATCGGGCCTACGCACACGAGGACCGATGGTGGAATAATCAACCGATCCGACCCGAACCGAGAACCCGATGACGGCGACCTACGACCAGTGGCTGGAAACCTACAGCGACGCCTTCGACGCGTCTCCCGGCCGGATCGGCATCGCCTGCCCCAACTGTGGCCACTTCTGCCTGCAACGAATCTTCACCGGTGACCTCGACCGCCTGGTCGGCTACTGCCATTTCTGGTGCGACAACTGCCGCACTGGCATCTTCGTCGGCCGTACCGATATCCCGGAGGGCGCTGTCATCCGGGACATTCACGTACCGGAGAACGAACGAGTGCCGAGGATTCCCAGCTATCGGTTGATCCAAGACCTCTAGGCGACGGCCTCGAGGGAGTCGGTCCAGATGGCCCAGCGGGTGTCGGGGCCCATGGACTTGGCGCGGTACATCGCCAGGTCGCCGCGGTGGACGATCTCGTCGTGGGTCAGTTCGCCCGGGGCCGAGACAGCGACGCCGATGCTGGCGGCCAGGGCGATCAGTTTGCCCTCGATCACCACCGGGCCCATCGCGGCGGCCAGGCGGCCCGCCACCTCGTAGGCCTCCTCCGGGCGCAGCAGGTCCGCGAGCACCACGGCGAACTCGTCGCCGCCGAGACGGCACGGCAGGCCGGCGGCGGGGACGCAGTCGCGCAGCACCCGGCTGAACTCGATCAGGACCTGGTCGCCGGACTTGTGGCCGAGGGTGTCGTTGACCTCCTTGAAGCCGTTCATGTCGATCACCAGGACCGCCGAGGAGCGGCCGGACTTCGCGCCGCGGACCAGGCCGGCGTTGGACGTGGCGCGGAACAGGCTGCGGTTGGCCAGGCCGGTCAGCGGGTCGGTGACCGCCTGCTCGTCGCTCTCCCGCTGGACCAGGGTCTGCCGGAAGAGGACCAGCGCGCTCAGCGTCGCGCCGCCCAGGGCCAGGCCGCCCCACGGGAAGAGCGAGTGCTCCTTCACCGCCGCGGCCAGCATCAGCAGGTGGGCGACGGCGATCGCGGCGTACGGCAGGTACTTGCCCCGCCCGGCCTGCTCCCGCAGCGAACGGGCCACCGCGCCGCGCACCCGGCTCTGCTCCACGGCGGCGGCCGCGAGCAGCGCGTCCGCGGTCAGCCAGCAGACGAACTGCCAGGCGGAGTGGAGTTCCAGCTGGCCGCCGCCCTTGAGGTAGCCGTGCACCGCGTCGCCGGCGAAGAGCACCAGCGTGCCGGCGGTGAGCAGGCGGAGCGGGTGCTGGGCGGACTCGTCGGAGCCGCGCAGCAGGGCCCGGGCCACCACGAAGAGCAGGGCCAGGTCGGCGACCGGGTAGACGACCGCGGTGATCAGCACCGTGGTGTTCAGGCCGTGCGCCTCCACGTACGGGCCGAACGAGGTGTAGAAGAGCACCATCGTGCCGCCGACCAGGACGATCCCCGCGTCGAGTCCGGTCTTCCAGCGGTCCCTGGTGTTCATCGGGGCGAGCGGGAACCGGAGCAGCGCGATCAGCAGGGCGAGCACGAAGGCGATGTGCGTGATGTCGTCGGCGGTCGACGAGGTGCCGTCACCGTCGAAGAGCATCAGCAGCGGCGGCGAGGCGACCAGCACCACGAAGCTGACCGCGACCGCCCGCCAGGCCTGCCGCTGCCGGGACGGCAACGTGTGCTCGCGGGCCGCACGGAACGCCGCGACCAGCCCGATCAGGCCGAAGGTGACCCGTGCGGCCTCGGCGACGTACTCGTGCTCGCGCAGCGCGAACATCGTCACGTAGAGCAGCCAGAGCACGAGATGTACCGGCGACACGCGGCGTCCCCAGACCTGCATGTGCCCCCTCCCGGCGCTCCGACGCCCTGGGTGATCGGTCGCGGCGGGGCGGACTTGAGGGGCCCGCCGTCCGTAGGATTCCGGCATGTCCGTACCCCAGACGCACGACGACGCGGTCACCCTCGCCCACGCGGTCGCCGACGGGCTCCGGCCCGGCGCGGCCCAGCGCGACCGGGACGGCGCCGCGGTGATCCCGTACGACGCCCTCGCCACCCTCGACGCCTCCGGTCTCCTCGCGATCACGGTGCCCGTCGCCGACGGCGGCCCCGGCCTCGGCCCGCGCACCCTCGCCGAGGTGACCCGGATCCTGGCCGCCGCCGACCCGGCCGTCGCCCAGGTGCCACAGGGCCACTTCCTGCTCGTCGACGTGCTCGCGCTGCACGGCTCGCCGGAGGCCCGCAAGCGGCTGTTCGCCGAGGTGCTGGCCGGCCGCCGGTTCGGCAACGCGCTCGCCGAGCGGGGCGGGGCACACGCCCAGGACCTGCGCACCCGGATCACCGGTGGGCGCCTCGACGGGGTGAAGTACTACACGACCGGGGCCCTGACCAGCGCCTGGATCGCGGTCAGCGCGCTCGACGAGGACGGGCGGCTGGTCCTCGCCCTCGTCCCACGGGACGCGCCGGGCGTGCACGTCGACACCGACTGGGACGTGATCGGGCAGCGGGCCACGATCAGCGGCACCGCCACGTTCACCGGGGTCGAGGTGGAGCCGGCGCTGCGGGTCGACTACGCGGCCGCCTGGGCGGTCCCGCAGCAGCTCGGCGCCCGGGCCCAGCTGGTGCACACGGCGATCGAGACCGGGATCGCCGGTGCCGCCCTCGCGGACGCCCGCGAGTACCTGCGCACGAAGGCCCGCCCGTCGACCGAGGCGGTCCGCGCGGGTGCGGCGGGTGCGGCCGACGACCCGCACGTCCGGCACCGCTACGGACGGCTGGTCACCCGGGTCCGGGCCGCCGAGGCGTTGCTGGACAGCTCCGCTCGTACCCTGGAAAGGGTTGGACTCGTGCCTGTCGACGCGGAATCCGCGGCTCACGGATCGCTCACGGTCGCGGCCGCGAAGGCCTTCGCCAGCGAGATCGCGGTGGAGGCCGGCTCGGAACTCTTCGCGCTCTGCGGCACCAGCGCGACGGCGGCGAAGTACGCCCTGGACCGGCACTGGCGCAACGCCCGCACCCACAGCGTGCACGACCCGGTCGACTGGAAATACCACCACATCGCGGCCTTCGAGCTCGCGGACGTGCTGCCGCCCAGCCACGGTCAGCTCTGACCGGTACGCGGCCCCGCGAACCGGATTGAACCGCGCGGGGCCGCCGTACGACATACCGGTGACGAAGGGAACCGACGGTGCAGGACCTCGATCCGGACAGCATGACGTGGATGACGGCCCAGGAGCGGCAGGCGCTCGACGGGACGACCAAGGCGTGGAAGGACCACTACGACAGTAGCCCCAACCCGGAGAGCAGGCTGCAGTACCAGCGCTCGATCCGGGTCCACCTGCTGCACGGGATGAACGGCTCCCCGTCCCAGGGCATCGCCGTCGGCGTCGTCGCCGCCGCCGAGCTGAAGGACTTCCAGAACGCGACCCGGCTCGACAATCCCGAGGACCCCAAGTACAACAGCAGGCTGGCCATGACCCCGGTGGCCAAGAGCCTCTGGGAGAACCTCGCCAAGGTGAACCGGTTCGCGGGCGCGGCGGGCGGCCCGGGCCCCCAGCACCTCCCGGCCCAGCACCTCCCGGCCCAGCAGCCGCGCAGCGGCAGCCCCACGCCCAGCGTCACGGCGCCGGCCGCGGCGAACCAGAACAGCCAGTCGCTGTAGGGACGTCTAAGATCCACGGCGTGACGGGACCCGGCATCTACCTCGCGAACACCGTGGCCATGTGGACCGCCCTGGTCCCCGGTGCCCGGATCCTTCCCGGTCACCTGGAGGCCGAACGGCCGCGGTCCACGCGGGTCGTCCTCCGGGACCGGGCCGCCGCGCCCGCGCTGAACTCCCGCCTGGCCACCCTGGCACCGGACCGGATCCTGCAGGTCGAGGACGTGTTCGGGGTGCTGTACCCGCCGCCCGGCTCCCGATCCACCCGGATGCCGGTCATGGATCGGCCGATTTCGCCCGGCATTTCCAATAAATCGGATTTGTCGGTTAAGGCGGATTTGTCGGTTAAAGCGGTCGACACTCCCGCCGAACTGGAGTTCGCTGAGCGGATCATGGTGGACGGCTTCCCGCTCCCGGCCCACCAGCCCCTGGTCCCCGGCCGCACACTGCCGCCGCACGTGCTGACCACGCCCGGCTTCCGGGTCTGGCGCAGCGGCGAGGGCGCGGCCGCGTACACCTTCGACGACGGCGCCGCGGTCGGCCTCTACTGGCTGGCCACCCTCCCCGAGCACCGCTCGAAGGGCCTGGCCCGCCGCCTGCTGACCACCGCGATCGCCGCCCACCCGGACCGCGTCTTCACGCTGGTCGCGACGCCGGAGGGGCGGCCACTCTACGAGTCCCTGGGCTTCACCGAGGTCGCCACGGCCACCTGGCACACCCGCCCACCGAAGAACCAGCCCGTGTTGCGGAACGCGGGCTAGACGGGCAACTCCACCCGGCGGCCGCCGCCGGTCTCGTCGAGCTGGTCGTCGGTGACCATCGCCCACGCGCCCGGCGGCACGCCCTCCATCTCGGCGACCTGTGAGGCCGCGTCGAGCAGCGCCTCCTCGCTCGCCGCGTGGATGAAGAACACGTGGGCGTCGTTGAACTCCTCGCCGTCGTCGTAGACGGCGACCTCTCCCCGGTCGTCGAGGCCCTCGAGATAGTCCTCGACCTCATCGATCCACCCGGCCGGGCCGCCACCCCTCGGCACATGGATCTCGACTAGCAAAGCCACGATCCCATCGTAGGTCTCTCATCGAAGTCGTAGACCGTCACCGCGACATCCCGCTCGCAGAGGCTCGCCGTGACCAGCGGCTCGATCCGCTCCCACGTCCCGCCGGCCAGCCCGCAGCCGATCCGGGGCATGTGCACCGAGGCCTTGCGCCGCAGCGCCTCCCGCCCGACCGTCGCCAGGCAGGCGCCGATCGCGTCATACCGCACCGGCGGGCCCGCGCTGCCCGGTTTCAGCCCGTGCTGGCCCACCATGTTCGCCACCCAGACGTCCGGGGTCACCTGGATCAGCCGGGTCGCGCCGAGCCCGAAGTCGTTGCCCGCCCGCGCCCGGTGCCACTGCCGGAAGTCCCGTTCCGGCTCCGGCCACCGTCTGGAGAGCGCGAGCACGAACCCCTTGCCCCAGCCCCCGACGTCGTTGCACACATGCGCGACGATCTTCGGCCCCTTGGCCTGAGGACTGGTCGCGTCACCCTTGATGATCTTCATCTCCACCATGCCGACATCATCGCCCCGACCCCTGACGGAAATCGAACGGAAATTCGTCTTCGCCGCTGGGCAACGAGAAGTTCACGCCGAAACACATCCATGGACGTCGACGCCCCGTAGATCTTGTGTGTCCGGTGGAACCGCCTCCGGACATCCCTCGATGGGAGCTCCCATGCGCCTGATCCCCCGTCTGGTGGCCACCGCGGTCACCGGCGTGCTCGCCGTGGGCCTGCTGGCCTCGCCGGCCCAGGCAACGCCGCCCAACATCCCCTCCAAGGCCACCGCGACCACCGAACTGGCCGCGCTGACGGTGGCCGCCGAGGCGAACGCCGACACGTACGACCGGGACCTGTTCCCGCACTGGATCACGATCTCGGGCACCTGCAACACGCGCGAGACGGTCCTCAAGCGGGACGGCACGAGCGTCGTCGTCAGCTCGGCCTGCGCCGCCACCTCCGGCAGCTGGTACTCGCCCTACGACGGCGAGACCTGGACCGCCGCGAGCGACCTGGACATCGACCACATCGTCCCGCTCGCCGAGGCGTGGCGTTCCGGCGCCAGCGCCTGGACCACCAGCAAGCGCCAGGACTTCGCGAACGACCTGACCCGGCCGCAGCTCATCGCGGTGACCGACAACGTCAACCAGTCGAAGAGCGACCAGGACCCGACCACCTGGAAGCCGCCGCTGACCTCGTACTACTGCACCTACGCCAAGATGTGGGTGGCCGTGAAGTACTACTGGGGTCTCACCCTCCAGTCGGCCGAGAAGACCGCGCTCACCAGCATGCTCAGCACCTGCAGCAGCTGAGCGATTCCTCCCGGGCAACCCCGTTCCTGGTCACGGCCGTCGCTTCCCCGCGGCGGCCGTTCCCCTTTCCCTCGTACGCCCTACGCCCCGAGACGTCACCGCGCTGGACGGCCCCCACCAGCAAGACTGCGCACTTGAGGAGCCGGCACCGACCGCAACGCCCGCAGGAGCGGAGTATCGCACCGTCATATACCGAATGTCGGCTTCGGTCGCGCTGCCCGTCAGCCCGGCCCTCTGCCCCGGCCGGTCGCACATGAAGGCATTTCGATCGCTCGAACGGGTGTTGCCCCTACCCGGAAGCTCTCAAGCACCCGGTCCTGCCCCACCAGACGGTCGACGGCGACCACGTGCCCCCGCCGCGCACACCGACTCACCGGTGACGATCAGACGGTCTCCCGCGACTCCGGGCACTCCTCTTCGGGTTCCGGCTGCCCGGACTCCCGATGGCATTCCTCGATCACCTCGAAGAACCGGCGCTGACGGCGCGAACTCCCGAAGGCCCACCTCGGATGAGTCTTCGCCCACCAGCGATGAGCGGTCGGGTCCTGGAAGAAGGCCAGAAGCAGGACCCGTAGCTCGGGCTCGCTCATCACGCGGAGATCCCACTGCATGAGCCAGTAGCCGACCCACAGGTTCAGGTAGACGAACCGCCGCGTCTCCTCCAGGTCCTCGCTGAACGACCGGTCCCAGATCAACGTCGGATCCTCGAGCGAGAGCCTGTTCAGCTCGAAGTGGCGCTCACGAGCCGCGACCATTTTCATCTGCCGGTTCTGCTGCCACTGCAGGGTGACCGAGACCGCGATGCCACAGAAGGCCAACGCCGACAGCACCGCAGAGATCCCACCGTACGCCTGCCCGACGTCCGAGAGCGACGACCAGTCATCGGTCAGCCGCAACAGCCCGACCATGGCGAGCGGCGAGGCGAGAACCAGCCCTACGACGCACCCCGAGACGACCGCACCCAGGACGTACTGCCTCACGGATCGCTTCTCCACCGATCACCCCACGTGTCGAGCCGACTCCAGCACGCACACTATCCACAGTGGGCAAGCGGGACGACCCGGTCCTCGGGCCCGGCGTCAGGGGGCGAGCAACTCCCCGGTCCTCGGGTCCGGGCCCTCGCAGAAGCGCTTCAGCACCCGCTCGAACACGCCCGAGTCGTCGGCCCGGGCGAAGAGTGTCATCGACGAGCGCAGTTTCAGGTCGTCCGGGAAGCCGAAGATCCGCGAGACGTCGGCGCCCTCCGGCAACCCGAGCAGCGTCTCCGCGCACTCGATCAGCCGCGCGCCGAGCAGCGGGTGCGCCAGGTAGTCCCGCGCCTCGGCGAGGTCCCGGATCGCGTACCGCCGCGCCGTCGGGCTGGAACCCAGCCCGGCCAGCTGCGGGAACACGAACCACATCCAGTGTGACCGTTTCTGCCCCGCCGCCAGCTCTGCCAGGGCGCGTTCGTAGATCCCGTCCTGCGCGTCCACGAAACGCTGCAGTTCACTCATGGCTCCCCCGATCATCGGCCGTCAGCATGGATGCCCGGCCGGGGCTCAGGCAAACCGGGCGATGTGCGCGCCCGGATCCCCCGGCACCACCCGGGACGCGGCGCCCAGCCCGCTCACCCCCTCCACGGTCACCTCGACGATCCCCGCGTCGGCGAGGACCAGCGTCTCGCCGCCCACCGGCATCCGCAGGATCACCTCGCCGTGGTCCCGCACCTCCCCCCGCGCCGCGGAGAGCCCGCTGATCCCGCTGATCAGGTACCGGTCCAGGTGCGGGTGCGGCGTCGCCAGCAGCCGGCCGCCGTGCACCGACAGGATCCACGGCACGCTCAGCGTCCCCTCGTCGCTCCCGAGCCGCGCCAGCACCACCCGCCGGCCCCCGTCGTCGACGAAGGTGGCCGCCGGCCCGAGATCCCCGCGCCCGAAGACGTCCCAGCCGAGCGGCGTGAACGTCCGCCCGTCGTAGTCGCCGACCGCGTACTCGATCACGTCCCCGTTCCCCAGCAGCAGCACCCAGGCGCCGGCCAGCGGGAACAGCCGCGGACAGGAGGCACCGTCGCGCTCCACCAGCACCCCGTCGTAGTCCCAGCTCTCCAGGTCCACCGACCGGTACTGCAGCACCCCGCCGGCGCCCGCCACGATCATCCGCCAGCCCCCGTCCCCGTCCCCGAAGACGTAGGGATCCCCCAGCTCCCCCGCGATCACGGCGTCCGGTCCGGTGCTCCATCCCCCGAGACCGCTCGCCGCCTCGGCCTTGAAGACCCCTTCTCCGGTACGCCCGAAGAAGAGCACCGGCCCGCGTACCCCGTCGACGACGGACCCGCACCACCGGGGCCCCGCGCCGGGTGCCGCCACCACCGGCTGCTCCCGCCAGATCACCAGGTCGTCGGAGACCGCACGTCCCCACCCGCCCGGCGTCCCGTTCCCCGATCGATGCTCGTAGAAGAGGTGGTACCGCCCCTCGACGCGCAGCACCCCGAACAGATCGCCCACCCACCCGTCCCTCGGCAGGAAATGCAGCCGGGGACGCACACCCGCACTCGGCCCTGTGCTCATGCCCTCTGCCTAACATCACCGGCAGCCGTGCACCAGACCGCGATCTTGCCAATCCCGGACGTCATCCGGCCGCGCGCCGGTACCACTCGATCTTCTCGCGGACCCGGGACTGCTCCCGCCGGAGCCGCTCGACCTTCGCGTCGATCTCGGCGTCGTGCTCGGCGAGCAGGGCGACCCGCTGCTCGTACGTGTCGTCGCCGCCGCCGAGCAGCTCGGCGAACTGCCGCAGCCGGGCGATCGGCATCCCCGAGTCGCGCAGGCAGCGGAGCAGCCCCAGCCGCCCGAAGTCGTCCTCGGAGAAGACCCGGTGCCCCGTGGACGTGCGCTCGACCCCGTGCAGCAGCCCGATGCGCTCGTAGTAGCGGAGCGTGTCGATGCTGACCCCGAGCTTCCCGGCCACCTCGCC
The DNA here is from genome assembly GCF_040681165.1 of Actinoplanes sp. NPDC051851. Taxonomy (NCBI): domain Bacteria; kingdom Bacillati; phylum Actinomycetota; class Actinomycetes; order Micromonosporales; family Micromonosporaceae; genus Actinoplanes; species Actinoplanes sp. NPDC051851. Next base: position 168,281 of record NZ_JBFAYF010000007.1, on the reverse strand, counting down.
CGGCGTGTAAGGCACGCGTTACCCCCTCGGTTACCGTACGGTCGTGCGAACGGTACTTCACGTGGGCTGTGCGATGTGGTCCCTCAAGTCGTGGCAGGGCCGCTTCCTGCCGCATCCGGCGAGCCCGGCCGAGCGGTTGCGGGCGTACGCGAGCTGGTGCACCGCCGTCGAGGGCAACACCACGTTCTACGCCACGCCGACCCGGGAGACCGTCACCACCTGGGCCGAGCAGACGCCGCCGGACTTCCGAATGATCCTCAAGCTGCCCAAACGGATCACCCACGAGCTGCGGCTCACCGGCGCCGAACCCGAGCTGCGCGCCTTCCTGCACGCCGTCGAGCCGCTCGGCCCGCGCGCCGCCGCCCTCTGGGTGCAGCTCCCGGGTTCGTTCACCCCGGCCGACGCCGGCCTGCTGGTGCGCTTCCTGCGTTCGCTTCCGGATTCCTTCCGGTACGCCGTGGAGGTGCGTCATCCCGACTTCTTCGCCGCACCGCACCGCTTCGAGGACGCCCTCGGGCAGGTCGGCGCCGAATGGGTCCCGTTCGACACGACGACCATGTTCGCCGCGCCGCCGGCCAGTGACGCCGAGCGCGACGCGTGGACCAAGAAGCCCCGGATGCCCCGCCGCGACACGGCCCTGACCGACCGCCCGATCGTCCGCTACCTGGGCCGCGACGACACCGCCCGGACGATCGAGGGCTGGCAGCCGTGGGTCCCCCGGGTCGCCGGGTGGCTGCGCGAGGGCCGTTCGCCGACGTTCTTCCTGCACACCCCGGACAACGCGGACGCCCCCGAGCTGGCCCGCCGCTTCCACGCCGAGGTGGCCGCGCTGGTCCCGGGCCTGGAGCCGCTCCCGGAGCCGGAGCCGATCGCCCCGCTGACCCTGTTCTGACGACCATCCCGCCCCGGGGTGCAATCGGCCGCGACGGCGGTCGGGAAGGCGACACCTCACGCCGTCGAGTGAGCTGCCCCCGCGTTCCGTCAGACAGAATCGGAGCAGTCGGCTAGGGAGGTACGCGATGACGGAGAAGACGTACGCCGGAACCTTTGACCGGGACACCGCCAACTGGCTGCGCAGCACCCAGGCCCCCGACGGCACGGGCGAGTGCGTCGAGGTCGCCGGCCTGCCCGACGGCGGCCGCGCGGTCCGCGACTCGAAGGACCCCGAGGGGCCCATCCTGTTCTTCACCCCGGCCGAGTGGGACGCGTTCGTCGAGGGCGCCAAGGACGGCGAGTTCGACAACTGACGGCGGTTCAGCCGCGGTAGGCGCACCGGAGCACGACGAGCGCGTGCCGGACCACGTCCACCCGGCTGCCGGCCCGTGCCGTCCTCCGCCGGCGGGCGAGCAGCGGGTCCGCGGTGTGCGCCGCGATCTCCCACGCCGGACCGTACTCCCGGGACGGCAACGTGAACGACACGTCCTCGTCGAGGGGGTTGAAGAGCAGCAGGAACGAGTCGTCGGTGATCTCCTCGCCGAGCGGGCCCCGCTCCGGGATCCCGTGGCCGTTGAGGAAGACGGTCATCGTCATGCCGCTGCGGGTGTTCCAGTCCTCCTCGGTCATGATCTCGCCGTCGCGGCGCAGCCAGGCGATGTCGGGGAGCTTGTTGTCGTCCGCGACGGACCCGGTGAAGAACCGGCGGCGCCGGAAGATCGGGTGTTCGGCCCGCAGCCGGGTGAGCAGCCGGACGAAGTGGGTGAGCACGTCCTCCTCGCGCGCGGCCCGCCAGTCCACCCAGGCCAGTTCGTTGTCCTGGCAGTACACGTTGTTGTTGCCCTGCTGGGTACGCCCGAGCTCGTCGCCGTGCGCGATCATCGGCACGCCCTGGCTGAGCAGCAGCGTGGCGAGGAAGTTCCGCTTCTGCCGCTCGCGCAGCACGATGACGTCCGCGTCCTCGGACGGCCCCTCGGCGCCGCAGTTCCAGGACCGGTTGTAGCTCTCCCCGTCCCGGTTGCCCTCGCCGTTCGCCTCGTTGTGCTTCTCGTTGTACGACACCAGGTCGTGCATGGTGAACCCGTCGTGCGCCGTCACGAAGTTGATCGACGCGATCGGGCGGCGCCCGTCGATCTCGTACAGGTCGGAGCTCCCGGTGAACCGCGACGCGAACTCGCCCAGGCTGGACGGCTCGCCGCGCCAGAAGTCGCGCACCGAGTCCCGGTACTTGCCGTTCCACTCGGTCCAGTTGGGCGGGAACCCGCCGACCTGGTACCCGCCGTCCCCGACGTCCCACGGCTCGGCGATCAGCTTGACCTGGGAGACCACCGGATCCTGGTTGACCAGGTCGAAGAAGGCGGCGAGCCGGTCGACCTCGTGGAACTCGCGGGCCAGCGACGCGGCGAGGTCGAAGCGGAACCCGTCGACGTGCATCTCGGTGACCCAGTAGCGCAGCGAGTCCATCAGCAGCCGCAGCGACTCGTGGTGCCGGACGTTGAGGCTGTTCCCGGTGCCGGTGGTGTCGTAGTAGTACTTCCGGTCGTTGTCGACGAGCCGGTAGTACGCCGGGTTGTCGACACCGCGGAACGACAGGGTCGGCCCGAGGTGGTTGCCCTCGGCGGTGTGGTTGTAGACGACGTCCAGGATCACCTCGATGCCGGCCTGGTGCAGCGCCTTCACCATCGACTTGAACTCCTGGACCTGCCCGCCGCCCCCGCCGAACGAGGAGTACCCGTTGTGCGGGGCGAAGAAGCCGATGGTGTTGTAGCCCCAGTAGTTCCTCAGGCCCCGTTCGGCGAGCCCGCTGTCGTGCACGAACTGGTGCACCGGCATCAGCTCGACGGCGGTGATCCCGAGCTTCGTGAGGTAGTCGATCATCACGGGGTGGGCGAGGCCGGAGTAGGTACCCTGCACGTCGGCGGGGATCGACGGGTGCGCGACGGTCATGCCCTTGACGTGCGCCTCGTAGATCACCGTCTGGTGGAACGGGATCTTCAGCGGCCGGTCGTTGCCCCAGTCGAAGAACGGGTTGATCACCACGGACTTCGGCGAGAACGGGGCCGAGTCCGCCGCGTTGTACGAGTCCGGGTCGCCGAAGTCGTACGCGAAGAGCGCCTGGTCCCACCGGTAGTCGCCGTCGATCGCCTTCGCGTACGGGTCGAGCAGCAGCTTCTCCGGGTTGCACCGCAGTCCCCGGCCGGGGTCGTACGGCCCGTGCACACGGTAGCCGTACCGCCGGCCGGGGGTCAGGCGTGGCAGGTACCCGTGCCAGACCAGGGCCTCGCGTTCCGGCAGGTCGACCCGCGTCTCGGTGCCGTCCTCGTCGAAGAGGCAGAGCTCGACCCGCTCGGCCACCTCGGAGAAGATCGCGAAGTTGGTGCCGCCGCCGTCGTACGTCGCGCCCAGCGGGTACGGGTTCCCCGGCCAGATTTTCATGCGCCCAGCATTGCCCAGATCGAGGGCGCTCGAAAACGTGACCAACGTCCCCCGGAAACGGAATAGTTATAGGAGTACAACTAAAAGCGTGCCCCGCCGCTACCTGGTCCTGGCGATCTGCTGCATGAGCCTGCTGATCATCAGCCTGGACGTCACCATCATGAACATCGCCCTGCCCTCGATCCGCGAGGACCTCGGCGCCTCCGTCTCCGGTCTGCAGTGGACCGTGGACGCGTACACCCTGGTCCTCGCGAGCCTGCTGGTGCTGGCCGGCTCGACCGCCGACCGGGTGGGCCGCCGCCGGATCTTCCAGACCGGGCTGGCCCTGTTCACGGCCGCCTCCCTGCTCTGCAGCCTGGCCCCGAACCTGCCGATGCTGATCGCGTTCCGGGTGCTGCAGGCGGTCGGCGCCTCGATGCTCAACCCGGTCGCCATGTCGATCATCACGAACACCTTCACCGAGCCCCGCGAGCGCGCCCGGGCGATCGGCGTCTGGGGTGCGGTGACCGGTTTCGGCATGGCGATCGGCCCGGTGGTCGGCGGCTTCCTGGTGCACGGCCTCGGCTGGCGCTCGATCTTCTGGGTCAACGTGCCGGTCGGCGTCGCCGCGCTGGTGCTCACCACGCTCTTCGTACCGGAGTCCCGCGCGCCGAAGCCCCGCCGTCTCGACCCGGTCGGCCAGCTGCTGGTGCTCGCACTGCTCGCCACGGTCACGTACGGGATCATCGAGGGCCCCGCGGCCGGCTGGGCCTCACCGGAGATCGTCGGCTGCTTCGCGCTCGGCGCCGCCGCGCTGACCGGCCTGCTCCGCTGGGAGCCGCGGCGCCCCGAGCCGCTGATCGATCTCGGCCTGTTCCGCAGCCCGCCGTTCGCCGGCGCCACGCTGATCGCGGTCTGCGCGTTCGCCGGGCTGGGCGGCTTCCTCTTCCTGAACGCGCTCTACCTGCAGGAGACGCGCGGCCTCTCGGCACTCGAGGCCGGCCTCTACACGCTGCCGATGGCGGGTTCGGTCGCGCTCTTCTCGCCGCTCTCCGGCCGCCTGGTCGCGGCGCGCGGCACCCGCCTCCCGCTCCAGCTGGCCGGTGCCGGCATGGCGCTCGGCATGCTCCCGCTGACCTGGGCCGGAGCGGAGACCCCGGCCTGGCAGCTCTTCGCCGGCTACCTGCTCTTCGGGATCGGCTTCGCGATGGTCAACACGCCGATCACCAACACCGCGGTCTCCGGGATGCCCCGCGAGCGGGCCGGGGTGGCCGCGGCGATCGCCTCGACCAGCCGCCAGGTCGGCAGCGCCCTCGGCGTCGCGGTGATCGGCGCGGTGCTCGCCTCGGGCAGCACCCACGCCGGCTGGTGGATCCTCTGCGGACTCGGCGTGGCCGTGTTCCTCCTCGGGCGCCTCAGCACGGGAGAATGGGCCCGCAGCCGTGCCCGTACCCCCGAGAAGGCCCTCGCATGACCACCGAGCTCGCATGACCACCGGGATGGACCCGGCGATGGACCCGGGGATGGACCCGGCGGAGCGCGCCTGGCGCGCCCTGCGCGCGCTGGTGCACGACCAGTACGACACGAAGGCCGAGGTCAGCGCCGCGCTGGGGATGAGCTTCCTGCGGGTCAAGGCGATCGGCCTGCTCTCCGGCAGCGCCCTCTCCCTGCGTACGCTCGCGACGCGCCTGATCTGCGACCCCCCGTACGCCACGGTGATCGTCGACGACCTGGTCTCCCGTGGCCTGGCGGTCCGCTCCCCGAACCCGGCCGACGGACGCTCCCGCCTGGTCACCCTGACCCCGGCGGGCCACCGGGCGGCCGCCGAGGCCGACCGGATCCTCGGTACCCCGCCACCCGCCTTCGCCGCCCTGGACCCCGCCGACCTGGCCACGCTGTCCGAGATCCTGTCCCGGATCACCGGACAATGACCCCGTGACGGACCTTCTGGACATCACCCGGATCCACTACGAGCGGGCCGCGGCCGACCTCCCCGCGGCCGCGAGGTACTCGACCGCCGGCCGGGCGCGACGCTGGTCGAGGTGGCGAGCCATCAGCGGATCCCGGAGCTCCACGGCGACCTCCCGACCCACCACCGGGCGCTGCACGAGGTGAACCTGGGCTGGCACCCGCGCGCCGAGGACCTGCTCTGGCGCCCGGAACTCCAGCAGGTCAAGCGTTCGCAGAACGGCGACCTGAACGTCCGCTACCGGACCGGCGAGAAGGCCTCGTACGTGCGGGCACTGACCGCGCTGATCGCCGAGCACACCCCATATCTGAGGGTCCGGTACGCCTTCTGAAGAATGTCCCGGTGACTTCCGGCTACACCCCCGCACCCCTGCCTCCCCACGGATCGATCCACGACTGGATCTCCTCGGCGCCGCTGCGCGACCTCGTCGCGGAGTACGGCGCCCGCCCGCCGTCGGAGGCCCCGGCCGGCGAGCTGCTCGACTGGCTCGCCGACTTCTCCGCCGCGCACTGGGACTTCCGCCGGATCGGTCACGTCGAACGGCACCAGGTCACCGCGCCCGCGTTCACCCCCGCTCGCCGCGCGCTGATCGAACGAGTGGCCACCGCGCTCGGCTTCGTCACCGCCGTGCCGCCCCGCGAGGACGCCTACGACCACCTGCTCGTCCTCGGCGGTCTCGCCCGCACCTGCCTGCAGCGTGCCGAGTTCGCGGGCCGCCTGATCACCGAGCGCGGCCTCCGGGTCCCCGAGGTGACCGGGCTGGGCAGTCTCCGCCCACTCGGCCCGGAGGAGACGGCGACGCTGCCGGCCGGTGCCGAGCACGAGGTCGACGCCCTCGACGCCGCGTTCCGGGCCCACCTGGACGGGGTGCGGTTCCGGGCCCTCGCCGCGCCCTCCAGCGAGCCGGGTGTCCGCCGGGCCAACACCGCGGACACCTATCACTTCTGGGCGGAGCGGGCACGGCTCGGCGTGGGCGACCGGGTTCTCGTGGTCACCTCGCCGATCTTCGTGCCGTTCCAGCACTGTGACGCTCTCCGAACCCTCGCCGTACCGTACCGGTGCACGATCGAGACCGTGGGTCTCGACGCGGCCCGGGCCACCCTCCCCACGCCGCCGGAGGCGACCGGGCCGGACCGCTACCTGCAGGAGATCCGGTCCGCGATCCTCTCCCTGCGGCGGCTGTTTGCGGCGCTCTGAAAGGATCTTGGAATGGCACGGGACGTTTTCGACGAGGTGGCGGCGGAGTACGACAACCTGGGCGTGGACTTCTTCACGCCGATGGGCACGGCCCTGGTCGAGGCGGCCGGCGTGAAACCCGGCGACCGGCTCCTCGACGTCGGGTGCGGGCGGGGCGCGGTGCTCCTCCCGGCGGCCGAGGCGGTCGGCGCCACCGGGCACGTGACCGCGACCGATCGCGCTCCGGCGATGGTCGAGCTGACCCGGCGGTCCACCGCGCACCTGCCGCAGGTCACGGTCGAGGTCGGCGACGCGCAGGCCCCGGACTTCCCGGCGGGCTCGTTCGACGTGATCACCGCCGGACTGGTGATCTTCTTCCTGCCGGACGCGGCCGCCGCGCTGCACGCGTACCGGAAACTGCTCCGGCCTGAGGGGAAGCTCGCCTTCAGTACGTTCGCCGCGCAGGACCCGCGCTACGTGGCTGCCATCCGCGCGCTCTCCGCCCTGCTGGAGACCCCGCCGCCGCGGCCCGCGGCGATGACCTCGACGTTCCAGAACCCGGACTGGCTGCGTTCCACGGTCGCCGGAGCCGGTTTCCCGGACGCCCGGATCACGACGTTCACCGTCGAGTCCCGGTTCCGCGACGTGGCGCACCTGCTCGCCTGGACCGGCTCGCACGCCGGGGCCAACGTGGCGCGGCGCGTCCCGGTGGAACAGGCGGTCGGCGCGCTCACCCCGATCTTCCCGGACGGCCCGCCGTCGCTGACCACGACGATCAACCTGGTCGTCGCCTCGTAGGCTTCTCGCCTCCTCGGGCCACGACCAGGCTGACCGTCTCAGATCAGGCGAACCGGGCGGCGATCCAGTCGGCGACCAGGTCCGCGGACTGGATCACCGCCTCGTCGTGGCTCGCGCCGTCGATCACCACGAAGTCGACCGGCTGGGAGTACGCCTCCAGCTGCGGGATCAGCAGGTCCGCGGTGACGAAGTACGGGACCGCCTCGTCCTCGGTGCCCTGGACGACCAGGATCGGCGCGCTCGGGGCGGTCTGTGCCGGGTTGTCGTAGGTGGCCAGCTTGGTGAGCAGCGAGTCCGGCAGCGTCCCGCCCTCGACCAGCTCGGTGTCGCTGAGGTCCGCGTACGCGGCGAGGATCTCGTTGAGGCAACCGGTGGCGAGCACGGAGAGCTTCGCCTCGGCCGGGGCGGCCAGCACGGTCAGCGGGTTGAACGAGGAGTCCACCGCGGCGATCCCGAACATCGCCATCACCAGGTAGCCGTTCGCCTCGCTGCCCGGGATCAGCGGCGAGATCACGTCGGCGTTGGAGACCGGGGCGATCGCGGCCGTCCCCTTGAGCACCAGGTTCCCGTCGTACGACGGCGCCAACTGGTTGGCGAAGAGCGAGCCCTGCCCGCCCTGCGAGTGCCCGTCGATCGCGTAGTTCACCCCGAGCGACGAGTCCAGGTTCCGGGCCGCCTTGACGCCGTCGATCAGCGACCGCGCCTCACTGTTCCCGATCAGGTACGGGTGGGCCTGCGGCGTGCCCAGTCCCGGGTAGTCCGGCGCGGTCACCGTCCAGCCCCGGCTGATCAGCTCGGCGACCGCGATCCGGGCCTCCGCCCAGAACACCGCCTGGTTGGTCGAGGGCGCGCACCCGTCGGCGAGCCCGGTGGTGCCGTGCCCCCAGGCGACGATCTTGTTGTTCTTGCCGGTCTTCGGCGTCAGGACGAGCCCGGTGGCGGTGATCGTGGCACCGGTGATGGACGTGGTCACGTACGAGATCTTCTTGCCGGTCGCGACGGCGGAGAGCTCCGAGGGGAGCGACGCCGTGGTGCTGGTGAGCACGTAGCCCGGCGTGGCGTAGGCCGCGGCGGCCGGCGCGGCGGCCATGGCGGTCACCCCGCCCACGCTCAGCACCACGGCGAGGATCATGCGGAAGACAATCTTCATGTGCACCCCGTTTGGGATCCGAAGTGGATGATCGATAGGGTGCACAGCGTAATGCCGATCTCTATGTACCGCTCCGCATTCACGGCCAGAGATCAGTGGACCTTTCTCCTGATGATGCCGGTCAATTTAAGATCAACACCGGAAGAAAAGATCTACACCCCACTCGGGTACGTCTCCGGCTCGCGCGCGTCGACCCTCAGGGTGTGCAGTGGCCGCAGTGCGTGGGCCTCGTCGAACCAGAGGAACGCGTCGTACCGGTCCCCGACGACGCTCGGCACGTAGTTGCCCCACCGCTCCCGCTCCGGCCGGTACACCACCCCGATCGCCCGGTGCGGCAGCACCGTGGTGAGCAGATCCGGTCGCGCGTCCCCCGCCGGGAAGACGAAGAGCCCCCGCTCCGGCGCGCTCAGGTGCAGGATCTCCTCCAGCGAGCCCCCGCGCCCCGGCGGTACGCCCATCACCTCGGCCGGCGCACCCCAGGACGGCCCGGCCACCACGGTCCCCCGGTACGCGCCCATCCCCACGAGCAGCACCTCGTCCCACCCGAGGCGGTCCCGCGCGAGCTGCCCGAGCGTCAGCTCGCCCCGCCCCGCCTGATCGGTGGCCCGGGCGTCCCCGACGTGTGTGTTGTGCGCCCAGACGACCGCTCTCGACCGGGGCCCGTACCGGGTGAGCAGCCGGTCGAGCGTCTCGTCCATGTGCCGGTCCCGCCCGTTCCAGGCGTCCGGCCCGCCGCGCACCATGGTCCGGTAGTAGCTCTCCGCCCCGGCCACCACCGCCGCGTTCTGCCACACCCCGAAGTCCCGCCCGCGCAGCTCGGCGAGCATCCCCACGACACGGTCCTCGCAGGTGGCACTGACGAACTGGGTCGCCCACGCGTACGCGTTCGGATCCTCGCTGAACGGCTCGAAGCACCTGTACGCCTCCAGCGCGGCCGGCACCAGATCCGGATCGTGCTCCCGCAGCCAGGTGAGGATCTCCCGCATCGACTGCCACAGCGAGTACACGTCCAGCCCGTGGAACCCGACCCGATCGTCCGGCGGCGTGTGATCGTTGAACGCCCGCAACCACCGCGTGAAGTCCACGGTCTCCTCGTTCGCCCACATCCAGGTCGGCCACCGGTCATACCGCACGAGCGCGTCCCGCGGATCCGCCGGCACCCCGGGCCCACCCCGGACCGCGGCGTCCACCCGCTGACAGTCCGGCCAGTCCCCCTCCACCGCGACGAACGAGAACCCCCGCTCCGCGATCAGCCGCTTCGTCAGCTCCCCCCGCCACGCATAGAACTCATGCGTCCCATGCGTCGCCTCCCCGACCATGACAACGCGCGCGTCCCCCACCCGATCGATCAGGATCTCCAGATCCCCCGGGTCCCGTAACGGCCACGCCATCCCCGTCACTTCATCCCCAAACCTGATCACCCCACCTCACTACCCGCCCCGTTCCCCCACATACGTCGGATCTTTCCCCCACTCCGCAGCACCGAGCCACCCCGCCGCCGCGATCACTCCTCCGCCATTTTCAATTTCCCCAAGATCCCTCATCCAAGATCGACACCACCACCCCCACCCACCCGACCAGGGGGATTCCACCACCCAAAAAAAAGCGTCCCCGATTTCGCCGATCTTCGCTGACCGACTGTGGATAACAATCCGCTGTGGACAACGGCGGCCACGAATCCCACGACCCACCAGCCGACAACCCATCGCATGATCGTCTCGGATCCCGCTCACCACTCACCGCTCACCGCCACGCCGCTCACCGCTCACCGCCACGCCGCTCACCGCCACGCCGCTCACCGCCACGCCGCTCGCCGCTCACCGCCACGCCGCGCATAGCCCTCACCGTTCACGGCCACTGGGCGGTAGCAGCACACGACGGCTCAGCAGCGGGCGGTGCGAGCACACGATGTTCGACCGTGAAGCGTTGCCGCCCGCCCGGGGGCGCCGCGAGCACACAGAGTGCGATCGTGCGCCCCTACCGCCTCGAATCCACCATGATCGTGCACCCTCACCGCCCCACCCGACGCGAACGTGCACCCCCGCCGCCCCCGCCGACACGAACGTGCACCCGTGCTGCCCCCACGAACAGCCACGTGCACCCCCGCCGCCCCCGCCGACACGAACGTGCACTCCCGGCGGCGTTCGCCCGGCCCGGGTGCGCGGGCGGCTAATCGGCGACGATGCGGTTCAGCGTTCGGCGCAGATGCTCGCCATCGCCGGATTCGTCTCCGCGTAATACCAGATCGAGCCCATCGACTGCTGGAACGCCCACGCCCGCCCACGCGCCCATTCCCCGTCGTCACCGCCGAGCGCGGACCGCAGAATCCCCCGATCCGCCGATTCCAGCAGGTGCCATCCGCCGAGCAGATCGAGTGCCGGATCCGCCGCCCGCAACCCGCCGACGTCCAGCACCCCACTCAACCGCCCATCGGCGATCAGGACATTGCCCGGCATCAGATCCCCGTGGTTCATCACATCCGGCGTGTCCCCGCGCGGCAGCCCCCGCATCCCGGCCCATTCCCGCCGCAACCGCGACACCGGAACCCAGTCCTCCGGGAGCCCACCCCGCCGCTCCAGCAGCGCACTCTCCCGGAGACACTCCGCAACGTATTCATCATGGTCGAGGAGAATCCCGCCCCGGCCCGCACCGGAGAACCGCCGTCCCCCGGTCGGCATGGCACGGACCGCCCCGATGAACTCCGCGAGATCCCGCGCGAACGCCGCACCGGCACCGATCCCGGTGGCGACCGTTCCGGGAATCCACGTCTGCACCGACCACGGCAGCGGATACCCCTCCCCGGGCGCACCGGAAGCCACCGGCTCAGGCGTCGGGAATCGCGTCCACCCGGCCAGCCGGGCCGCTGCCGCCGCCTCTTTCTCAAGCTTTTCCCGTACGCCCGAGCGCTCCCCCGGTTCGAGCGGAAACCGGGCGGCGAGCCCCTCCCCGATCCGGAAGATGGCGTTCACCGTCCCGTCCGAGTCGACCGGTGTCACCGGCAACGGCGCCCACGCCGGGAACTGGGCCGCGATCAGGGACCGCACCGTCTCCACATCGACCGTCAACTGCCCCGCATGCATCATCGGCACCCGGCGAGCCTCACCAGTCCGGCGCCGGCCCCGCAACCGGATTTCGCCAGGCACGGGGAAAGCGCCCGACGGCTCGTACCCTGAGAGCATGGGTCGGTTGATCTGCACCGGGATCACCTCGCTCGACGGATTCATCGCCGACGAGCAGGGACGGTTCGACTGGAGCACGCCGAGCGAGGAGGTGCACGCCTTCGTCAACGATCTCGAGCGGCCGATCGGGACCCACCTGCTGGGGCGGCGTCTCTACGAGGTGATGCGGTTCTGGGAGAACGCGCACACCCGGCCCGGCATGTCGCCCGCGATGCTGGACTTCGCGACGCTCTGGCGGGCCACTGACAAGATCGTGTATTCGACGACGCTGACGAGTGCGGGCACGGAGCGGACCCGGGTCGAGCGCACGTTCGTACCCGAGGAGATCCGCAACCTGAAGCTGGCCGCCGACCGTGACATCAGCGTGGGCGGCCCGGACCTGGCCCGGCACGCGTTCCGGGCCGGCCTGGTCGACGAGGTCCGCGTGTTCCTGTCGCCCGTCGTGGTCGGCGGTGGCACCGCCTTCCTCCCGGAACGGATCCGGTGCACGCTCGACCTGATCGAGGACGAGCGCTTCACGAACGGCGCCGTGTTCCTGCGCTACCGCGTCAACACATGACGACCGGCAGCACGTGTAGACGACACGACCGGCAACGCGTGTAGACGACACGACCGGCAGCGCGTGCGGAACACGACGGCCGGTGACACGTGAGCGCCTAGGTCACGACGGCGGCGAGGATGCACGTGTCGTCGTCCGGGTTGGCGCGGCGCAGGCGGCCGAGCAGGTCGCTCAGCGGCTGGCGCGGGGCGGCCCGGACCGCGTCGTCGACCGTGTCGATCACCGCGTGCAGGCCCGCGTCCAGGCTCTCGCCGCGGTACTCGACCAGCCCGTCGGTGTAGAGCATCAGCACGTCGCCGGGGCGCAGCACGGTCAGCGCCGAGGCGTACCGGGCGTCCTCGACCACCCCGAGCATGGAACCGGCCGGACGGCCCAGCGGGATCGTCCGGCCGGAGCGGGTCAGCAGCGGGGGCGGGTGCCCGGCCTGGGCCCAGAGCAGTTCCCGGCGCAGCGGGTCGTACCGGGCCAGCACCGCGGTGGCGGCCAGCTCCGGCGTCTCCCGTTCCAGGTCGCAGGTGAGCCGGTTGAGGTGGCCGAGCAGGGTGCCCGGGTCGCTGTCCACCACGGTCAGCGCCCGCAGCGCATGCCGGAGCTGGGCCATCGTGGTGGCCGCCTGGGTGCCGTGGCCGGCCACGTCGCCGACGGCGAGCAGCACGCTACCGTCGCGCAGGGTCGCGGCGTGGAACCAGTCGCCGCCGACCAGGCTCTCCGTGCCGGCGGGCAGGTAGCGGACCGCAGCCTGCAGCCCGGCCAGTTCGATCGGCTCCTCCGGGATGGGCAGGATGATCTGCTGCAGGCGGGCGGCCATCTCGTGCTCGGCGGCGGTGCTGCGGCGCTGCTCGTCCAGCTCCTGCTCGACCTCGGCGAGCCGTTCGGTGAGCTGCTCGACATCCGGGGAAGGCGCGGAGACGTGCCCGGCGCGGGCGTCCACGGTGGAGGGAGTGCCGGCGCGCAAGCTCGCCTGCGCGTACGCCTGACCACCCACCAGCCGACCTCCCCGCCGCTATCGGGTTCCTGCTTACGCCAGCACGCGGCGGCACGGCATCCCCCGAACATCCGGGCAGCGCCCCGGCCTGCGGTGCCGTGGCACACGGGTCACCCGGTCGGGCGTCCGGCTTTCGAGTGTGCGGCGGTCCGCATGCCCGGACGGCTCAGCCGAGCCCGGCGAGGTCGCGCATCACAGTGGAGGTCCGCCGGGCCGGACGGCTCAGCCGAGCTCGAAGAGGTCGCGCATCGCATCGGTGAGGCGGGCCATGCTCGCGCCGGTGACCATCCCGATCCGCTCGGCGCCGACCGAGGCGGGCAGGCGGCGCATCCGGTTCACCACGACCACCCCGGTGATCGGGTCCTGCTCGGTCAGGGCTACCGCGTACGGCGGGAGCTCGGTGACCCCGCGCTGGCGCACGATCGGAGCGCAGTACGGCGAGGCGTTCTGCCGCTCGTTGTAGCTGTCCCCGGAGAGGACGAGCACGCGATATCGCAGGTCGGACCGATCCCCGATGGTCCAGATCTCACCGCGCCGCACGTCAGCACCGACCGGATGACGGTATGTTCCGGTTCGGCATGGCAGGAAGCGTACCGCCGCTCCGATCTCCATGGTGGCTTCCCCACCGGGCGTTTCCCGTTCGTTGCCAACCCGCGACCCGGCCGCCCACCGGAGTGCGTCACGCCGCGACCCGGCCGCCCACCGGAGCGCGTCATGCCGCGACCCGGCCGCCCACCGGGGAGCATCACGCCGCGACCCGGCGGGCCTCGGCGAGGGCTTCCTTCTCCAGGTACATCGCGTGATCGGCGGAGCGGATCAGCTCGTCGGCGCCGCGCCGCCCGTCGGAGAGGACCGCGCCGACACTCGCTCCCACCGTCACCGCCTCGCCGTCGATCAGCACGGGCTCGCCCAGGACCGTGCGTACGTGAGAAGCCAGCCGTTCCGCCGCCTCGGCCTGCGCTGGCTCCTCGCAGAGCAGGACGAACTCGTCGCCGCCGTACCGCGCCAGGGTGTCGCCGGACCGCAGCCCGGCACCGATCCGGGTCGCCACCTCGACCAGCAACCGGTCGCCGGCGAGGTGCCCGAAACGGTCGTTGACCTGCTTGAACCCGTTCAGGTCGCAGAAGAGCAGGACCACCGAGGGACGTCCGGCCGCCTCCTCCCGCGACAACGCGGCGTCCAGGCGCGCCCAGAGCTCGGCGCGGTTCGGCAACCCGGTGAGCACGTCGTGGGTGGCCTGGTGCCGCAGCCGCTGCTCGGCCCGCTCCCGCTGCCGGGCGAGCCGGCCGACCCGGACCATCACCAGCGGCACCACCAGCAGGTTGCCGACGAGCAGCAGCGGGACGTCCGCGGCCAGGCCGATCATCTCCCGCAGGGCGGTCATCAGCGGTACGGCGGCGACCATGCTCCCCAGGAAGACCAGGCGGCCGGTGGTGAGCCGGTCCTGCGGGGCGGGACCGGCGGCGGCGAGCTGCGGCGCGTCCGGGTGCAGCACGGCGAGGCCGAGGAAGACGTACGCCATCACGAAGAACAGCTGCCGCCAGGCGGTGGACTGCCCGCCGACCGAGCCGGTCGCGATGATCGTGACGACGTCGCCGCTCAGCTCCAGCAGGACCGCGCCGCTGAAGAAGAGCAGCGGCACCGAGTGTCCCCGGTTCAGGAAGACCAGGCGCAGCAGGGCGCCGAGCACACCGGCGAGCAGCAGCACCGGGGCCAGCATGGTCATCTCGCTGAGCCGCCCGACGCCCTCGGTCTCCAGCCGCGGCATCAGCACCGCGGTCCAGGTCAGGCCCGCCGCGACCACCGCGAAGACGGTACCGTCGAGCAGTCCGCCGACGTCGTTGCGGCCACGGCGGAGCACCAGCGCGACGGCGGCGGCCAGCATGATCCCGTTGGAGATGGTGACCACCAGGTCGAGGATCCGGGTGACCGCGTCCCCGCCGAACGCGATCAGATTGTTCAGCACCAGCCAGCCGGTCGCCGTCGCGAGCAGGATCGCGGGCGTCCGGTCCTCCCGGGGGACACGGGGGATGACCCGGAGGACCGCGGCTCCGGTCAGCAGGGAGACCAGGAGCATGATGACGTGACGCCCGGTCAGCGACGTGAACGGCATGGTCAGCACCATCGCACCGGTGGCGCAGAGGTAGGCGGACAGGCCGAGTCTGTGGGTCACATGGTGTGCTTTCGACACAGTACCGACCGACTTGAGCATGTCCGACACGTGGACGTGATCGAACTCCCCGGCCCTGGTTCCCGTAAGAATGACCGCGGGGCCCGTAACGGGTCGGTAACGAGGAAGGGTGTAGCAGCGAATGTCGCAGAAAGCGCAGATCGGAGTCACCGGCCTGGCGGTGATGGGCCGTAACCTGGCTCGGAACTTCGCCCGGCACGGCCACACCGTGGCACTGCACAACCGGTCGTACGGCCGGACCAAGGAGCTCGTGGAGGAGTTCGGCCACGAGGGCACGTTCCTCCCCGCCGAGACCGCGGAACAGTTCGTCGCCAGCCTGGAGCGGCCGCGCCGCGTCGTGATCATGGTGAAGGCCGGCCCCGCCACCGACGCCGTGATCGACGAGTTCGCCCCGCTGCTCGAAGAGGGCGACATGCTGATCGACGCGGGCAACGCGCACTTCGCGGACACCCGCCGCCGCGAGGCCGCGCTCAAGGCCAAGGGCCTGCACTTCGTCGGCGCGGGCGTCTCCGGTGGCGAGGAGGGCGCACTGCACGGCCCGAGCATCATGCCCGGTGGCCCGAAGGAGTCGTACGACGCGCTCGGCCCGCTGCTGGAGGACATCGCGGCGAAGGTCGACGGCGAGCCGTGCTGCGTGCACGTCGGCCCGGACGGCGCCGGCCACTTCGTGAAGATGGTGCACAACGGCATCGAGTACGCCGACATGCAGCTCATCGCCGAGGCGTACGACCTGCTCCGCCAGGTCGGTGGTCTCTCGCCGCAGGAGATCGCCGGCGTCTTCGGCGAGTGGAACGAGGGCCGGCTCGGCTCGTACCTGATCGAGATCACCGCCGAGGTCCTCAAGCAGAACGACGCCGTCACCGGCAAGCCGTTCGTCGACGTGGTGGTGGACCGCGCCGAGCAGAAGGGCACCGGCCGCTGGACCGTGCAGGCCGCCCTCGACCTGGGCGTCCCGGTCTCCGGCATCGCCGAGTCGGTCTTCGCCCGCGCCCTCTCCGGTGGCGCGGACGTCCGGGACGCGGCCGCCGCCGCGGGACTGCCGGGCCCGTCCGCCGGCGCCCAGCACACCGGTGACCTGAAGGCCGACGTCGAGCAGGCGCTCTTCGCCTCCAAGATCGTCGCGTACGCGCAGGGCTTCCAGCAGATCCAGGCCGCGAGCAAGGAGTACGGCTGGGACATCGACCCCGGCGCGATGGCCAAGATCTGGCGGGCCGGCTGCATCATCCGGGCCAAGTTCCTGGACTTCATCAAGCAGGCGTACGACAAGCAGCCCGAGCTCGCCACGCTGCTGGTGGACCAGTACTTCCTGGACGCGGTGAGCGGCGCCCAGGACGCGTGGCGCCGGGTCGTCGTCACCGCCACCCAGCAGGGCATCCCGGCGCCGGGCTTCACCTCGGCGCTGGCGTACTACGACGGTCTGCGGGCCGAGCGCCTGCCGGCCGCGCTGATCCAGGGCCAGCGCGACTTCTTCGGCGCGCACACCTACCACCGGGTGGACAAGCCGGGCGCGTTCCACACCCTCTGGGCCGCCGAGGGGCGCCCCGAGGTCGACGCCTAACCCGTACCTGATCGTTCTACCTGATCGGGTCGCGCCCCGGTCGCCTGCTCGGCAAGGCAGGCGACCGGGGCGTTCCGCTTTCTTTAGATATTCCTTATTTCTCCGTACGGCAGACCCATCCGGGACACCGCTCGCATCCGTAGTCACGGGCAGGACAACGGTGGCTGGAGGAACGATGAGCGAGGATTCCCCGTCCGAAGCTGATCAGCTGGTGACGTTCGCGGTGGGAACCCGGCCGCCGTCGGCGATATCCCGCCCGACCCTGCCGATCCCGGCCGGGCCCCCCGCGCCCGAGGCGGAGACGGAACCGGAGGCGGAGGCGGCACCGGAGTCCGCGGCGGACGACTCCCCGGAACTCCTGGAGACGCCCTACCTGGTGTCCGACAAGGACCCGGCCGAGCCCGCGGAGCCGCACGAGCCGACCTCGGAGTGGCCGGAACCACTCGCCACCTACGTCGAGGAGGACACCGATCCGGCCGGGTTCCCGCCGGCCGGCGAGCACGTCTATCCCCCGGCCACCGACCCGTACGACGACCCGGCCTTCACCTCGGCGTACCCGATGCCGGGCTGGACCGCGCCGCCGGACGCCGAACCGCTCCCCACCGAGCGCCAGCCGCGCCGCAGGCCGCTGCTGGCGCTCGCCGCGACCGTCGGGCTGGCCGGCCTGATCGGCGCGTTCCTGCTGGTCCCCCGGCAGAGCCCGGCCACCGACCCGGCCGCCGCCGACGCCACCTCGACCACCGCCCCGGCCTCGCAGGACGACGCCGACGGCGATGAGGCCGACGGCGACGGGGCCGGCGCCGACGGCGATGGGGCCGGCGACAACGGGGCCGATGCCGGCGGGGACGCGGCGGCGGGCGGCGCGCTCACCGGCACCGTCGACGGCCTCAGCGACGCCACGTTCCACCTGGTCGACGGCGCCACCAAGGTCCACCTGAGCGCCGCCGACCTGGGCGACGGTCTGTACCGGATCAGCACCGCGTCCGGCAGCGGCCTCACCCCGTCGGTGGACCGCGACGGCGGCGACGTCAGCCTGCACCTGGCCTCGGACGACAGCGGCGGCAACGCGACGGTCGAGATCGTGCTCAGCACCGCGGTCCGCTGGACGCTGAGCATGGAGGGCGGCAGCGCCAGCAGCGAGCTCGACCTCTCCGGCGCCGACGTGGAGAGCGTCGCCCTGACCGGCGGCGCCAGCCGGATCGCGCTGACCCTGCCCGACCAGAACGGCCTGATCCCGGTGACGATGACCGGCGGCGTCGACCAGTTCGTGGTGACGCTCCCGGACTCCACCCCGGTCCGGGTCCGGGTCGGTTCCGGCGCCGGCGAGGTGACCCTGGACGGCGCCACCCACAAGGGCATCGCCCCGGGCCAGTCCTTCACCGCCAACGGTTTCGACGGCGACGCGGGCATCGACCTCGACGCCGCCGCCGGCATGTCCACCCTGACCGTCAGCGACCAGTAGCATTCGTCGCACGCGCTCCCCTCACTGTCAGATCACGCTTGAGGGGAGCATCGTCACCGCGTCAGTCGCCGGGTTCACCGGGCTGGATCTGGGCAATCAGGTCGGCGACGAACTCCGCCGCGTTCCGGGCGGCCAAGGGCTGGTCACCGTCTGCTTTCTGAACTCCCCAGTCGGAAATACCCTTGATCAAGATCCAGTCACACTTGGCCTCCGCGGCTACCGCGTGCAGTCCTGCCAACTCCATCTCGCCGCCCACTGCCTCCTCGTGATGGGCACAGAGCCGCTCACGTTCCTCCCGGTTGTTGAGCAGGGTGTTACTCGACAGCACGGGGCCGAAGTGCACCTCAGGAGGCTTGGGCCTGCCACGGGTTAAGGCCCTGGCGTGGCTGAGCAGACCGCTCGCCGGTTCCGGACGCGGGCCACGACCGATCTCATGACGAGATCCGTCGGCCAGCGTCGTAACCTTCCGATGGTCGGCGGCATGCATCTGCGTCGAGACGACGATGTCACCGATCTCCTGGGTTCCTCCATCGATCTCTCGAGACTTGAGCCCATAGCAAACGCCGGTGAGTACCACGAACGTGGGCTTCACCTTGTTGATCAGGTTGTCGGCGGTCCTCGGCATCGCCCCAGCGCCGATGGTCGCCTGTTCACTCTGCGCCAAGACGATGCGCGCTCCGCCGAACGAACCCAACAGGTGCACGGCGTGCTTTCCCAGCGAGACGGTTTTCGGCACGAGACCGGGCGAACGCGAGCAGAAGGCCTCCACGACAGCGTCACGTTCGATCTCATTGACGACCAGGATCGCCACGGTCGGTTCCGCGGCCATCCGCGCGATATTGTTCTCCATGAGCTTCCTCCGGGCCTGCTGATACCGAACACGCTGGGAGACCGCGGCGACCGCGCTTCTGGCCATCACGAAGGTCGCGACCAGAGCCAACCCACCCAATACCTGTGACTGCCACGTCGCCGGACCCTGAAACCGGAAGACGAGGTGCTCCAACGTCCAGATCAGGGCCCGCTGGAAGGTCACCGGCCTATCGCCGCAGTCGGTGTCCGGGCAGACCCCACGCTCCTGGAGGGCGACGACCTGCGCGGTCGCGGCCAGACACATCACCGTGGCAACGACCATAAGCCGGAGTCCACCCAATGGCCGGACTGCGGCACGGTCGGGAGGCCGTTGCCAGCGTCCTCGCACACCGACGAGGAACCAGTCGGTTCCCTCATACGGAGTGACCGATTCCAGTGTTCCCAGCGCATTCCTGGCCTGAGGATCGGTGACGTGGGCAGCCCGGAACGCGAGAAGTCCGGACCCGAAGGCAGCGTCGGCCGGAAGCAAACCGGCCGTCAAGGCAGCAGAACGCTCGAACGCCTCCACAGCCATACGGTCCGCAGCCGCCGGCTCGGTGGCATGGAGCAGATTGATCGTCCAGTGATAGCCGCGCATTTCCGCGCCGATGATCTCGGCATCGGACGGTCCGGTCCTCAACCACGTTCCCAGCGACCACGTCGTCCGGACGACCCCCACGAGCAGGTCGGCGATGCCCGGCACCATGCCGCACAGAATGAGCGCCGTCGCGATGAGTGCCCACCCCCGGCCGGCCAAGGCCATGGGGACTCCAATGATCACAGCGATCAGGAGTGAACCCCAAGGCAAGAAGTACTCCCAGGCCCGAGCGACCCGGCTGAGCAACCGAACCCGCAGCGGCAGACACTTCATCGCTCTGGCCCATTCCGTCTTCCGGGCGATCGGGGGTTCGATCACCACGAAAGCGTCGGCCGACCGGCCGACCAGTCGACCTTCACCGGCCGCCAGATAGATCATCACAGCAAGCGAGGGCCCGGAACGACAAACACCGACACCCCGCGGACGAATGCCGAACAGGGCACGCCGGGTATCCCGGGTCCGTGGAAGAGCCGCAGCCCACAAACGACATTCCCGTAGCGTCAAGCTCATCCTCGCGCCAGCAGGCCAGGCGTCTTGCATAGCCGTTGACAATAAGGGAACGCGGGAGGGAGAGTTCGTGGAATTCCTCTGGGGAGTGCTCAGTTCCTTGGCAGCGAGCCTTCTGGTCGCCGGGGCCGCCTGGTCCGGCTCTCAGCGGCTTCGCAGCCGTCTGATCAGCTGGTTGTCCCGGTGGACAGGCGCCGGAGTGTTGCAGACGTACCCCAGCCAGTCGATGGCGAACTCCGCGCTGATCGCTGATCTGCGGAAGGCGAAGTGGGTATGCGCCTTCACCAGCAGAGGGAACGAGCTGACCCGTGACAGCTTCGCGGGTCTTTGGCAACGGCATTCCGGAAACGTGCCGGTGCGGGTCCTGCTTCCCGATCCGTCGACCAGCGGCACCGGAACATGGCTGGACCAGCGTGAGCACGAGGTCAGCGAGCATGATCACGCATTCCGCGCCGGGCTCCTCGGCCGACAGATCGATGCCAACCTCGACTATCTTCGGGCCCATGTGGCCGGGCGTCCCGATGTCGAGGTCAGGCTTTACGACTTCCCCCATCTCGCCCGGGTGATCGCCACCGATCGGGTCGCCTACCTGACCGTGTACTCGGCTCGGGAACACGGCCGCAATTCGCCGTGCGTCGTCTTCCAGCAACCGAGTCCGATGTATGACTTCTGCCTTCGTGTCTTCGACGTGGCTTGGGGACAGGCGAAAAGCAGCCCGACGTCTCACTGACCGGTAGGAGAACAGGCCCGGTGCTCCCCCCTCGCCAAGCACCGGGCCCGTCCCCACCGGGATCAGTAGTCCCGGAGCTGGAGGGTGTCCTTGTAGCAGGCCTGGTTCAGGCGGCCGCGGTACCGGCCGTAGAGCCCGTGGATGACGACGTTCTTCGGCACGCTCTTGCCGGACGCGACGGTACGGCCGGTGTCGACGTCCCAGACCGACCAGGGCGACTCGGTGCAGCCGAAGACGTCCGAGCGCGCGATGATCCGCAGATCGTGGGCGGCGTTCGAGTACAGGATCCCGGTCTTGCAGGTCCGGTTCCCGATCACCACGTACGGCAGCGCCGTACACGAGGTCGACGAGTTCGCCATCGCCGGCGCCGCGAACCCACCGACCAGCACCCCGCTCGCCACGACAACCGCCGCTATCCTCCGCGTCACTCCCATGTCTCTCCTCCCCGTGATCAAACAATGGTCACGGGGAGTGTAGTTGAGATGATCTTGCGAATCGGAAGCAGATCCCGCGATGCGGCACTGAGCAGCAAGGACACGCACTCCACCGACGCGACCGGCGATCGCTATCAATACGCAGAGTCACTCCACGGGAGTTCGCCACGGATGCCGGGCGAAAAAGTTACCGAGAGCGACCGCACCGAGGACCAGGCCGACGACGCCACCGTCGCCCCACCACCAGAGCGTGGCGGACACCCCGTTCCAGCCCTCCACGCGCGCCACCCAGACCGCGGTGTCCTCCGCCGACACGCAGATCGGCACCGTCGCCCCGGCCGTGACCGCGTCCCGCCGGTCGACGTGCAGCGTCCCGGCGTGCCGCACGCCGCCGAGGGTGTAGACGATCTCCGCGGTCCCACCGAGACCCCTGCCGTGCCACGCGCCCGTCTCGCCCACCTCGGCCGCGACACAAGTCCCGGCGAGCGCCCGCTCCTCGCCCCGGAACTCGCTCCGGAGCAGCAGCCCACCCCCGGCCAGCAGGACCAGCCCGACGACCACGAGCAGCCACTCACCGGCGTCCAGCCGCACCGCCTCCCGCAGCACGAACCGCGCCGGTGGCCCGGAATGACGTCCCATGACCGGGACAGTGGGGAACCGCGGCAAGGGCCGCGCCGGCGGACTCGGCGCGACCCTGGCCACGTTCTACCAGGTGATGCCGGACGACCAGGTCGACAGCTCGGTGCGGGCGGCGGTCAGGGTCGCGGCGGGGATCGAGGCGACGTCGGAGGTGTTGACGATCAGGGCGACGTGCACGGTGCCCGTTGTCGTCGTGGTCAGCTGGAGGCGCTGGGCGGTGGTGGCGCCGGACTCCGTCGTCGCGGCGATGGTGCCCGTGGAAGGGACGCCGGAGAGCGCGCCCAGGTCGCTGACGACCGTGGTGCGAGCGGGCAGGAAGGCGCCCGGCAGGTGCAGTTCGGTCGGGGCGGTGATCCCGGAGTCGCGCCAGACCAGGACGCCGTACTGGCGGCCGGAGACCAGCGAGGAGATCGTCGACAGCTTGGACGGGACGGTCAGCCACGCCTTCTGGGTGCCGGCTCCGGCGAAACCGTCGCGCGCCAGGTCCTCGTACGCGAAAGCAAGGGTCTTACCCGCGACCGCCGACGGATAGAGGCGGTCGAGCACCCGGCGGTCCAGGCGCAACGCCCCCGACGCGATCACCGAGTGGTCCTCGCCGTTCCAGGCGTCCCCGGTGGTCTGCACCTTGTTCGGGTTGAAGTTCATCAGCTCGGCGTGCTGTCCGCTGTAGATGTCCCAGTGCCACTGGGTGCCGGAGAGCACCACCCCCGAGGAGGCCGCGCTGTTCCAGAAGTTCGCGCCGGAGAGCCGCGAGTCGAGGCCCTGGTACATGGCGCGGACCATCCACGGCGTGCGGGAGCTGGACATCGCGTTGCCGAACTCGGAGACGAAACCGGTCGTGCCGAGCGCGACGGCCCGGTCCCGGATGCGGCTCATCGCCGACGAGTACGTGCCGTCGCCGGCCGCGGTCGGGTCGATCGTGATCCGGGCGCCGTCGTAGTAGTGGCTGTTGAAGACGTAGCGGGTGCCGAGCGCGGAGATCGTGGACAGGCCGCCCGCCTCACCGAACGTGGTGTTCCAGAAGACCAGCGGCTCGGCGTAGAGCGGGCGCGCGGACCAACCGGCGTTGTCCATCACCGTGCGGAACTTCGTGTAGAACGGCACCAGGTAGTTCTGTTCCCAGGTGGTGCCGGCCGCGCCGTCGAGGCCGCCGTCGAACGGCTCGTTGAACGGGTCGACGCCGAGCATCATGTCCATCGGCAGGTTCGCCGCGAAGTAGGTCAGCGCCGACTTCGCCTGGGCGAGATAGAGGTCCTGGACGGTGTACGTGTTGTGCCAGAAGTCGTACGCGGGCTCCCGAACGGCGTTGTTGGTCAGCATGTTCTGGCCCCAGAGCAGGCAGATCCCGCACGACTCGGTGGGGTAGTCGCCGAGGTCGTACACCCACTTCGGGGCGCCGTCCCCGGTGTACCAGCTGCCGGTGTTGAAGATGTAGGACGAGTAGAGGTCCTGGTGGTAGTCGATCAGGACCTTGATGCCGCGGTCGGTGAACTGCTTGATCTGTGCGGCCGCCTTGGCCAGGTACGCCGTGTCGATCACGCCCCGGGTGGGCTCGACGCCCTCCCAGCTGATCAGGAAGCGGATCGCGTTCGCGCCGGTCTGCTCGCGCATCAGCGCGGCGGAGGCGGCGGCGTCGGCGGTGCTGTGGAACGGCAGCAGGCCACTCTCGTGGAGCTTGGTGCTGCCGGACACGTTGAAACCACGGAGGGTGAGCTCTCGGCCGTAGGAGTCGGTGAACCCCGCGGGCAGGCCGGCGGCGAGAGCGGGCTGCGGCACGGCGACCGCGATCCCCAGGAGCACGAACACGAAAAACGCTCGGACTAGCGCCATGTATAGAAGTTAATGAATTTTTAAAAGTTGTGAAGCGCCCGAATACGCGTCAGGCGGCACGCACCGGCGCGGCGGCCATCAGCTTCCCGCAGTCGTCGGCGCTGAGCGGCTTGGCCATGTAGTAGCCCTGGCCGTACCGGTAGCCCATGTCGCGCAGCCGGTCGTACTGCTCCCGGCTCTCGATCCCCTCGGCGACCGCCTTGAGCTCCAGGTACTCCGCGAGCTGGGCGACGGCCGCGGCGACCGCGAGACGCCCCCGGTCCGCGCCGTCGGCGATCCCGTCGACGAACGACTTGTCCAGCTTGAGCACGTCGACCGGGAACGCCCGCAGCAGGCTCAGCGAGGACTGCCCGGTACCGAAGTCGTCCAGCGCCAGCTTCACCCCCATCGCGTGCAGCGCCTGCAACGTCTCGCGCACCTGCCAGCCGTCGACCACCGACGACTCGGTCACCTCCAGGATCAGGTTCCGCGAGGTCAGACCGGTCTCACTCAGCACTGCCGCGACCTCGTCGACGAATCCGGCCTCGCGCAGCTGGCGTACGGCCACGTTGACGTTGATCGCCTCGATCGCCCCGTCGCCGTACGCGGACCGCCAGCGGGCCAGCTGCTCACACGCCTCACGCAGCACCCAGGCACCGAGCGGCACGATCAGCCCGGAGCGCTCGGCCACCGGGATGAAGTCGCCGGGCGAGACGAAACCGCGCACCGGGTGCTGCCAGCGGACCAGCGCCTCGGCCCCGTGCAGCAGGCCGGTACGCAGGTCGAACACCGGCTGGTACACCAGGCGCAGCTCACCCCGGATGATCGCGTTGTGCAGTTCGCTGGCGATCCGGGCGTGCTGCACCATGTCCTGCCGCATCCGGGACTCGAACCGGACCCAGGACGCCTTGCCCGCCGCCTTGGCCGCGTACATCGCGATGTCCGCGTTGCGCTGCACCTCGTCGGCGGTCTCGCCGGTCTCCGCGACCGCGATGCCGGCGCTGGCGTGCACGAGCAGCTGCTGCTCGGCGACCCGGAACGGCTCGGCGAGCGCGGCGAAGAGCCGGGTGGCGGCGGCCTCGGCGGCGGCCGGGTCGTCGACCGGGAGCAGCACCGCGAACTCGTCGCCGCCGAGCCGGGCGGGCAGCTCGCCGGCCGGACAGTGCTGCCGGAGCCGCTGCGCGACCTGGTAGAGCAGCTGGTCCCCGGCGGCCGGGCCGAGCGTGTCGTTGATCATCTTGAAGTCGTCGACGTCGATCAGCAGGGCACTGGCCGGCTGGCGCGCGTCGAGCCGCTCGCCGAGCGCGACGCCGAACCGGGTGCGGTTGGGCAGGCCGGTCAGCGTGTCGGAGAGCGCCAGCCGTTCCAGTTCGGCCTGCTGCTGCCGGATGCCGCGCAGCGCCAGGG
The DNA here is from genome assembly GCF_040681165.1 of Actinoplanes sp. NPDC051851. NCBI lineage: Bacteria > Bacillati > Actinomycetota > Actinomycetes > Micromonosporales > Micromonosporaceae > Actinoplanes > Actinoplanes sp. NPDC051851. The sequence continues at coordinate 142,933 of NZ_JBFAYF010000007.1, read as the reverse complement.
TGTTCTCCCGGAGGCTGAGCAGCTGGCGGACCACCACGAAACCGGCGATCAGCACGGCCCCGATCACCACCGTACGCTCGCGGGCGCTCATCTCCTGGGCGCTGACGCTGATCACCAGACCGGCGGTGGCGGTGGTGGCCAGGAACGGCAGCAGGTTGAAGATCGAGCGGCCGCGGTGCTCGGGCGCCTTCCGCGGCGCGGCGAGGGCCCGCCGCTGGAGGTAGGCCGCGCCGGCCAGCGAGACCCCGGTCATCGGGATGGCCAGCACGGCGAGGGCGAGACGGCCGCGGTCGGTGCCGGCGATCAGCAGCACGGTGCCGGCGATCGCGGAGAGCGGGGCGAGAGTCAGGAACCGCAGGGCGATCGGGTCGACCGTGGTCCTGGTCGAGGCGGCGGCCTTGCCGATCACCACGAGCAGCAGTACCCCGCCGACACCGACGACCGCGGCGGCGACACGCTTGGTGAGCGAGGTTCCGTCGGGGGCGAGGTCGAGGACGGCGTACCAGAAGATCAGCGCGCTGGCCACGGCGACCGTCGCGCCGTCCAGCAGCGCCCGGACCCAGCCCACCGGGGTCCGCTTCACGACCGGCAGGTGCACGAAGGACACCATGATCAACAGAACACCCAACATCAAGGGCATTCCCACGTACGGCGAGAGCCCGGCGTCGTTGTTGGCGTTCACGAGAGCCACCACGGCGGCCGCGAAGAGCGCCATCGCAGCCTGCTGGAGGCGTTTCCAGAACGAGCGGACCGGCCGTGGCAGCACGATCAGGCGGCCGAGGCGCTGACAGCCGAAGATCGCGGCCGCCATCGAGACCGGACCGGCGACGAACCCGAGGTGCAGGCTGCCCGGGGCGCCGATCGCGACCCAGACCCCGGTGGCGAGCGTCGCGGCCACCGCCACCAGGGCGGGCACGAGCCCGCCGGGGCGTGCGGTAGCGGTTGTGCTCACGGGCGGCTTCGGCTCCTCGCGACAGGCGGTCCTTCCTTGCGGACTTCCTGTCGGCCGCGCCCGCCCGAACCTGAGCGGAACCCGTTCCGCACCCGAGCGGACGCACGGCCCCGTGCCGGAAGCCGCGTTTTCCCGCTGCCCGGCCGCGTTTTCCGTCCCGCCCTCGCACGGGCCGGAGCCGCACGGGCCGGAGCCGCACGGGCCGGAGCCGCACGGGCCGGAGCCGCACGGGCCGGAGCCGCACGGGCCGGAGCGCGACGCCCCGGCCCGCGGCACGGCTCAGCCCCGCAGGGCGGCGGAGACCACCGCGCGGGCCTCCTCCTGGATCGCGGCGAGGTGCTCCCGGCCCCGGAACGACTCGGCGTAGATCTTGTAGACGTCCTCGGTGCCGGACGGCCGGGCGGCGAACCACCCGTTCTCGGTCACCACCTTCAGCCCACCGATCGCCGCGCCGTTGCCGGGCGCGCTGGTCAACACCGCGGTGATCGCCTCACCGGCGAGTTCCTTCGCGGTCACCTGCTCCGGCGAGAGCTTCCCCAGGATCGCCTTCTCCTCGCGGGTCGCCGGTGCGTCGATCCGGGCGTACGCCGGGTCCCCGAACCGCCCGGTCAGCTCCCGGTAGTGCTCGCTCGGGGTCCGGCCGGTGACCGCGATGATCTCGGAGGCGAGCAGGTCCAGCAGGATCCCGTCCTTGTCCGTGCTCCACACCCCGCCGTCGCGGCGCAGGAACGACGCGCCCGCGCTCTCCTCGCCGCCGAACCCGATCGACGCGTCCAGCAGACCCGGCACGAACCACTTGAAGCCGACCGGCACCTCGTCGAGGCGGCGGCCCAGGTCGGCGGCGACCCGGTCGATCATCGAGGAGGAGACCAGGGTCTTGCCGATGCCGGTCCCGCCGGGCCAGCCGGTGCGGTTGCGGAACAGGTAGTCGATGGCGACCGCGAGGTAGTGGTTCGGGTTCATCAGCCCGCCGTCCGGGGTGACGATGCCGTGCCGGTCGGCGTCGGCGTCGTTGCCGGTGGCGATCTGGAAGCGGTCCTTCTGCGCGATCAGCGAGGCCATCGCGTACGGCGACGAGCAGTCCATCCTGATCTTGCCGTCCCAGTCCAGGGTCATGAACCCGAACCGGGCGTCGACGGTGGGGTTGACCACGGTCAGGTCCAGCCCGTGCCGCGACGCGATCTCGCCCCAGTAGTCGACGCTGGCGCCGCCGAGCGGGTCCGCCCCGATCCGCACCCCGGCGTTCCGGATCGCGTCGATGTCGATCACGGCGGGAAGGTCGTCGACGTACGTACCCAGGTAATCGTATTTTTCTGATCTGTCCTTCAGGTTGGCGCGGCGGACGCCCTTGAGGCCCGCGGCGAGCAGCTCGTTCGCCCGGTCCTGGATCCACTTCGTGGCGTCGGTGTCGGCCGGGCCACCGTTCGGCGGGTTGTACTTGAACCCACCGTCATCCGGCGGATTGTGCGACGGCGTCACCACGACCCCGTCGGCTTTGACCGCGTTCTTCGCGTTGTAGGCCAGAATCGCATGTGAAAGCGCGGGAGTCGGGACATACCGGTCCCGGCTGTCCACCAGCACGGTCACGTCGTTGGCCGCGAAGACCTCCAGCGCGGTGACGGCGGCCGGCTCGCTCAGCGCGTGGGTGTCCCGGCCCAGGAAGAGCGGCCCGGAGACGCCCTGGTCACGGCGGTACTCCACGATCGCCTGGCTGGTCGCCGCGATGTGGTCCTCGTTGAAGGCGGCCCGCAGGCTGGAGCCGCGGTGGCCGGACGTGCCGAAGGCGACCCGCTGCTCGGGCGACGCCGGATCGGGGTGCGTGGTGTAATACCGGCTCACCACCCGCGGCACGTCGATCAGGTCGGCCGGCTCGGCAGGCAGGCCGGCACGGGGATGAACGGTCATAACGGCCTCCTCGGGGTGTACCCCGGATCGTATCGAGAGCAGCTCGTTGAACCTTTCCGCTCCCCCATCCGAACACTCCGGTGTGACCGGGCTCCCTCCACGCGTACTCCTGATGCTCCTGATCCTGATGGGAGTCATCCTCGCCCCGGCGAGTCCGGCCCTCGCCCACGCCGCGACGGTCGGCGCGGTCCCCTCGCCGGGCAGCGTCATCGGCACCTCGCCCACCGAGGTCACCGTCACCTTCAGCGAGTCGATCACCCCGGTCACCGGCCGCATCCAGGTGATCGCCCCCGACGGCGAGCGGATCTCCGGGCTGGCCACCGCGCGCGGCTCGATCCTGCACATCCCGGTCCGCAAGGCCACCCACCCGCTCGGCACGTACCTGGTCAGCTACCGCGTCATCTCGGCCGACAGCCACCCGGTCGGCGGCGCCGTCACCTTCTCGGTCGGCGCACCCTCCGCGCGCCCTTCGGCCGCGACGACCACCGGAACCCACCCGTCGGTCCGGGCCGCGGTCCCCACCTTCCGTTTCCTGGGGTACGCCGGCCTGACGCTGACCGTCGGTCCCGCACTCTTCCTCGCGTACCTCTGGCCCCGCCGCCGCTCCCGCACCGGCCCGATCCGCGCCATCCGCATCGGCCTGTCCCTGATCGCGGTGGCCGCCCTCGGCGCCCTCGGCACGCAGGCCCAGCAGGGCAGCGGCGCCGCCCTCTGGCAGGTCTCGGCAGGTGAGCTCGGCGAGGTGGCGTCCTCCCGTTTCGGCCTGATCCTCATCGCCCGCCTGGCCATCGTCGCCCTCCTGGCCTTCCTGCTCCCACCGCTACTCCGCACCCGCCGCCCGGCCCTGATCGTCTCCGCCGCCGCTTCCGCCCCGCTCTCCACCGTCGCCGAATCTCCCCGAACAGAAATATCCGATATGCCGCCTCCCGCGCGATCGCCGATCGGGGCACGGGTGCGGACCGGTCTCGTCCTCCTGCTCGCGATCGCCGGGATGACGACCTGGCCGCTGATCGGGCACGCCAGCGCCGCCCCGATCCCCGCCGTCAGCATCGCCGTCGACGTGGTGCACATCGCCGCCATGTCCGTCTGGCTGGGCGGGCTGATCACGCTGACCGTGTTCCTGCTGCGCGGCACCGACCGGCGGATCCTCGGCGTGCTGCTCCCGGTCTGGTCCCGCTGGGCCGCGCTGGCCGTCGTCTGGCTGGTCTTCGGCGGCGTCATCCAGGCCGTGATCGAGGTCGGCTCGGTGAGCTCACTCTTGGGCACCGGGTACGGCCGCCTCCTGCTCGCCAAGGTCGGCATCCTGGTGCTGGTCCTCGGGGCCGCCGCGCTGGCCCGCCGGATGGTGCGCGCGGCACGGTCCGGTGCGGGTCTACGGCGTACGGTGGGAATCGAGGTCGCCGCCACCGTCGTGATCCTCGCGCTGAGCGCCGTGCTGGTGCAGGTCAACCCGGGCCGCAGCGCCGCCGTGGACGACGGGGCGGTCACCGGCAACGGTGTCTCGGAGACCCTGACCTGCCCGCTCTACACGCTGCAGTTCAACATCTACCCGGTCGAGCTGGGCGAGTACAACACGGTGCACGCCTTCCTCTACACCCCGGAGGGCAACCCGCTCCCGCCGGCCGAGTGGCAGGTCTCCACCCGCCTGCTCGACCAGGACCTGGAGCCGGTCACGGAGCCACTGCTCGGCCTGACCCCGGCCAACCACGCGCTGGGCTCGGTCACCTTCCCGCTCCCCGGCACCTACGAGGTCGCGTTCACCATCCGCGTCGACGACCTGAACCGCGCCACGGTCAAGACCACCGTCAAGGTCACCTCCTGACCACCGGTCACCGTCCCGGCTGGCCCTCAGGGGTGTCCCGACGGCCCTGAGCCACCCCCGAACACCCACCGAACCGGTCAGCCGAGGCGTACGGCGGTGACCACGACCGAGGTGTACGACATCGTGAACGAGCCGCCCATCTCGTCGAGGAGGACGCCGAGCGCGGCCAGCAGTTCGGCGACCTTCGGCGGGGGCAGCCGGGTCAGCCCGCCGGACGTCGGGAGCAGGTCGAGCCACTCGTCGCGGGTGTAGACACGCTCCCACGCGTACTCCCACTGCTCGACCTCGCCGAACGCGCCCGCCGCGTGCATCCCGTCGGCGGCCCGGTCGAGCAGCGGCTGGTACCCGGCGAGCCCGGTACCGCCCGCGTTCTCCGCCATCGCCGGCGGGAGCTGCGGCAGCACCGTCCGGAAGACCGTGGCCAGCGGCTCCCGCAACTCCTCCGGCACCTGGAAGACGTGCCAGAACGGTGCGAGCCGCCCACCCGCCCGGAGCACCGACGCGGCCTTCGCGGCACCCGCCACCGGATCCACCCAGTGCCAGGCCGTACCCGCCACGACCAGGTCGAACATCCGCCCCCGCGACTCCCACCCCTCGATGGTGCCGACCTCGACGGCGACCCCGGCGCGCCGGGCGAAATCGGCCATCCGCGCATCCGGTTCGACCCCCAGGACCGTGCACCCGGCAGCCTGGAACTGCCGGGCCTCGATCCCCGTCCCGCACCCCACGTCGAGCACCTCGGGACCGTTCGCCACAAGACGTTCGATCAGAGCTTTCGGGTACGGCGGACGAGCACGGTCGTACCGCTCCGGATCCACGCCGAACGACTCGGCCACCGCACGCAGCTGATGGGGCTGTGTCTCGAACTCGTTAGTGGGCATCCGCCCACTCTAATGGGCACTCGCCCACTCGTCGACCCGGTAGGTTCGGGCCGAAAGCTTCGGGCCGACAGGCTCAGGCCATCGGGCTCGGGTTCGGGCCGACAGGCTCGGGCCGTCGGGCTCGGGTTCGCGACGGACGAGAAGGGGCGCCGGTGCCGACAGGGGTGGCCATCCGCGACGCGCGGCAGCAGTTGTTCGACGCGGCCGACCGGATCCTGCTGGGCTCGGGCCCGAGCGCGCTGACCAGCCGCGCGGTCACCGTCGAGGCGGGCGTCGCCAAGGGTGTCCTGCACCGCTACTTCACCGACTTCGACGCGTTCCTCGCCGAGTACGTACTGGACCGCGCCGACCGGATGGACCCCCACGCGGCCGCCCTGCGCGACGCCGCCGGCACCGGCACCGTGACCGGCAACATCACCGAGGCGCTGACCGCCCTCTTCGGCTCGGTCGCCGTCGCCATCGTCGCCCTGATCACCTTCCGCGACGAGCTCCGCGCCCGCCTGCGCCACGACTGGCCGGCCGGCATCCCGGTGCTCACCGAGGCCGCCCAGATCATCGCCGCGTACCTCGCCGCCGAACGCGACCTGGGCCGCATCTCCCCTGCCGCCGAGGTCGACTCCCTGGCCGCCATGCTGATCGGCACCGCCCACCTCCTCTTCGCCGACCGCACCGGCCCACCCCCGGACACCGCCCGCGTCCACCGCGCGGTCACCGCCGCCCTCTCCTCCGCCCTCCCCTGACCACACCCAGAGCGCCCACGCGCCCGAGCCACCCACACGCCCCGACCCACCCACACGCCCAGAGCCACCCACGCGCCCCGAACGACCCACGCGCCCAGAGCCACCCACGCACGCGCAAGCGGCTGCCCCTCCCGGCCGACCCCGCTGGTCCATTCCGGCCGGATCGTCACCGGCTGGGCGCCCTCCACACACCCCTCAGCACAGGCTGGACGAGGACGGTAGGTGACAGCGGGTCGTGAAGTGGGCAGAAGTAGGGTATGAACGTCTCGCTTCTCCACCGGGCCGGTGCCGTCGTGGTGACCGTGCGGGGCAACCTCGACCTGGACAGTGCTCCCCTCCTCGCCGACCGCCTCGACCAGGCGCTCGACCGTCCCCGCCCGCGCGTCGTCGTCGACCTCGCCGGAGTGGTGTTCTGTGACTCGACCGGCCTGAGCACCTTCGTCACCGGCCACCGCCGCGCCGAGGCGGCCGGCGGCTGGATCCGGCTCGCGTCCCCCGGCGAGTTCCTCGAACGCCTCCTCGACACCGTCGGCCTCGCCTCCCGCCTCGGCGTCTACCCCACCGTCGACGACGCCCTCTCCGGCCGCCCCGACGACGTCCCCGGCTGACCACGAACGGCACCCGGAAGCACGGCCGAACCCGCACCGCCCACCCCGAAAACGCACCCGGACCCGCACCCGGCCGCCCCGGGAACGCGGCCGGGCCCGCACCCGGCCGCCCCACGCGCGTCACCCTCTTGGCTGGTGCTGAGGGGTGTGTCAGGGCGCCCCACACACCCCTCAGCACCAGCCAGAAGCGGGCGGGAGCCTCCTGGCTGGCGCTGAGGGGTGTGTCGAGAGCGCCGATGCGGCCCTCAGCGCCGGCCGGGGGCCGGCGCGCTAGTCTCGCGGCGTGCTGATCCTCCTGCCGCCCTCCGAAGGTAAGACCCCCGCCACCGAGGGGGCGCCCGTCGACACCGCGAGCCTCTGGCTGCCCGCGCTCGCGCCCGCCCGCAGCCGGGTGCTGAACCGTCTGGTCGCGATGTGCAAGCGGAGCAGTGCCCGATCGATAGCGGACTCGCTCGCCGTGCTCGGGCTCAGCGAGGGGCAGCGTGGCGAGATCGGCCGGAACGCGGGGCTGCTCACCGCGCCCGCCGCGCCGGCCGCCGGGGTCTACACCGGAGTGCTCTACGAGGCCCTGGAACCGGGGAGCCTCGCACCGGAGGCGCGCGCGTGGCTGGACCGGACGGCGGTGGTCTTCTCCGGGCTCTGGGGTGTGGTGCGACTCGGCGACCGCATCCCGGCCTACCGCTGCTCCGTCGGCGTCTCACTGCCGGACCCGGTCGGCGGGCTCACCGCGTACTGGAAGCGGGAACTGAAGAAGGCACTCGACCCGGCGGCCGCCGACGGCCCGGTGCTGGACCTGAGGTCGGGCGCCTACGCGGCGATGTGGGCGCCGCCCGCGGAGACGGCGAACCGGACCGCGGCCCTGCGCGTGCTGCACGAGCGGGTGGTCGACGGCGTGCCGAAGCGGTCGGTGGTGAGCCACTTCAACAAGGCGACGAAGGGCCGGATGGTTCGCACCCTGGCGAGCGAGGCCGCCACCCCGGCGAGCGTGGACGAGCTGGTCACGGCCCTGCGGGACCTGAAGTTCACGGTGGAGGAACACCCCGCGGCGGCGGGCCGGTCACGCCGGCTGGACGTGGTCGTCACCGAGCTCTAGATCGGCCGAACGGCCGCGCCCATTGCGAGGCGCGGCCGTTGCGGGAAGCGGCCGTTGCGGGAAGCGGCCGTTGCGGGACACGGCCGTTGCGGGAAGCGGCCGTTGCGGGACACGGCCGGGCCGGGTCAGCTCGCCGAGAGGATGTCCACCACGAAGCGCAGGTCGCCCTGCTCGGCGCCGTACGCGAGATCCGCCGGGACGTCCAGCTGCACCCGGCTGCCCACCTTCTGCCCGGGGATCCCCTGGTCCCAGCCCTTGATCAGCTGACCGGTCCCGATCTGGGTGGTGAGCGGCTCGCCCCGGGTCCACGAGGAGTCGATCACGTCCCCACCGGCGTACGGGATGAGCTTGTAGTTGACCGTGATGGTCTGCCCGGCCTCGACCGCGGGACCGGTGCCCGGCACCAGGACCGTGGCGGTCAGCTTGTCGAGCGTGCCCGTCCCGCCCGCGACCTCGGGCTCGGTGGCGAGCTCGGCCGGAACACCGGCCGCGGACGTGGTCGCGGCCGGCGCGGCGGTCGACGCGGGCGCGGCGGCGGAGGATTCGTCGCCGGAGCGGACCACGAAGAAGACCACCGCCAGCACGACGAAGACCACGGCACCGGCGATCCCGCCGGCCACCGCCTGGCTGCGGCGCTTGCTGTCACTCATCAGGACTCCCGGAGGATCTGTCGGAAAACTCCGGACACCGTACTCGTCCCGCGACTCTTCGCAACCGGGAACCTCGGCCGAATCGCCGATGCGGATGATCACCCGTACGGTCCCGATCCGATCCCGGTCTTCTCCCTCTCCACCGAAGGTGAGATCGTTTCACCCGCCCGTCCGACCTCCTCCCCGCCCGGAGTGCCACTTGCCCCGCCGCCGCGCGAAGGTCCCGCCAGTGCTGTTGGAGCCGAAGGGTCCCTGGTGGAAGGAGTATCTGGGCCCCGCCGCCGTGATCCTCGCCGGGGTACTGGCCGTGCTGACCGTGGCCGGCGTGCTGTACGGCCTCTCCCATCCCCCGGCGACCGACGCCACCCCGCTGGTCGGTGAGGTCGCCGACCCGGCGACCGGGGTGCCGATCCCGCTGCCCAGCCCGTCGCCGTCGATGTCGACCACGCCGATCGACGACATCACCTTCGAGCGCGGCACGGTCCCGGACACGGTGAACCTGAGCAGCGAAGGCAAGATCGACTGGGTGCACTGGGGCGAGGAGGGCACGTACTCGCTGGAGCGCGCCACCGGGGGCGGCTTCGCGATTCTCGAGGGCACCCCGTCCTCGCCGCGACGGCGGCACACGCTGAGCCCGGAGAAGTTCCGCTGGACCGGCGGCACCCCGGCGCCGAAGGACACCGGCACCACCAGCGGGATCCGTACCTGCGGCAAGGGCCACGGATTCACGCTCTCGGCGCCCGCCGGGCCGGAACCGCAGACGCTGCGGCTCTACGTCGGCGCGGTCGCCGCCCGCGGCGAGCTGCGGATGAGCCTGAACACCGGCGGCGAGACGGTCACCACCACCTTCGAGCAGAAGGGGACGAGCATGGCCACCGCCCGGTACACGGTGAGCTACCGCGCCTCGGCGACTGGCAAGATCTCGATTGAATGGATCACCGACAAGTCCTACGACGAGGACTGCGGTGGGGTCGCGCTACAGGCGGCAACACTCTTCTAACCGTACGGAAGGGGACCAATCGGTGTTCGCGGGCTGGGGATCACGGGTCGCCCGACTCCGCTGGACGGTGCTGGCCGTCACGCTGGTGGCGGTGCTCGGCGCCGGATTCTGGGGACTGGGCGTTTTCGGACAGCTCATCGAGGGCGGATACGACGACCCACAGAGCGAGTCAAGCCGGGCCGCCGCGGTGGCCGCCACCGCGGTGGGCGAGGGTGGCGACGTCATCGCGATCTACACCCCGACCGGCGCCGCGACGATCGACGACGGGGCGCTGACCACCCGGATCAAGGACCGGCTGGCGACGATACCGGCGGCCTCGACGGCGAGTTACTGGGACGCCAAGAACGCCGCCTACGCCGCGAAGGACAGGTCCAGCGCCGTCGCGGTCATCACGCTGCCCGGTGCCGACGACGCCGCGAAGACCACCCGGTTCGCCGCGATCAAGGACGACTTCGCCGTCGACGGCGCCATCGTCCGGCTCGCCGGCAGCATCCCGCTCGCCGACGCCGCCAACACCCGCTCCACCGGTGACCTGGGCTCCGCCGAGGCGATCTCGCTGCCGCTCGTGCTGATCCTGCTGCTCTTCATCTTCGGCTCGCTGGTCGCGGCGTCCCTCCCGGTGATCGTCGGCGGGGCGGCGGTGCTCGGCTCGCTCGGCGTGCTGCACGCGATCTCGCTGGTGCACGACGTCAACTCGTTCGCGGTGAACGTGGCCAGCCTGCTCGGCCTCGGCATGGCGATCGACTACGGGCTCTTCATGGTCGGCCGGTTCCGCGAGGAGCAGGCCGCCGGGTGCACCCCCGCCGAGGCCGTGGAGCGGACCGTCGCCACCGCCGGCCGTACCGTGCTCTTCTCCGCCACGCTGCTGATGACCGCGCTGGCCGGCCTGCTCCTCTTCCCGCAGGGCTTCCTCAAGTCCCTCGCGTACGGCGGACTCGCCTCGGTCCTGCTCGCCATGCTGCTGTCCCTGACGCTGCTCCCGGCGCTGCTGGCGATCCTCGGCCCGAAGGTCGACCTGATCCCGATCCGGCTGCCGTTGCGGGGCCGCGCCGGAATCGGCTGGGAGCGCCTCGCCGCCGTCGTGCTCCGCCGCCCGGTCCTGGTCGCCCTGCCGATCCTTCTCGGTCTGATCGCCCTGGCGTGGCCGATCGGCTCGGTCCACTTCGGCGAGAACGACGAGCGCGTCCTGCCCGCCGCGGACCCGTCCCGGATCGCCGTCGAGACGCTGAAGGCCGACTACCCGCAGTTCAGCGCCGACGGCGTGCAGATCGTGCTGCGCGGCACCGACATCGACGTCACCGCGTTCATCGACCGGATCACCAAGATCGCCGGCGTCGCCTCGGTCGTACCTGCCGGGGAGAAGGGCGACGTCACCGTCCTCACCGCGGCGCTGAACAGCACGGACTCGTACAGCGACGAGGCACGCGAGGTGGTCGACGACATCCGTCTGCTCGGCCCGCCCGCCAAGGCCGGGATGCTGATCGGCGGCGCCACGGCCCGCAACGTGGACAGCCTCGCCGCGATCGGCGACCGCCTCCCCCTGATGATCGCCCTGCTCACCGGCGCGACGCTGCTCCTGATGTTCCTGGCCTTCGGCTCGGTCCTGCTCCCGGTCAAGGCCGTGGTGATGAGCGCCCTCAGCCTCACCGCCACGTTCGGCTCGCTGGTCTGGCTCTTCCAGGAGGGCCACGGCGCGGGCCTGCTCGACGTCACGCCGGCGCCGCTGGAGGCCGGCATCGTGGTCCTGATGGCCGCGGTCGTCTTCGGTCTCTCCACCGACTACGAGGTCTTCCTGCTCTCCCGGATGGTCGAGGCCCGCACGGCCGGCGCCTCGACGTCCGAGGCGGTCACCATCGGCCTCACCCGCACCGGCCGGGTGATCAGCGCCGCCGCCCTGCTCCTCATCGTGGTGACCGGCGCGTTCGCCCTCTCCACGGTCACCACCATGCGTTTCGTCGGCGTCGGCATGATCATCGCCCTGCTCCTCGACGCCACGGTCGTCCGCATGCTCCTGGTCCCGGCCACCCTCGCCCTGATGGGCGACGCCGCTTGGTGGTCCCCACCCTTCCTGCGCCGCTTCCAGCAACGTGCGTCTGTCTTTTCTCATACGCACGATCCGGCCGCCCACCGCGCTCAAAAGGCCGACCCCGACCCGGGCACCCCTACCGACGTCCTCGACTACGCCGCCGTCCAGTCCCACGTGATGTCCAGCCCCGACGCCACCGCCCTGGTCACCTCCCTGCGCTCCTCCTCCCCCGCCTCGTCCTCCCCCGCCTCGTCCTCCCCCGCCTCGTCCTCCCCGGCTTCCCCCTCTCCGGCCTCGGCCTCCCCGGCATCGTCCTCCCCGGCCTGGCCTTCCCCCCTCGTTTCTCCCCTGCCGCCCTTCCCTCCCCTGTCGTCTCCCCCCGAAGCCACCGCCTCGACTCCATCTGACGCTCCAGACTCGCCGGACTTTTCGGATTTGTCAGGCGCTCCGGAGCCCTCTTCCGCTCCCGCAGCCCTCGACCCCACCCCCACCACCCCGGATGAACCCGGCATCCCGGACGAACCCCTCACCGGTCCCTCCACAACGGACGCTGAGCCTTCATCCGCACGCCCCTCCACCCCCGTTGATCAGGACATGGCCACCCCGAAGATCGAGGACAACGACGCGGAACCCGCCCTGCTCGACCAGACCCAGGCGATCCCGATCTTCTCCGAGCCCTTCGACCCGGACGCCCCGCCCCCGGTGAGCGCCATCCCGAGCATCGACGACCCCGAGGCCCCCCTCTTCACCGAAACCGCCTCGGCCCACGTCATCAACCGTCTCCCGGTCCCCACCGACTCCGGCCCCACCCCGCTCTTCACCCAGGCCTCAGCCGACCTCCCCGACACCGACGAGCCCGACGACACCGAGCCCGGCGCCGCTGAGCCCACCGTCACTGAGCCCACCGTCACTGAGCCCACCGTTGCTGAGCCCACCGTTGCTGAGCCCGACACCGCTGAGGCCGACACCGCTGAGGCCGGTTTCCCCGAGTCCGCCGACACTGCCGCCGATCCCGCCGAGGGCCCTACCGACATGTCCCTTCCCGACGCGTCGTCCTCCGACGAACCCGCCGCCACCCCGGACCCGATCAGCACCCAGCACCCGGTGACCGCCGACCTCTGGGCCGAGGTGGAAGCCACCCTGGCCGCCGGCGCCGCCATCACTGCGGGCGACCTCCCGTCCATCGACGAGCCCACCCCTCCCCCCACCGAGGACCCCGGCGTTCCGACCGAACCCTCCCCAGAACTCACCGCAGAGCCCGAACAACTCACCGCAGAGCCGGAACCGGAACCGGAACCGGAACCGGAGCCCGAGCTGGCACCGGGACCTGAGCCGGAGCCGGAGCCGGAGCCGGAACTTGAGGCGGAGCCGGTCGACGAGACGGCCGACCCCGCGCTGGCCAGCTCATACTCGACCCCGGTCAGCATTCTCGACGACATCGACATCACCGACGTCGAGCCCGCCGCCGACTACCTGACTGCCCAGGAGCCCGCTCCCACCCCGCAGCCGGAACTCCCCGCCACCCCGCAGCCGGACCCGGTACCCGACCCCGAGGCGACGCTCCTCCCGGAACCCGAGCCGGCGTTCACGCACGAAACCGCAGAGGCCGGGCCGGCGTTCACGCACGAAACCGCAGAGGGCGAGCCGGCGTTCACGCACGAAACCGCAGAGGGCGAGCCGGCGTTCACGCACGAACTCGAGGGCGGGATCGAGCCGGGGGCTGAGGGGGCGCCGGAGGCGGCGGGCGGGGCGGCGGGCGGGGCGGCGGCCGTACCGGGAGAGGATTTTGAACCGCATCGGCCGGATCTCAGCGATCCCGAGATCGCGCAGGCCTTCGCCTGGATGAACGACCCCCGGCTCGCCTCGGTCGTCTCCACCGGGAACGGGCCGGACACGTTCCCCTGGCTCGCCGACGCGGGCGACCCCGAGACAGGCGATCCCGAGACAGGCGATCCCGAGACAGGCGATCCCGAGACAGGCGATCCCGAGACAGGCGATCCCGAGACAGGCGATCCCGAGACGGGTGATCCCGTATCGGGTGCTCCTGAGACGCGTGCTCTTGAAGCGGGTGACCCCGACGCGGCCGGGCCCGGGCTGGAAGTCGATGATCAGTCGGCGAGTCCGGACGGCGGCGAGTTCGCCGAGGTCACGGTCGGTGCGGCACCGGCGATGGCTGTGCCCGCGCGCAGGCCCCGTACGCTGGATGAATGGCTCAACGGGGACAAGGCCGCGCCGCAGCGGCCGCAGACCCTCGGTGACCTGCCCGCCTCCCCGGCAGTCGGCGTCAGCGAGTCGCCGGCGCCGCCGAGCCCCGCGGCACGGCGGCCGGAGACCCTGGACGAGTGGCTGCACGGGCCCACCACCACCCGGCCGCAGAGCCTCGAGGACTGGAAGCCCCGGGACGAGACCCCCGAACCGAACTGACAGCGAGCCGAACTGACAGCAGACCGAACTGACAGCGGGCCGAAACGGCAGCGAGCCGGGGCGGGATACCCTTCGCGAGCGCGCCCGGCGGCCGATAGGAGCCGCCGGGTTAAGTACAGTGCGTGCGGTAGAGGGCAAGAGAGGGACGTGGAGCATGACCGGCAGTGACTCGACCGTGGGCGTGGATCCGGACCGGCTCGCGGTCTGCCTCGCCGTCCTGGCCGAGGTGCAGACGCTGCCTCCGGAGCATCCGGACGCGGTGACCGTGCGCAGGGCCACGGCCGGGATCTTCAAGACGGTCAAGGTGCAGCGACGACGCGATCGTCGTGCGGCCGTACTGGAGAATGATCGTGCCGTGACCGAGGCGACCGCGACCGGTGCGCCGGGGCGGATCGACGACGAGACCGCGGGCATTCCGCTCACGAGTGCCACGCAGGGTGCCGTCGCCGGGGTGCTGAAGCAGGCGCGCGGCTGTTATGTCTGCAAACAGCGGTACACCGTGGTGGACGCGTTCTACCACCAGCTCTGCCCGGATTGCGCCAAGCTGAACCACGAGCGGCGGGACGCGCGGACCGATCTGACCGGCCGGCGGGCGCTGCTCACCGGCGGGCGCGCCAAGATCGGCATGTACATCGCGCTGCGGCTGCTCCGGGACGGCGCGGACCTGACGATCACCACCCGGTTCCCGCACGACGCGGTGCGCCGGTTCACCGCCATGCCGGACAGCGCCGACTGGCTGCACCGGCTGCGCGTGGTCGGGATCGATCTGCGGGATCCGGCCCAGGTGGTGGGCCTCGCGGACTCCGTCGTGGCGCGGGGACCTCTGGACATTCTGATCAACAACGCGGCCCAGACCGTACGCCGTACCCCGGGCTCGTACTCCGCCATCGCCGCCGCCGAGACGGCCGCCCTGCCCTCCGGAAACCTTCCCGAGCTGGAGTATTTCGGCACGGCCGGCACCCTCGGCACCTCTCCCGCCGCCGCCCTGACCGCCGGCAGCACCACGCTGAGCCCGCAGCAGATCACCGAGCTGGCGCTGACCGCCCGGTCGGTGGCGATCGACGCGGGCGGCCTGGTGCCGGACACGACCACGACCAACAGCTGGAGCGACCGGGTCCACGAGGTCGACCCGCTCGAACTGCTCGAGGTCCAGCTCTGCAACGTGACGGCGCCGTTCATCCTGGTCAGCCGCCTGCGCCCGGCGATGACCGGGTCGCCGCACCCCCGGCGGTACGTGGTGAACGTGTCCGCGATGGAGGGGATCTTCGCGCGCGGCTACAAGGGCGCCGGGCATCCGCACACGAACATGGCGAAGGCCGCGCTGAACATGCTGACCCGTACCAGTGCGGTGGACATGTTCGCCGACGGCATCCTGATGACCAGTGTGGACACCGGCTGGATCACCGACGAGCGGCCGCACCCGACCAAGATGCGCCTGCACGAGGAGGGTTTCCACGCCCCGCTGGACCTGGTCGACGGCGCGGCCCGGGTGTACGACCCGATCATCCGCGGTGAGCAGGGCGAGGACGTGTACGGCTGCTTCCTGAAGGACTACGCCCCGGTGGCCTGGTAACACGACCGCGGGCCACGCCCCCGGAGGGTGTGGCCCGTGATCAGGTGAGGCTACGTCACACTATTTCCGATATTTCAGGGCTGAGGCCAGGCCGCCTGGCCACGCGGCCCACTCCTGGGACCATGGTCATCCCGCCCGGGACCGTGATCGTCCCGCCCGGGACCGTGGTCATCGCGGCCAGGACCGTGATCGTCCCGCCCGGGGCCATGGTCGTCGCGCCCGGGACCGTGATCATCGCGCCCGGGACCGTGATCATCGCGCCCGGGGCCATGGTCGTCGCGCCCGGGACAGTGATCGTCGCGGCCAGGACCGTGGTCGTCCCGCCCGGGACCGTGATCGTCGCGGCCAGGACCGTGGTCGCGATCGCGGCCGGGTCCGTCCGGGATGTGGAAACGCTTGCCCGGGTAGTCCGGACGGTACGGCCACCCGCTCGGCCACGACCCGCCCCAGTCGTCCCAGCCCCAGTCGTCCCCGGCGACGACCAGCTGGTAGACCCGGCCCCGCGGACCCCAGTACGTCGGTTCGCAGTCGTAGTCGTACCAGGCCCCATTGTCGATCCCGGTCCACCCGGCCCGCTCGCACGCCCGCTCCGTCCGGAACGTCCCGGCGACGTAGTCCCCCCAGTGAGCCCCGGACCGCGGCGCCGCCTGCACCGGCCCGATCCCGATCATCGCCCCGGCGGCGACACCCATCCCGGCGATGGCCAGGAATCGCTGTGCCTTGTTCATGTCACACCTTTTCGGACATATGAGCCATAACGCGCCTAGCCGACCACGGCCGTCCGAGGGTTTCCGGGGTTTCGCGGTATCTAATCCGTTCGGCCGACCCCCTCAGTGTCCGAAAGGTGCTGATATGCCGGACGAAGCACCTCGTTTATGGGACGCCCGTGGTGCGTGAGCCGCGGCGGATCCAGCTGATCGAGGAGCGCGTCCGGATGCCCACCGGCGTCACCGAGGTCCAGCGCGAAGCCGAGCTCTCCCCAGAAGGCGCCCGGGTCCTCCGGGTCGACCAGGGGAGCCGGTTCATCGACGGGTTCCGCCTCGGGCACCGCTTCGGCGGGCGACGCCTCACGCAACCGCCGCAACCGCATCAGGAGCTCGTCCCGGGTACGCCCCCGCCAGGTGAACACCTCGAACGGGTCCGACTCGAAGGCCCGGGCCAGCGCGTAGCAGGTCGCCGCGAGGTGGATGCACGGCATCGGCCAGCGCTCGCAGGTGCAGTCCATCGCCACCTCGTCCAGCGAGAGCGGCAGCAGGCTCATCCCGTTCCCGGCGAACGTCGCCTCGATCCCGTCCGGCATCCGCCCGTCGAGCAGGCTCGCCGTGAAGCGCGCCTCCTTGACCAGCGTCTCCTCGATCCGCGCCCAGTCGGCGGCCCCGAACGCGCGGACCGCGATCCGGGCCCGGAACGCGACGGCGTCCTCCGGCCCACGGACCAGCGCGACCGCGAGACTGCTGGAGATCGTCAGGCTGCGTACGTGACCGGCACGCTCGTCCCGGCGGCCGCGCGCGAAGGTCGGCCCCATCCGGAGCGACTCGAACATGCCGAGGAACGCGAGGGGGAAATCAGTCAACGATCGCCTCCGGTGCCAGGGCGACCAGGTCGCGCAGATCCTGGGCGGAGAGCGCGCTCAGCCACCCCTCACCCGAGCCGACCACCCGTTCGGCGAGGACGCCCTTGTCGGCGAGCAGTCGGTCGATCCGCTCCTCGAGGGTGCCGAGGCAGACCAGCGTGTGGACGTGCACGTCCTTGCGCTGACCGATCCGGTACGCCCGGTCCGACGCCTGGGTCTCGGCCGCCGGGTTCCACCAGCGGTCCACGTGCACCACGTGGTTCGCCGCGGTGAGGTTGATCCCGGTCCCCCCGGCCTTGAGCGAGAGCACGAACACCCCCGGCCGGTCGGCCTGCTGGAACTCGGCCACCATCGCGTCCCGGGCGCCGCGGGCCGTACCCCCGTGCAGGAAGGGGACCCTGACCCCGAAGCGGGCGGCCAGATGCGGGGCGAGCATCCCGCCGAACCGCGCGAACTGGGTGAAGCAGAGGACGCTCTCCCCCGCCCCGAGCGCCCGGTCCACGATCTCCTCCAGCCGGTCCACCTTGCCGGAGCGGCCGGGAAGCGGCGAACCGTCCTTGAGCAGCAGCGCCGGGTGCACGCAGACCTGTTTGAGCTTGGTCATCGCGGCCAGCACGAGCCCCTTGCGCCAGCGCTCGCCCGGTTCGGCCATCTTGGCCAGCAGCTCGTCGAGGACCGCCCGGTAGAGGCTGACCTGCTCCGTCGTCATGCCGCACAGGTGCCTGACCTGACGTTTGGACGGCAGATCATTCGCGATCGCCGGGTCCGATTTCGTACGCCGGAGCAGGAACGGCCGCGTCGCCTGCCGGAGCCGGGCCGCCGCCTCCTCGTCCGCGTACCTTTCGATCGGAACGGCGAAACGGGCCCGGAAGGCGTGCGCCGACGCGAGCAGGCCGGGGTTGGCGAAGTCCAGAATCGACCATAGTTCGGAGAGCCGGTTCTCGACCGGCGTGCCGGTCAGCGCGATCCGGCTCCGCGCCGGGAACGTGCGCACCGCCCGCGCCGCCGACCCCGCGCTGTTCTTGATGTGCTGCGCCTCGTCGAGCACCACGCGGTCCCACTGGATCGCCGCGAGCGCCGCCGCGTCCTTGACCGCCGTCGCATACGTGGTCAGCACCAGATCGGCGTTTTCGATCAGCGCCGCCGGGTCCGCCCGGTCGGCCCCGTGCAGCACCGTGACCCGCAGCCCCGGCGCGAACCGCTCCGCCTCACGCTGCCAGTTGCCGAGGACCGAGAGCGGACAGATGAGCAGCGCCGGCCCATCCCTCCGGTGCAGCAGCAGCGCCAGGAGCTGCACCGTCTTCCCGAGCCCCATGTCGTCCGCCAGACACGCGCCGAGCCCCAGTTCGTCCAGGAAGTTCAACCACGACAGACCCCGCTTCTGGTACGCCCGGAGCTCCCCGTTCAGGCCGTCGGGCTGCTCGAGAACCTCCAGCCGCTGGTCGAGCTCCCCGCCGAGCAGGGCGCCGAGCCAGCCCTCGCCGCGCGCGTCGGTGACCGGGAGTGGCAGGTCCTCCGGCGGCAGCAGCCGTACCGTGCGCAGCGCCTCCCCGGCGGTCATCCGGCCACCGCCACGGCGCAGGAAGGCCAGCCCCGCGGCGAGCCGGTCCGCGTCCAGGAAGACCCAGCGCCCGCGCAACCGGACCAGCGGCACCTTCGCGCGCGCCAGGTCGGCCAGATCATCCTCGGTCAGCGGGCGCCCGCCGAGCGCCAGCCCCCACTGATAGTCGACCAGCTCGCGGAGCCCCGCCGTCCGGTCGCGCAGCACGTGGGCGACCGCCTCCCGCGACCGCACCCGCAGCGACAGCCCGAGCCCGGAGCTCCGTCGCCACCAGGCCGGGAGCAGGACGCCGTACCCCGCCTCGGTCAGTAGCTCCGCGTGACTGAGGAACCCGTGCGCCCCCTCGGTATCCATGATCATCTGGGTGGGCCGCACCTCGCGCAGCGCGTCCCCGAGCGCCGGCCAGAGCCGCGAGGCCCGCCCGAGCCCGGCGAGCAGCCGTTCCTGCGGATGCCCGGTCCACCGCCGCAGCGGCGCGTAGTCGTCCCGCCAGACGTCCGCCGCCCCGACGAGGACACTGGGCTCGTCGGCCGCCTGCAGCAGGAACTCCAGCCGCCACGAGTCCTCGGGCAGGCGCACCTCGGCGGGCATCACGGGTTCGTGCTCGCGGGGATCGCTGAGCCGGAAGCAGACCCGCACCGCCGAGCCACGGGCCGCCTGATCGAACCACCCGTCCAGCCGCTCGACCAGCTCATCCAGCCGCTCGACCCGGTCGTCGGCGAGCTCGGGCCCGGCGTCGAACTCCGGCTCCGCGGTGAGCGCCCCCAGCCATCCGTAGCCGGCCAGCGTCACCCCACGCTCGGCCAGCCGGGTACGCACGAGCCCGTCGACCAGCCTGCCGAGCGCGACCGCGACCAGGTCCTCGGGTCCGGCCACGTCCGCGGGTCTCTCCAGCGGCCCTCTCCCCGCAGCCGTTTCGCCCTTTCCTCCGCTTTCCCGGCTTCCTCGCGCGGCCGGGTCGCCCGTCTCCGCTCGGCAGGCGGCGGGCATGGCGGCCACCAGCGCCGCTCGCCGGGCCGCGTCCGCGCCGATCAGAACCGGTCGCCAGTAGGCGCTCGGGCGCACCCCCTCGATCCGCACCCCGGGCAGCACCCGCCCGCGCCGCACCAGACTCGCCGCGAAGGCGCACAGCTCGATCATCCACCGGACCCCCGGCGAGATCCGCCCCTCGAACTCCGCCGCCAGATCCGCGTCGAGGAACGGCACCTCCACCGCCGGCACCCGCCATGCCCGCGCCCGCGGAACCCCCCGTCGCGGCGACAGCCCGACCTGCGGCGACGGCAGCGGCCCGGCCCCGGTCGAGGGCAGCACCAGCGTCGCGGCCTCCCGCCGGTCACCGGCGGGCAGCCCCTCCACGGGGATCGCCCCCGGATGCCACGGCCCCGCGCCACGACCGTCCGTGCCGGCCTCACCCCACAGGTTCAGCCCACCGTCCCGCCCCACGAACCCGTGGAGGACACGCACATCCGCCTCGGGGACGGTCACCACTCCGCTGTGCACCCCGCCGACTCTAGGCCGCCCCACCGACACTTCCCGGCAGCGCCCACCTCCTGCCGTGCGCATCGGCATGCCCCTGCACATCGGCCTCGGTCCCGCCGATCGCCAAGCCCACCCACGTCCGGCTGGCCATCAGGGGCGACCCCGCTGGTCGATTCCGGCGAGATCGTCACCGGCGGGGTCGCGGGGTGGGCGTTCTCGGTCATGGTCCGGGTCGGGGGTTATCCACAGCCGGGGTTTATCCACAGGGCCCCGGGCCAAGATCACCGTTATGTGCCACTGTTCCGTCAGGGATGGGGGTTTCCCCCGGTCGGGGTGGGCCCCGACCGACCGGACTTGATCAACATTTCATGATCAACTACGGGTTGGATCTTGGTGGCTGGTGCTCAGGGGTGTGTCGGCGGGCTGGAGAGACCCGTGAGCGCCAGCTTTCCCGGCGCGGCTGGCGTTCACGGGTCACTCGGAGCGCCCGAGACACCCCTAACCACCAGCCGACCGGACTGAGACACACCCCGAGCGGCCAGCCTGCCGCCACACATCAGCACGCCACCACCACGCGGCGGGGGACAGATGTGCCCCGGTTGCGGGCGTACCCCGGGAGGGGTTTGGTCAGAAACGGTCAGTGAGGGGTCAGGACTCGCCGCTTCGTGCGGACCGGGAAGGTGAGCGGGCCGCGGATGATGCCGGCCGGGCGGCGGGTGAGCGGGCCGGCGCGGCGCAGATCGGGAAGCCGCTCGGCCAGGCGCCGGAGGGCGATCGTGGCTTCGAGGCGAGCCAGCGGGGCACCGACGCAGTAGTGGATGCCGCCGGAGAAGGCCAGGTGGTCAGATTCGGACGTACGGTGGATGTCGAAGGCGGCGGCGTCCGCGAAGACCGACGGGTCCCGGTTAGCGCCGCCGAGCAGGGTGATCACGAACTGGCCGGGGCGCAGCGTGACACCGGCGAGTTCGATCTCCTCCTGGGCGCCGCGGGCGGTGCGCTGGGCCGGAGTGTCCCAGCGCAGGGCCTCCTCGACGGCCGGGCCGGCCAGCCCGGCGGGGTCGGCACAGAGATCGGCCCACTGGTCCGGGTGGTCGAGGAGCGCGTTGACCGCGTTGCCGATCAGGTTGACCGTGGTCTCGAACCCGGCCACGAGCAGCAGACGGCACATCGGCAGCATCTCGTGCGGCTGAATCTGATCACCCTCGGCGGCGACGATCCGGCTCAGCGCGTCGTCGGACGGTTCGGTCCGCCGCAGGTCGAACAACCGGACGAACACGTCGTCGAGTGCCTCACTGGCCGCCTTGAGCTGGGCGGCGTGCCGCAGTGAGCGGACACCGGCGAGCGCCCCGCCGATCACCTGCCCGTACCGGGAGAACGTCTCCGCGTCGACGTCGGGCACGCCGAGCAGGTCGTTGATCACCTGGATCGGGACCGGGGCGGCGAAGTCCCCGATCAGGTCGAACGTGCCCTTCGCGGCGGCCGCGTCGAGCAGTGCGTCGACGGTGCGCTCGATGCGGGGCCGGAAGCCGGCGACCTGCTTCGGGCTGAACGCCGGCTGGGCCAGGCGGCGCAGGCGGGTGTGGTCGGGCGGATCCTTGTCCAGGAATGACATGTCGATCTCGTCACCGGGTGCTCCGGGACCGGCGAGGGCGACCGATCGGACGCCGAATCGCCGGTCCCGCAGCACCGCCTGGCAGACGGCGTAGTCCGCGGTCACGTAGTTCCCGAGGCGGGCGGTGGGCATCAACGGCCCGTACGCGCGAACCTGCTCGTAGATCGGGTACGGGTCGTCCCGCAGATGCAGCAGCGAGAGCGGGTCCCGCCGGACGTGCCCGTAGTACCGGATGGCGAGCTGACGCGAGTAGAGGGCTGTCGCGAATCGCAGAGCCTGCACGGTGAACCTCCCGTTCCCTGGCAGACTATGCGATGTATGTCCTAGATCGCGTGCCTACGACAACTCTGCGACATATCCGGACACCCGGGCGAGTGCCGCGTTCCAGTTGATCGCCTCCTCATTGGTCGACCAGGACTGAATGTCGTCGATGTAGCAGAACTGGCCGACACAGCCGCTGATCTTGCTCTGCGCGTACGGGTCCTGGATGGAGGAGTTCGCGCCACCGGCCAGGGTCCCGGTGGGCGGGTGCGGCAGGCTCGGGTCGAGCTCCGCGGCGTACCAGCGGCTGTGCTCGTTCTGGGAGCTGACCTCGCCGTACCCCGTGACGTAGGAGATGTTCAGGGCATTTCGGCCGAAGAGGTAGTCCAGACCGGTCAGCACGCCGTCCCGGTACTTCCGCTTGCCGGTGAGCTGATGAGCGGCCGAGATCACCACCAGGTTGTTCAGGACGGCACTGTTCGACCCCCAGTCCCACATGTTGTTCGCCGGCGCGTAGGTCACGCCGTACGGGTGCGCGGCCTGCACGGCCAGGTACTTCTCGGCGGCCTGGACCACCGACGCCTTCACGGACGAGAGACCGGGAAGCCGGTTCGGCACCAGCGCCAGGTCGAGCCGGGCCGCTCCGGCGGTCGACGCCCAGTCGAAGGCGCCCTGGCCGAAGACGTCCGCGGTGTGCACGGGCGAGGCGAGCACGTCGTCGGCGAAGCGCCTCTCCCCCGTGGTGAGGTAGAGCTCGGCCGCGGCCCAGTAGAACTCGTCACCGACGTTCGTGTCGTTGTAGGCACCTCCTCCCACGCCGTCGGACTCCGGCGCGTACGCGATCGGGTTGGTCGCCGCCGCGGTGTAGGCGGTGCGCGCCGCCTGGAGAGCGCGTGCCGCGAACGCCGCGTCGTACTGCTGGTAGACCCGCGCGGCCTGGGCGGCCACCGCGGCGAGGTTCAGCGTCGCCGCCGTCGAGACCGGGTGCAGCTCACGGGGCTGCGGGTCCTGGCTCGGCAGCAGCGGGAGGCCGGTCCACGCCGCGTCGTGGATCTTGTGGTGCACCATGCCGGAGGGCGCCTGCATCTTCAGCAGGAACTCCAGCTCCCAGCGGACCTCGTCGAGGATGTCCGGGGTGCGGTCGCCGCTCTCCGGGATGTCCAGACTGGTCTTGCGTACGTCCCGGGACTGCTCGTACTCGCTGAGCAGCTCCCCGACGGTGATGCCGCCGTTGACCACGTACTTCCCGTGGTCGCCGGCGTCGTACCAGCCGCCGCGGACGTCGAGCGTGTAGTCGCAGACGCCGGCCTGGCAGGGGACGTCGCCGTCCCCCTGGTTCGGCGCCACGTCCACGTGCCCGGCGGGTCGTGCGTAACCGGGCCGCAGGTCGTCGCGGATCTCGATGCCGGATCGCTGGGTGTAGTAGAACTTCAGCGCGTCGGCGCGCAGCCGCTCATAGGCGTCTCCTCCGATGTCGAAGGACCGGGAGGTCTCCCCGTCGGCGACGACGCTATACCCCTTTCCGGCTCGGGTGTAAGAGCTGAAATCGATCGTGTGCACGTACTGCCCTGAACTGGCATCGATCCCGTACGGCCTGGTCAGACCGTGTGCGACCACCGCCCCGGCGGCGTCGGTCAGCTGCCACGGTAGGGCGGCGGTGGCGTCGCTCACGAGGGTCGCCGCCTTCGGTCCGGAAGAAAGATAGACGACCTGGTTGACTCTGACCCTGGGTCCGGTATCAGGCTCGTAGACCTCGGGCGGCACGCCGCCGACCAGAGAGACGTCATCGACGCAGAAACGCCAGGGATCGGCGCTGCCACCGATCTGGAAGGCGACCTGCGCCTGGTCCGTGTCCACTCCAGCCGTGAAGGTGTACTCATAATGCTGACGATCACCGAGAACCGGGGACTGCTCGAAGTACGTGTCGTAGGGATCGACGGCGAGGCCGGTGATCGCGCGGACCACATGGCCCGCGGTCCCGCTCGCGTCGAAGCTGAATCGGTAGGTCTCGCCGGCGATCAGGTCGATGTCGTTCTGCCCGATCCCGACGTCCCACCGGTTGGTGGTGCCGCCGGGCACATCGGCACAGGCCTGCCCGTCGACGAGTTCGATGGCCGTGTTCGAGGTCGACCAGAAGGGGTCGGCGGTGCCGTCGAATCCACCGTTGACCACCTGCTCGACCTCGTCGGCCCGGGCCGGCGCGGCGGCGCCGACGATGAGCAGGGCGGATGCGGCGGCAATGATGCGGGAGCGCTCCCATAGACGCATGGACACATCTTGATTGCCTACGTGTTACGCCGTCAACGACTCCTGGTCCCGGATCCACGCGTCGATCAGCCCACCGAAGTGAGCGAGGAACCTCTCGTGCTCGTGCACCGGATACATCGCCCGCACCGTCTCACGCAGCAGCGAGCGGAACTCCTCCGAGCAGACCCAGTCGTAAACGATCTCGTCGACGTCGCCCAGGTGCTCGTCGCAGAACTCCCGGTACCGGTCGATCTCGAAGTACCGATCGGTCAGCTCACGATAACCGGCCAGCTTCTCGCGATAGCCCCGGTCCGGGTCACCGGCGACCGCGAAGTAGTCGGCGATGTCGGTGTCCAGGCGCGGCCTGCGGCCGGTCACCACACAGAAGACCGTCCAGCGCAGCAGCGCGGTCATCGCCCACGGGAAGTAGTAGTGCAGCGAGGTCAGCGCCACGTCCGGGCAGGCGTTCGCGTAATCGATGGGGTGCACCTCGTCACCGCGGACCAGCGACTCGCACGAGTTGAACTCCCAGCGGAAGAACGCGTTGACCAGCCGGGAGATGGTCACCACCTCGTCGCCGGCGGTCGCGGAGAGGAAGTGGTGGTCCACCTCGTACCGGGAGTGCACCGGCTGGTCCGGGCGGAACCGCATGACCATGGTCTCCGGGCCGATGGTCAGCGCACGGGCGAACACGTCGTACCCCTCCACCGACGCCTGCAGGTGCATCAGCCGCTCCCCCGACGCGTCGTAAGCGGCGTGCAGTTCGGCCGGGTTCCGGACCCTCGAGACCCCGACCCAGGCCCCACCGTCGTACGGCTTCATCCAGAGCGGATACCCGATCGGCGCCGCGGTCGCCTCCAGGTCGAACGGGCGGTTGTAGCGCGCGGCGGTGTAGGCGTACCGCGAGTTGTCCAGCGGGTTCTTGAACGGCACCAGCACCGTCTCCGGGACCTTCAGGCCGAGCCGCATCATCGCGCAGTACGCCGCGTGCTTCTCCATCGACTGGAACGTGAACGGGCTGTTCAGCAGGTACACGTCGTCCATCAGCGCGATCTTCTTGAGCCACTCGCGCGGGTGGTAGTACCAGTACGCGAGCCGGTCGATGACCAGGTCGTGCCGGGGCCGGTCGCGCAGGTTGAACGGCTCGATCGTCACCCGCACCGGCCGGGTCCGGTGCGACCGCCCGTCCGGCCCGGAGACGGTGCCGAGACGGCGCAGCAGGGCCTCGTAGGCACGCGGCCAGTCGTCCTCGGTGCCCAGCAGCAGTCCGATGGTGTGCTCGACGTCGGCCACGGCCGCCTCCTCAGGTCAGTCCGGCCAGACCCGGCACAACAGGGTGGTCGGATGCGGATGAGGTGCGTCCCGCCATCCGCTCCAGGTGTGCCCACCGGCGGTGATCACGACGTCGACGGGATGCCCTCGCCCGCGCAGGAAGTTCGCCAGGCCCCGGTTCGTTGCGCACGTCCTCCTCCAACGCCCCACGGGCCGATACCGGCAGCGGCAACCGGGCACGGCACCGGAACCCGGACGGCACGGGCAGGCGCCACCGGTCGGGCTCCCGCTCGACCGCGCGCACCGCCACCATGTCCGCACACTAACGCCGCGCCGCCCTCCCCGCCGGTCATCCCCGGATTGATCCCTTTCGCAGCCCACACCACGAGGCGCGGGCCGACCGGACGGTGCCACCACGCGAGCATCCGGCACCGAACGAGCGGCGCCACCACGCGAGCATCCGGCGTGGGCGAGATCTCGTCGTGCCTGGTCACCGGGCGGGGGCGGTCTATCGTCGGCGGCATGCGGATGCGGATCGAGGGGTACGACCTGCCGGGGCGGGCCGGTGCTCCGCAGGCCGAGGCGCTACGGCTGGGGAACGTGCACGTCGGGGTGCAGCGCCGCGCCGACGTGGTGGAGCGGTTCCCGGTCTCGGCCGAGCACGTCGCGTGGGACCTGGACGTCGAGGCCCGTGAGGTGACGGACGGGCTGCTCGACGTCGGTGGGCCATGGGTTCACGGGCGGCCGGGGGCCCGGTTCCTCTACCTGAGCTGGGGTGCGGTCACCGGTGACGAGTTCGCTGGGTTCCGGCGGGCGAAGCTGATGTTCGGCGACGTGCCCGGGCCGGTCCTGCGGTCCGCGTTCGACGACCCGGCGGTCGTGCTGGTCGGCCGCCTGGGTCTGACCGGCCCGGACGGCGGGCCCCGGTGCGCCCGCGTCCGCCCGCCCGCGATCACGTGGACCGCCGCACCCCGAGACTCCGTGCGGGAATCGGATGACGCCGACTCCGGAACGGCCGCGGATCACGACAGGTAGGCGGCCACGAAAGGCGGGCGGTCACGGCGGGCAAGCAACCACGGCGGGCGGGCGACCACGGCACTTGAGCAACCACGGCGGGCGCGACCACGGCACTCGAGCAACCACGGCGGGCGCGATCACGACGGGCGGGCGATCACGGCGGGTGCGTCTTCACCGCGGTTAGGGGATCACGACGGGTAGGTGTGGGTGGTGGGTAGGCCCAGCAGGTCCGTCAAGCCGGTGACGCGGAGTTGGCGGTGGACGAACTCGCTCGGGTTGCGCAGCTGGAGCCGGGTGCCGATCCTGCGGGCCGCCTGATGACCCGCGACCAGGGCGCCGATGCCGACCGAGTCCATGAACGTCACGTACGTCAGGTCGACGATCATCTGGGTGGGCCGGTCACGGTGGAGGGTCTCCAGCAGGACCTCGCGGAGTCCGTCGACGGTGGCCGAGTCCAGGGTTCCGCGCACCTCGACGACGATCACGCCGTCCGCCTGCCGCCGGGTCGTCATCGCGGCGCCGTTCATTGCCATCCCGTCTGCCCGGCCCGGCCCGATGACCTGTCCGTCATCAGGCCCAGCCGGGCGATTTGCCCGTTATCGACACGGTACCCGCACCCCCGCACCCCCGCAGGCTGCCGCGCGGTCCAGCGATCGGGCCGCACATCAGGTACGCCGGCCGCCACTGTCACCCTCCGCGATCGGACCGCACCCCGTACACCGGCCGCCACCGTCACCCTCCGCGATCGGACCGCACCCCGTACACCGGCCGCCACCGTCACCCTCCGGGATCGGGCCGCACACCCGGTACACCGGCCGCCGTTGCCACCCGCGGGGATCGACCGGGGCGGGGAGAGCACCGGCGATCGAGCAGGGATACCGTGGCGGAGACCGCGATCAGGGTGGCGGCGGCAGCGGGTGGGACGTGCGGCGACACGCCCACGACCACGCCCGCCAGGGCCGTACCCGCGGAGCCCGCACTGATCTTCAGGGCGCCGATCCAGACGAAGACCTGGCCCCGGTACTCCGGCGGCGAGTACTCGCTCCGGGCCGCCAGCGTCGCCGCGAAGAAGAAGGAGTTCACGAAACCCGCGACGGCGTACACGATCACCGTCACCGGGAAGCCCGGCAGCAGGGCCGCCGACGTCAGCGCCACGGCCACCACCGCGGCCAGGCGGGTCATCAGGCCGTCCGCGGCGCCCCGCTGCGGGCGGATCATCAGCACCGCCGAACCGGCGAGACCACCGAGGCCGTACGCCGCGGTCAGGATGCCCGCCGCCGCGTGACCCACCCCGAGCACCCCGGTCGCCGCCACCGCGGTCACCGGCAGGACCGCCAGGCCGAGCGACACACTCGTGGTCAGGTACAGGGTCCGGCGTAACGGTCCCGAACCCACGACCAGGCGCAGCACCCGGACCGGACCGGGTACGGCGCCGGGCGAGCCCGCCGGCGGCGCGTACGGCAGCAACCACACCAGACCCGCCGCCGCGAACGTCGCCCCGGCCAGCAGCAGCGCCGCGACCGACGGTGACCACCACGCCGCGACCGCCGCGACCAGGCTGGGCCCGATCGTGCCGCCGATCCCGTAGGTCGCCACGTCCCAGCCCTGCGCCCGCCGCTGGCTGACCAGCCCGGGCCCGGCGATCGCGGGCAGGCGGCTGCTGATGCCGCCGGTGAGCAGCGGCCCGACCACCCCCGAGGCGATCAGCAGCAGCGCCGGCACCAGCGGCGGCGTCACCGGATAGAGCAGCACCGCCGCGGCGAGGGTCGCGCCGTGAACCACACAGGCGAGGACGATCACGGTACGGCCGTCCCGCGCGGTGTCCAGCCTCCGCGCCACGAACGGCCCGGCCAGGTGCGGGGCGGTGATGCTCGCCCCGAGCAGCCCGGCCAGCCACCCCGGCCGTCCGCTCATGCTCACCATCAGCACGACCGCGACGACCGCCCCACCGTCGGCCGTCCGGGCCAGGGTGGCCGCCACGACATACCGCGCCAGCCCGCCCCGAACGGCCACCGGCGCACTCACGGGAGGAGCCCGCCGGAGTCCCCGCCGGGAACAGAGCGAGCGGAAGCGGTGGAGACGGAGGCGACGAGATCCAGATCGGTCACCACTCGCACCACCTCGGCGCGCGCGGCGTCGTCCAGGCCCTGGATCGGCAGGGGCAGCGACGACCGGCGGACCAGCCCCAGATGTTCGGCGACCGCGGCGATCACCCGCAGGCTGCCGTACGCCGCGTTCAGGTCCCACAACGGCTGTAGCCGGGCCGACAGCGCCGCCGCACCCGCGTGGTCCCCGGCCTGCGCCGCCCGGGTGATCGCCAGCGCCGGCCCGGGCAGCGTCCCGCCGAGCACGGAGTACCAGGTCACGCACCCCGCGGCGAGCCCCTCCGCGGCGAACGCGTCCCCGGCCACCCCGACCGTCACCGTGCCGGGCAGAAAACCGGGCGAGAAGACCGGCGGGGAGGCGGGCGCGGAGGCCGGCACGCCCGGCACCTTGATCGAGGCGATGTGCGGCAGCTCGGCGATCCGGGCGAAGAGCTCCGGCGTGAACCGGAAGTGCGTGGTACCCGGATTGTCGTAGACGATCACCGGCACCGACACCTCCCGGCTCACCGCCCGGAAGAGCTCGAACACATCGTTCTCGGTCAGCGGCTGGTAGGAGACCGGCGCGAGCAGCAGCCCGGCCACCCCGGCGCGCTGGGCGTCCTCGGCGTGTTCGAGGACGTGGCGGGTCCGCAGCCCACCGATCCCGGCCAGCACCGGGACGGATCCGGCGTGCGCCACCCCGAGCTCCGCGATCCGCTGCCGCTCCGCACGCCGGAGGTACGCGTACGACCCGGTCGACCCGAGCACCGTGATCGAGTCGACGCCCGCCGTGGCCAGCCGGGTGACCAGTCCGGCGAAGGACGCCTCGTCGATCTCCTCGTCCACGAACGGCGTCAGCGGGAAGGCACTGAGTCCAGCGATCACAACGAGCTCCTCGATCCGGGTGGTGACGGGTGGCGGGCCAAAACAGGGCAGCGGGTCAAGCAGGGCGGCGGGCCAGAACAGGGCGGCGTGCCAGAGCAGGGCGGCGGGCCAAAACAGGGCGGCGGGTCAGAGCAGGGCGGCCAGGTCCGCGGCGAATCGGGTGGCCTGGCCGGCGGTGATGGTCGACGTGGTGACGCGGACGGCGGGATGCGGACGGCCGGTGACGGCGAAGTCGGCCCCGGACCGGACCGCCCAGCCCCGATCGGCCAGCCCCGCGATGACCCGGGTGGCAGACGACGCGGGGCCGGGATGGGAGGGCAGGGGTACCCAGACGTTCAGGCCGTCGGTGCGGGGGTTGACCGGGATGCCCTGGGCGGAGAGGGCATCGGTCAGCAGGCGGACGCGGGTGGCGTAGGCGGCGCGGGCCGCGGGGATCAGGGGTGACGGGAGCAGGGTCGCGGTGACGTGCTGGAGCAGGTGGCTGACCCAGGTCGGCGCGCCGAGCCGGGCCTCCAGGCGGGCCGCGGTGTCCGGGTCGGCGAGGACGAAGGCGAGCCGCAGGTCGGGACCGAGGAACTTGCTGACCGAGCGGATCAGGGCGTGCCGGGGCGCGTCCGGTGGGGTGATCCGGTGGTACGGCTGCGACGACACGGCCGAGAAGTGGTCGTCCTCGACGACGAGCACCCCGGGGTGGGCGGCCAGCACGTCCCTCAGGTCCGCCGCCCTCGACGCGGAGAAGCCGGCACCGGTGGGGTTCTGCGCTCTCGCCGTACCCAAGACTGCGCGGACGCCGCGGGAAAGCACGGACCGTAACCCATCGGGGGTCATGCCCTCGTCGTCGGCCGGGACCGGCTCGGCGCGGTAGCCGTTGAGGCGCAGCGTGCCGATGGCGGAGATGTAGCCCGGATCCTCGACGGCCACCCGGTCACCGCGGGTGAGGTGGGCGCCGAAGAGGCGCTCGAACGCGTCGACGGTGCCGTGGGTGAGGACCAGGCGGTGCGGCGCGTCCACGTCCGGAGCGTGGTGCCGCGCCGACCAGGCGGCCAGGGCCTCGCCGATCGGCGGATGACCGTAGACCGCGGTCGTGTACCCGTCGAGGGCGATCGGCCCGGCGGCCGGGAGCAGGGCCGGGTCCGGGTTGCCGGCGGCCAGGTTGATCAGCTCGCGCCCGGCGGCGCGCCCCTCCCCGGGCACGTCGGGAACGGGCCGGATGATCGTGCCGCCGCGCCGCCGGGACTCGACCACGCCGGCCGCCGCGAGCTGCGCGTACGCCGCGGCGACGGTGTTCCGGTTGAGGCCCAGGCGCACGGCGAGGTCCCGGATGGACGGCAGCGCGTCACCGGCGCCCAGCCGGCCACCGGCGGCGAGCGTGCGCACCGAGTCCGCGATCTCGCCCGCGGTGCTCCCCTGGATCTCCACGGAGGCGACCGTACCAGATATGTCCTAGGACATAATCCGCGCAGAGGAATCCGGGCAGAGGAATCCGGGCTCCGCAACTCGAAAGACGGAGATTCCAGATCGCGATGATCGGCCGATGACCCGGCCAGCGGAGGGTAAGCGTGACGTAACACGATGGAGGAGGCGCGCCCATGGCCTGGTCAGGACTGTTCGCGACCCGGGATGTCGGGACGATGGTCAGCGAGACGGCGGAACAGGGGGTCGAGCTCAAGAAGGCGGTCGGCGTCACCCAGCTGACCGCGATGGGGGTCGGCGCCATCATCGGCACCGGCATCTTCGTGGTCATCGGCAAGGGCTCCGGCATCGCCGGGCCGGCGGTGATCCTGTCGTTCGTCCTGGCCGCGGTCGCCTGCGCCTTCTCGGCCCTCTCCTACGCCGAACTGGCCTCCTCGATCCCGGTCTCCGGCAGCGCGTACACCTACAGCTACGCGACCCTGGGCGAACTGGTCGCCTGGATCATCGGCTGGGACCTGATCCTGGAGTACGGCGTCTCGGTGGCCGGCATCGCGATCGGCTGGGGCGGCAACCTGAACGCGTTCCTGGACTCGGCGTTCGGGGTGAGCCTGCCGGACGCCATCGCCGAGTCCCCCGAGGACGGTGGCACGTTCAACCTGCCGGCCGTCTTCGTGGTCCTCGCCATCACGTTCCTGCTGGTCCGAGGGGTGACCGAGAGCGCCCGCGCGAACCTGGTGATGGTCGCGGTCAAGCTGGTCGTGCTGGTCTTCTTCATCGTGGTGGCGTTCGCGAACTTCGGCACCGGGAACTTCCAGCCGTTCGCCCCGGACGGTGTGGACGGGGTGACCGCGGCGGCGGCGATCATCTTCTTCGCGTACATCGGGTTCGACGCGGTCTCCACCGGCAGCGAGGAGGCCCGCAACCCGGCGAAGGACCTGCCGATCGCGATCATCGGCTCGCTGCTGATCTGCACGGTGTTCTACGTGCTCACCACGGTCGCCGCGCTCGGCATCGCCAGCCCGGACCAGATGAAGGACAGTGACGCCCCGCTCGCCGCCGCCCTCGACCAGGGTGCCGGGATGAGCTGGGCGGCGGCGATCCTGGCGCTCGGCGCGGTCGTCGCGATCACCAGCGTGGTGCTGGTCATCTTCTACGGCCAGACCCGGATCTTCTTCGCCATGTGCCGGGACGGCCTGCTGCCCCGCCGGATGGCCGTGGTCCACCCGAGATACGGCACCCCGGCCCGGCTCACGATCACGCTCGGCGTGCTGATCGCGATCCTCGCCGCGCTGGTGCCGCTCGGCACCATCGTGGAGCTGGTCAACATCGGTACGCTCTTCGCGTTCGTCCTGGTCAACATCGGCGTGATCATCCTGCGCCGGACACGGCCGGACATGCCGCGCCCGTACCGGGTGCCGTGGTCGCCGCTGCTCCCGCTGATCGGGATCGCCTTCGCGATCTACCTGATGAGCGACCTGCCGCTGGAGACCTGGATCCGCTTCCTGGTCTGGCTCGCGGTCGGCCTGATCATCTATGCGGCGTACGGCTACCGGCACTCCCGCCTGCGCGGCCCCTCGCCGAAAGCGGGCGGCGGCGAAGAGCCCGCGCCGTAGAAGGTCAAGCCCGGTGCCGCCCCACATGGGACGGATCGGCGGCGGACGAGGTGGGCGCCTCGGCCGCCGACGTGGTCCACGGCGGGACCACCGGCGCCGTCTCCAGGTCGATCATCGGGACGTAGACGCGGGCGTCCACCGCCTCGGCCAGCAGCAGCGCCGCGACCAGCGCGGTCGGCCTGGCCTCCGGATCGCGGTCCAGGCACCGGCTGACCAGGTCGAGGACCTCGGGCGGCATCCCCGCCGTACGGGGCAGCGGCTCGGGGTCGTCCTGGCACTGGGCCGCGATCAGCTCGGTGTTGCTCCGCGCGCGCCACGGCAACCGCCCCGCGAGGCAGTGGTAAAGGAGCGTGCCCAGCGCGAACATGTCCGCGGACGGGGTGGCCGGGTGCCCCTCGAAGCGCTCCGGGGCGACGTACGCCGGCGTACCCATCACCATGCCGTCGACCTCGGACTCGGCCGCGCCGACCGCCGCCGCGATGCCGAAGTCGAGGACCTTCGCGCCGGACGGGGTCAGCATGACGTTGGCCGGCTTGATGTCGCGGTGCACCACCTTCTCCGCGTGGGCGGCCGCGAGTCCCGCCGCCACCTCGGCGCAGACCCGCACCCCGATCCGCCAGTCCAGCGGACCGGCCGCGAGGTGCGCGCTCAGCGTCTGCCCCTCGACCAGCTCCATCACGATGTACGGCACGTCGAGCCGCCCCGGCACCGGCGAGGTGCCGAAGTCGTGGACCGCCGCGACGTTGGGGTGCGCCAGCCGCGCCGCCGAGCGGGCCTCGGTGCGGACCAGCTCCACGCCGACCTCGCCGAGGGTCCCCTCCACGGCGGGCGCCATGATCTTCACGGCGACCGGCCGGTCGAGCACCCCGTCGTGTCCCCGCCACACCTCCGACATGCCGCCGAGCCCGATGCGGTGCACCAGCCGATACCGCCCGCCGAGTGTCCGCATACCCAACTCCCTGTCGCCCGAGCCTTTCCCGGCCAGTCGTTACCCGGGGCCCGGAGACGCAAAACACCGGAGCTATTTCCATTAATCAATGAAAGAGTTATTCCGCCATTCACAGGGTCGCCACGGATCCAGCAAATCGGACACCCGGGTTTCACCGTCAGTGACCGGGTCCGGCGCCCCGCGAATCCGGGACCACCGGCACCGGCGATCACCATGGGTAACGTCACGAAACAACAAAAATGGCGGAGCCGGTCCTTGTGAGAACGACTCCGCCATTGACAGTACGGGCTTGGTACCGCGCCGCACCTGACGTCCTGACGACGGTATGCCATGCCCGTCAGGCGCCGCGCAGGCACCCCACCCAGAGTGACGACACTCTCAGTTAGCAACCCTTGCTGAACTCCGGAAAGCCGCACTGAGCTGCCACTTCACATCACAGTCACCCTTACCGATGATCACCCTGTGCGAACTCTGCGTAGTAATAGATCAGGCCAGCTCGGTACGCAGGTCATGCGCCCCGTCCGCGCGGGTCGCCTCGTAGTAGATCCGCTGCCCTCCGTCCGGCAGGTCCACCAGGCTGAGGTAGCGCAGGCCGTACGGCGCGTGCGGGCTGCCCACCGGGTCCCGCTCCTCCGCGGTGAGCTCGCCGAACGTGCCGTCCGGCAGCCGCACGCCGCGGGCCACGCCGGTCCGCTCCTCCCAGTTCTCCCCCGCGGTGGCCCGGCCGTCGTACGCGACCGTGATCTCGTCGCCGATGACCTGGACCGAGGAGACCCGCACCCCGCGCGCGTCCCAGGCGCCGGGCCGCCCGCGCAGCGCGGTCCGCCGCCACGTCCAGTGCACGCCGTCCGGGCTGGTCGCGTACTCGGTGGTCATCCGGTCCGCGTCGTCCCAGGACTCCAGGGGGTGCACCGAGGCCCAGAGGTGCCAGCCGTGCTCGTCGTGGTGCAGCACCGGGTCCTTGACCCCGGCCGCCTCGTCACCGGCGAGGACCGTCACCGGCACCGCGCCGGCCAGCCCCTCCGGGGTGTCCGCCTCGAGCAGGTCGACCCGCCAGTGCTTGGTGCCCGGGGTGGCCGCGCTGACATAGAGCCGCCAGCGCCCCTCGGGTGTCCGGACGATCGCCGGGCGCTCCAGGGACTCGGCGCCGAAGCGGTCCTTGTCCACCTCGGCCACCACCTCGAAGGCGAGGCCGTCGGCGGAGCGGGCGATCACGTTCGCGATACCCCGGCCGGCACCGATCGGCAGGCGCAGCCGGTACGCGAGATAGATCTGCCCGTCGGACACGATCGAGCTGGGCGCGCCGGACCACGCCCCTGGTTCGGTGCCCGGCGGTTCCACCACGACGGTGGACTCTTCCCAGCGGGGCAGGGGCAGGGTGGTGGTTCCGGTGCTCAAAGCGGCTCCCGAGGTCGCGTCGTCGAAACCTGAGTGTGCATTATCTATCAGCTTAGTGGGGTTTGCACCGAACGGGCGTGTCGGTCAAGGCTGAGCCAGTCGTCGTACGACTCGCCGGTCACGTCCTGCAGGAGCCGGATGTCCTCGGCGAAGTAGGGCAGCAGCGCGGCCCGCTCCTCCGGCGTGGTGACCGGGCGTTTGCCCTGCTTGCGGTGGAGCAGGGTGAGCAGCGGCCCGCGCGCGGCCAGGCGCAGCGGCACCGGGAAGCGGTGCCCGAACTCCCCGCCGGAGCGCAGCAGCCCGCGGAGCACCCGGTTCAGCCCGTTGTCCTCGACCACGTGCCGGTTCACGTTCTCCTTCGGGATCGCGGTGAGGACGCCGGTACGCAC
This sequence comes from Actinoplanes sp. NPDC051851, assembly GCF_040681165.1. Classification (NCBI taxonomy): domain Bacteria; kingdom Bacillati; phylum Actinomycetota; class Actinomycetes; order Micromonosporales; family Micromonosporaceae; genus Actinoplanes; species Actinoplanes sp. NPDC051851. The sequence goes on along the minus strand of NZ_JBFAYF010000007.1, from coordinate 107,506 downwards.
GCCGAGGAAGGCGCAGACCCGGTCCAGCGTCTCGGCCGGCGCGTCCCTGAGGTCCCGGTAGCGCAGCAGCAGCACCTGGTCGCGCGCGAAGCGCTGGAAGAGGTGTTCGAGCTGACTGCCGTACAGGCCCATCCCGATGTAGTGCCAGAAGTCCGCCCAGTGCGCGGCCTTGCGCTGCTCCTCGGCGTGGCACGCGGCGAGGAAGTCGGCCTCGGGCTCCAGCCCGGCGATCCAGAGGTGCGTCCAGTTGGAGTGGGCGCGGTCCACCGGGTCCCGGAGCAGGATGATCATCTTCACGTCCGGGATCAGCGTCGCGATCCGGTCGTGCGCGAGCAGGTCGTACAGGTAGAAGGGGGTGGCCTCGCCGCGCAGCGCGCCGGCCGGCGCGTCCGCGAAGAGCGTCTCGTAGTCGGCGCGCCGCCAGACGTGCTCCTGGTAGGTCTGCACGTCACCGGGTCCGCCGACGGTCGGCGGCGGTCCGCCGGAGAGGAAGAACTTGGGTTCCTTCACCTTCGAGAGGAACAGCTGCGGATGGCCGGCGAGGGCGGCGTGCAGCGCGGTCGTACCGGCTTTGGGCACGCCGGCTATCAGGAAGTCGGGCAGTGGCATGCGGGTACCCCCTAGCGCGCGAAGTCGGAGTTAGCCTACAGAAGTTGTAGGATTTAGGAACCCCTCGGCGCAGGCGATGTTTCCCCGGGTGCGCGGCGTGAAACCCCGGTCAGGGCAGGCGGAGGAGACGCCGCCACCAGGTGGCACGGCGGAAGCGCGGGCACTCCCCCGCCGGGCATGCGGAGCACTCGCTGCCGGGCCGGTAGTGATCGTGGGCGCGGCGGGGATGCCCGCAGAGACAGAGCACGTCGTCCATCGTCATCGACTCACCAACGCACGGTGGCGGAACGGGCAACGGGCGACAGCGCGGGGTTTCACGGCACGGGACGCTAAACAGACGGAGCGTCACCCGCCACCGGCCCGCCTTCTACCCAGCGTCACCAATTTTGCCCCCAAGACTCCCCAAGCCGGACATATCCGATTTATTAATTCAACCCCATTTCCCGTACGATATACGCGCACCCCGAGCAATGCGGTATTCGCCCGGAAAAGCCACCTGAACGGGCAATCGCCACCACGCAGCGTGACAATGCCGCCGAGTAACCTCCACGGCCACTCAGAGAAACATCGGAAAACGCTGTGAACAAAGGCTTTGTGGCACCTGTGATGTGAGACTTTCTTGCCCGCTGTTGACGCTATGTAATCCCTTGCTAGGTTGTTTCCCTGAGGCCGGCGGCCGCGTATTTCCGCTAACTGGAAATTCACAGGGAAAGCCGCATCACCGCCGGGCGGAAGGGAATGAAGTGGAGCCACCGCACTTGTCCGCGAACACCCACGGTGACCGTGCCGTCTCACCAACCGTGAGTGTGGTCATCCCCACGCTGAACGAGGAACGGAACCTGCCGCACGTGTTCGAGCGGCTGCCCGCGCTGGTCACCGAGGTGATCGTGGTGGACGGCGGCTCGGTGGACCGGACCGTCGAGGTCGCCCGCGCGCTGCGCCCCGGCGTGAAGGTCGTCCAGCAGACCCGCCGCGGCAAGGGCAACGCACTGGCCTGCGGATTCGCGGCCTGCACCGGCGACATCATCGTGATGATCGACGCGGACGGCTCCACCGACCCCGCCGAGATCCCGTACTTCGTGGCGAAGCTGACCGGCGGCGACCAGTTCGTCAAGGGCACCCGCTTCGCCGAGGGCGGGTACAGCCACGACATCACCCGGCTGCGCAAGCTCGGCAACGACGGGCTGAACCTGGTGGTGAACACGCTCTTCAGGACCCGGTTCACCGATCTCTGCTACGGCTACAACGCGTTCTGGCGCGAGGTGGTCCCGGCCCTCGACCTGCCGGACATCTCGCTGCCCCGGCCGCGCGACGACGGCAAGCTCTGGGGCGACGGCTTCGAGATCGAAACCATGATCAACATCCGGGCGGTCGCCGAGCGTCTCCGGGTCGGCGAGGTCGGCAGCACCGAACACCGCCGGATCCACGGCCAGAGCAACCTCAACACCTTCCGCGACGGCTTCCGGGTGCTGCGCACGATCTTCTCCGAGTACGCCCGGGCGCGCCGGCGCCGGAAGGCCGGCCTCGAACCGTTCGCCGCCGCCCTGGCCCGCAACGCCGCCGCCCGCCGCGCCCAGGGCCCGCACCCGGTCGACCCCCGGCGCAGCCGCTTCTCCACCCAGGAGCTCCGCATCCTGAGCACCCGCGCCCCCTACGACGACTGACGTCCCCCTCCCCCGATCCCCCACCGGAGTCCGCCCCCTCGTGAACCGCACCCCCCTCGTGAACCGCGCCCCCCTCGCCACCACGATCGTCATCCCCACCTACGCCGAACAGCGCTGGGACAGCCTCGTCCGGGCGCTCGACTCGGCGCGGAAGCAGGACCGCCCGCCGGCCGAGATCGTGGTGGCCGTCGACCACAACCCGGCGCTGGCCCGCCGGGCCCGTCGTGAGCTGGGCGACGTCACGGTGCTGCAGAACGCGTACGCCCGGGGCGTCTCCGGCAACCGCAACACCGGGGCGTTCCACGCGCGCACCCCGCTGGTCGCGTTCCTGGACGACGACATCGTGGCCGACCGGCACTGGCTGGGGCGGCAGATCGAGCCGTTCGCCGACCCGTCCGTGGCCGGCACCGGCGGCGCGATCGACCCCGCGTGGCAGGGCGACCGGCCGCGCTGGATGCCGGGCGAGTTCCTCTGGGCGGTCGGTGGCTCGTACGCCGGCATGCCCACCGAGACCGCGCCGATCCGCAACGTCTGGTCGGCCGGCATGGTCGTCCGCCGCGAGGCGTTCACCCGGGTCGGCGGGTTCCGGGTCGGCTTCGGCAAGCTCGGCGACCGGAACCGGCCCGAGGACACCGACCTCTGCCTGCGGATCAGCGCGGCCGGCGGCGGCCACTGGGTGTACGTGCCGGGCGCGGTGATCCGGCACGAGGTGCCGCGGGAGCGCGCGACGTTCCGGTTCTTCCTGCGCCGCTGCTACGCCGAGGGCCGGGGCAAGGTGCAGATGGCGGGCCTGCACGAGGACGACGCGCTCGGCGCCGAGCGCGGTTACCTGTGGTCGCTGCCCGGCGCGGTCGCCCGTCACCTCGGCGCGGCGATCCGCGGCCGTGGCGCACACGAACTGCTCCAGGCCGGCGGCGTGCTCGCCGGGGTGGCCGCCGCGGGCGTGGGCGGCGCCGTGGAGAAGCTGACCGGCGCCCGCACCACGAACGGCGGGGCGCCGGACGGCGGAGCCGCGGGCCGGCGCAGTGACGGGGCGGCCGCGTGATGACCGGCGAGATCGCCGCCACCGTGCTCGACCTGGACCTGTCCGAGCCGCTGCCGCGCGTCGAGCCGGTCGCGCCGCAGGCCTGGGTGCTGGTCCGGCTCTTCACCGAGCCGCTCGGCACCGCCCTGATCGACGTACCGGCGGAGGGTCTCGCCCCCGCCGCGCTGGCCGCCGCGATCGACGCCGAGCTGGGCCCGGTGGTCCGGCCCCGGCTGGCCGGCGGCCCGGTGCCGGCCGGCGGGTTCATCCCGGACCGGGAGCCGGGGTTCCTGGTCACCCGCCGCCGGGTGCTCGCCTCGGCACCGGAGATCACCGTGGTGGTCTGCACCCGGGAGCGGCCCGCGGCCCTGGCCCGCTGCCTGGAGAGCCTCTTCGCCCAGCGCTATCCCGGATTCCGGGTGCTCGTGGTGGACAACGCGCCCGAGTCCGGCGCGACCGCCGCCGTCGTCCGGGACGCCGCCGCGACCCGGGACTGGGTGCGCTACCTGGCCGAGCCGCGGGCGGGTCTCTCGTACGCGAGGAACACCGCGGTCGCGGCCTGCCCGGGCCGGATCCTCGCCTGGATCGACGACGACGAGATCGCCGACCCGCACTGGCTCGCCGAGATCGCCCGCGCGCTGCACGACCATCCGGAGGCCGACGTGGTCTCCGGGGTGATCGTGCCGGCCGAGCTGGAGACCCGGGCGCAGCTCTGGTTCGAGCAGTTCGGCGGGCACAGCAAGGGACGCGGGTTCCGGCCGGACGTGTTCGGCCCGCACACCGCGGACCGGCAGAGCCCGCTCTACCCGCTGCCGCCCTTCGGCACCGGGGCGAACATGACGTTCCGTCCCGGGGTGATCGAGCGGATCGGCGGCTGGGACACCGCGCTCGGGGCCGGCACCCCGGCGATGGGCTCGGAGGACACGCTCGCCTTCACCCAGGTGCTGCTCGGCGGCGGGACCATCGTCTACCAGCCGACCGCGGTCACCCACCACTACCACCGGCGCGACCTGGCGGGGCTGCACCGGCAGATGGTCGGGTACGGCACCGGGCTGACCGCCGCGTACACCGGCCTGCTGCTCCGGCGCCCGGGTCTGCTCTGGCGGCTGATCGGGCTGGCGCCGACCGCGTACCGGGACCTGACCGGCGCGGACAGCCTGCGGGTGTCGACGCTGCGGGACGACTTCCCGCGCGAGCTGCTCGCGGCCAACCGGCGCGGGATGGTCGCCGGTCCCGCCGCCTACCTGCGCGGACGCCGCGCCGCCCGGTTCGCCCGGTAATATCCCTATTAATACTGGTAACGGAGGCCGGAGACTCATGGGGGACGAGCCGAGGATCGGCCGGAGGCGGGCTCCGGAGGATCCCGACCCGAAGGCCTCCCCGCAGGCCGTCCGGAAGGCCGCCGACCTGATCGGCGAGGCCCGGGCCCGCGCCGCCCGTTCGTCCTCGCCCTCGTCCTCGTCCTCGCCCTCGTCCTCGTCCTGGAACGAGGAGACGCAGGTCATCCGCCTGCCCGGCAACCACGGGCCGGACACCACCTCGAACGACGAGACGATCGCCATCCCTCAGGTGGCGCCGAAGAAGCGGCCCGGATTCACCGACACGGTCATCATCCGGCTGCCGGTCGCGCCGAAGTCGCAGTCCGGGCCGGTCACGGCGCGCGGCACCGCCACCGTCGGGGCGATCCTCACCGAGGACACCGTCCTCATCAAGCTCCCGGCCCGGATCACCCCGGTGGTCGAGGCCGCCGGCGAGGAGATCCCCACCGACCTCGGGCGGGCCCCGTGGGTGCTCGCGCTCTCCAGCGTCGGCGTCGCGATCGTCGCCCTGGCGTACGCCGGTGGCCGCGACGCCGCCGGGTGGGCGATGACCGCGTACTGGATCGGCCAGATCATCGTCTTCACCCCGGTGGTGTTCCGGCTGCTCAGCCGGCTGGCCGGGGTGGCCGAGTCGTTCGCGCTGGTGATGGGGCTGGCCACCAACCAGTACATGCTGAAGTGGATGTACAGCCCGGACCAGTTCCGGTTCCCCGACGAACTGCAGCACTGGCTCGCCACCACCCTGATCACCGAGAACGGGCAGCTGTTCCGCCCCAACCTGGCCCTGCCCCCGGCCGTGCACTTCCCCGGGCTGGCCGAGATGGGCGCCGCGCTGGCCGAGCTGACCGGGCTGCCGGTGACCGCCGCCGGGGTGATCGTCGCGGGCGTCGCGCACCTGGTCTTCGTCGGCGCCTTCTTCGCGACCACGCTGCGCGCCAGCAACTCACCGGCGATGGCCGGGGTGGCCTGCGTGACGTACGCGACCGCGATGCACTACCTCTTCTTCAACTCGATGTTCCTGTACGTGACCGCCGCGCTGCCGTTCTTCATGCTGACGATCTGGGCGACCCGGCGGTGGCGGACCGGCGGCGGGCGGCGGTTCGTGGTCCTCGCACTGATCGGCATCGCGATGACCACGGTGAGCCATCACGTGACCGCCTTCGCGCTGGTCGCCACGCTGACCCTGCTCGCCCTCGCCGAACTGGTCATCCACCGGCCGCGTCCCTGGTCCACCCTGCTGGTGCCGGGCCTGGCCGCGGTCATCGTGCTGGGCTGGGTGCTCGTCGTGGCGAGCGACGTGATCGCGTACCTGGAGGCCCCGGTCCGGGAGGCGATCGCGGCCCTGCGGAGCATGCTGGGCGGCGCCGCGGGCGGGGGCACCGGCACGTCGGTGCCGCTGGTCCAGCTGCTCGTCCAGGGTCTCGGGCTGCTCGGGCTGCTGGTGCTCTTCCTCGCCGTGGGCCGGGACATGATCCTGCGGCGGGATCGGGACACCTGGCGCTGGGCGGCGCTCGGCGGTTCCGCGGTCTTCTTCGCCGGGAACGGCGCCCGCTTCCTCGGCGCGAACGGGCCGGAGATCGCCGGGCGGCTCTCCACGTACACGTACATCCCGATCTCGATCATCGCGGCGATCGCCATCGTCTACGCCGTCCAGATCATCCCGCCCCGCGACGAGTTCGGCCGGCGGTGGCGCTCCGCGCTGGTCCCCGGCTACTCGATCACCACCGGACGGCGGCTCGCCCAGCAGGTGTACCTGGGCACCGGGCTGATCACGCTGCTGATGATCGGGGCGCGGACCGGCGGCTACCCCTCGGTCTCCGCGCTGCTGCCCGGGCCGTACCTGCCGGCGGCGTACGAGCGGTCGGTGGACGCGTACGGCGTGGAGGCCGCGCGCTGGCAGGAGCGGACGCTGGGCCGGGGCAACCGGGTCGGCGGGGACATCACCGCGGTGGCGCTCTCCTCGACGTACGGCCGTCAGGACCCGGTCCGCGAGGTGGCCGGCCTGTACTACGCGGAGACCTGGACCGACGAGGACGACGAGGAGGTCGACCAGCTCGGGCTCCAGTACCTCGTCGTCGACCACCGGCTCGGCGACGGGCTGCCGGCCGAGGGCGCGTACTTCGAGGACGACCCGCATGCCGGGCAGATCACCGCGCCGCTCAGCGCGAAGCAGCTCGGCAAGTTCGACGACGCCGACCGGCTCTCCCGGCTCTACGACAACGGCCAGGTCCGGATCTACCGATGGGACGCCCCGTGAGAGGCTCGCACGCCGGCGCGTACGCCGGGCTGACCGTGCTCTCCGGCGCCGCGGTGGTCACCGGTGTCCCGGTGCTCTCCGTGCCCGGCGGGCTGCTGCTCGGCTTCGTGCTGCCCGGGTCGGCGCTGGTCGGCGCGCTGTTCCGGGAGGGCCGCCGCGACCTGGGCGTGGTGGAGCGCCTGGTGCTGGTCCCGGCGCTGAGCCTGGCCACCCTGGTGCTCGGCGGGCTGGCCCTGTGGACGGCCGGCGGCACCCTGAACCGGACCGGCTGGCTCCTGGTCAGCGCCGTGACCACGCTGCTCGCCGCCGGAGCGGCCGTCGCCCGCGCTCGCCTGCGGCCCGCCGCACCCGCACCCGGCGCACCCGGCGCACCCGGCGCACCCGGTGCACCCGGTGCATCCGGCGTGCCGGACAGGCGGTTGCGGCTGCCCGGCCGGGAGAAGATCCGCCCGGTCCACGACGTCCTGCCGCTCGCCCTGATCGTGCTGCTGCTCGCCGGGGTGGGGTGGTGGTCGTTCCGGGACTCGGAGCGACACTACGACAACGCGGTGGTGGCGTTCTCCGCGGCACCGCCCGGCGCGGCCGGCGACGACGGGAACCGGACGGTCCGGCTCACCGCGACCGGGCTGAGCGCGAGCGGCGGGCCCTACTCGATCGCACTGACCGGGGACATCGGCTACGCGAGCAAGAAGACGATCACGCCGTCGTCGCACGGCGCCTGGTCCGGATCGGTCAGCGTGCCCGCCGACGAACGGATCACCATCGTCCTGCTGCGGGGTGGCTCCTCGGACGCGTACCGCACCGTGATCATCGCGGCGGCCGCCTAGCTCGAGTTTGACGTGCGGTGGGGTGGCATCGACCCGCCACACGTCAAAACCCAGGCTAGGTCCAGGAACGTCCGGCCAGGCGGGCCGCCCGCCGGACCAGGCGCCAGCCCGGCTGGGCGGCGTGCTTGAGCCGGGGCAGCAGCAGCGAGCCCCGGCCCTCGACCAGGGCGAGCAGGTCGGCGCCGGTGTGATCGGGCGTGGGCTGGAAGCGCGGCACCGCGAACCGGTCGTCGCGGGGCGTGTGCGGGCGGCGGCCCACCTCGGTGGCGTTCTCGTGCCCGGTCTCCGCGACCACCTCGCGGACCCGGCGGCCGTGGTAGCCGTGCGGGTAGGCGAACGAGCGCACCCGGACCTGCAGGCGCTGTTCGAGCCGGTCCCGGCCGACCCGGACCTCCTCGCGCAGCCGCGCCGGGGAGAGCACGTCGAGCGGGTGGTGGATCAGGCTGTGGTTGCCGATCTCGATCCCGGCGGCGGCGACCTCGGCCAGCTCGTCCCAGGTCAGCATCGGCCCGAACGCCGCCGACCACTCGCCCAGCCAGCCCGCATGGCCGCCGAGGTGACCGACCGAGGCGTAGAGCGTGGCGTTCTTCACGATCGGCAGCCCGCGGGTGAGGAAGTCCCGGTACCCGTCGTCGAAGGTGACCGCGACCACCCGGCCCTCCCCGCGCCTCGCGAGCGCCTCGGTCAGGCCCGTCAGCTCATAGCCGGAATCGGTCAGCGCGGCCAATTGCTCGGCGAGACGCTCCGGCGGCACCGCGAGATCGCGCAGCGGACCGTCGACCGCCGACACCGAGTGGTACATCAGCACCGGCAGATCCGACACCCGCGACCCCCTCCATCACTTCCCAATTCAGATTACACGGAGTAATGTGCGATGCCTCCCGGGCCGCCTGCCAGCGCAAACTTCGTCACGAACCGCTAACTTAGCGTAGTGACTGAACTTTTGACGTACGGCCGACGTACCGGAAGGTGACACCGAAACCGCTCTACCCTCCGGGAGCGTGCTCCATGTTCCGGCTCATCCAACTGCACACCGACGCCGGTGTGCCCCGCATCGGCGTGGACGCCGACGGCTACGTCAGCGCCCGCGCCGCCCTGGCTCGCTACCGCACCGCCCCGGCGACCTTCTTCGCCGTCGGCCGCTTCGACCACGAGGGCACCCTCACCGAGGTCATCCTCGACCCCGCCTGCGGTCTCGACGGAGCCTGCCAGCGCCCCGCCGCGGTGATCCACGCCAAGACCTTCCAGCGCCTCTGCGAGAACTGCGCCGCCGGGCTCGACGTGCTCACCGTCCCGCAGCTGGCCCGCCGCCTCGGCATCGCCTGCCGCCTGGCCCCGCCGGTCACCACCCACCGGCGCAACACGATCGGCACCATGCGCTCGCCGTCCGGCAACCGGATCGCCCGCGAGTTCCCGGACCACGTGCACGACCCGGCCTGGCGCCAGGAGCTCTGCGGCGAGCTCTCGCAGAGCCCGACCGCGCTGAACGGCCTGCTGATCGGCGCCGGCGCGCTGAGCCACCGCCAGGTGCTGGACCTCTACCCCGCGCTCTGCGCCCTCGGCGAGGAGTTGCCCACCGGTGTCCGCAACGACCTCTCCCGGGCGACGGCCCGGCCCCTCTCCCCTGCCGGAGTGGCCGGACTCCGCCTCGGCCTGGGCTAGATCCGGACGCGCAGCACCGCCCCGTTCTCCCCACCGGTGCTGATGTACGCGTCACGGCCACGGATGGCCAGGCCACCCGGAGCGGTCAGGACGGCACCGAGGATCACCCGGTGCCGGCCGTCCGCCCCCACCCGGACCAGCCCCGCCCCGCTCCCCTGCAACACATGGAGCGACCCGTCCCCTCCCCCGCCACCGGCTCCCCGGCCGCCCTCTCCCCGGCCGCCACCGCTTTCCCGGGCGCCCTCTCCCCGGACGTCGTCTCCCCGGGCGTCGTCTCCCCATGCGAGATCGACGATGTCCGTGAAGCCGTCGGCGTAGAGCGTGGGCGCGTGCCCCGGGACGATCCGCCAGATCCGGGTGCCCTCGCTCAGGTAGGCGGCGCCGTCCGGCCCGCTCGCCAGCGCCGTGGGCCGCCGCGGAAAGGTCGCCACGGTCTGCACACGCCCGCGCGGCCCGATCCTGCGCAGGTCGCCACCGGCGATGACGAGAAAACCGCGTTCCACCGCGAGGACCGACGTCGCTTCCCCGACCGTACGCACCGAGGCCCGTCCATCGGCCCGCCGGAAACCCCACCCGTCGACGAGGTAGACCTCCCCGTCCCCACCGAGCGTGACGTCCGACGGCCCGGCGGCCGCCGCGATCCGCCGCACCCGCCCGTCCCGGATCGCGGTGACCGCCCCGTTCGTCCCGTCCCCCGCCTCGGCCACGTAGAGCGTGCCGTCATCCCCGAAGGCCATCCCCCGCGGATGATCGAGCCCACCGGCCACCGGCGGCGACGCCTGCCCGTTCACCGTCAGCAGGAGCGCCACGACCAGCACCTTGGTGATCATCTGCTTCCTCTCCACAGTCTCCTCTGTGGATTCCGTACCTCGGGAGACCCGCCCCTTCGTCCGTGGTGTCCTCGATCCGACCCGTCCCGCGAAAGGTACGGTCACCCGATGGCGCACACCTTCGCTGACCTCCTGGACCGGGCCCGTGCGCTGGTCTGCGCCCCGTCCCCCACCACCCCGGCGCCGCAGCCCTCTCCCGGCGCTTCCCCCACCGCGGCTTCTCGCATTTCCCCCACCGCCGTCGCGGGCCGGGCCGTGCTGGGGATCGCGGGGGCGCCCGGTGCCGGGAAGACGACGCTGGCCGAGGAGCTGGTCAAGGCCCTGGCCTCGAGCCCGCCGCCCGGAATGTCCGCCGACTGGGTGGCACACGTCCCGATGGACGGCTTCCACCTCTCCGACGCCGCACTCGACCGCCTGGGCCGCCGCGACCGCAAGGGCGCCCCCGACACCTTCGACTCGTGGGGCTACGCCGCCCTGCTCCGCCGCCTGCTGGACGACCGGGACGAGATGATCTACGCCCCCGGCTTCGAGCGCGTCCTGGAGCAGCCCATCGCCGCCGTGATCGGCATCCCCCGCGAGGCCCGCCTGATCGTCACCGAGGGCAACTACCTGCTCCTCGACACCCCGCAGTGGCGCCCGGTCCGCGCCCTGCTCAGCGAGTCCTGGTACGCCGACCTCGCCCCCACCGTCCGCCTGCACCGCTTGATCGCCCGCCACATCCGCTTCGGCAAGCCTCCCGCCACGGCACAGGCCTGGGCCACCGGCACCGACGAGCACAACGCCCGCCTGATCGCCACGACCCGCCCCCACGCCGACGTGATCATCCCGTCCGAGGTGCTGCTGACCCTGGGCACCCCACCCGACTGACCCGCCCCGGCCAACCCGACCGCCCCTCACCCAGCCCGCCCCTCACCAGCCCGCCCCTCACCCAGCCCGCCCCTCGCCCGGCCCGGCACTCGCGATCCCCGTGGCTGGCGCTCCGGGGTGCCTCAGCCCGCCCGACACACCCCGCAGCACCAGCCACGAGCCGGCGGCTGGCGCTCAGAGGTCCCTCGGGCCCCGCGACACACCCGCCAGGACCAGCCAGAACCCGGCGGCTGGCGCTCAGGGGTCCCTCCGGCACCACGACACACCCGCGAACGCCAGCCGCCGGGGAATGCCGGGGACTGTCCACCGATCGCCGTGACGGCGGTGCGCGGACGGCGTCGACCTGGCACTCCGCGATCGATGCGGTGCCGTTTACACCGTTTCCCGGGCAGTCCCGAATGCCGGCCCTGGGGAACCGCAGACGATCTTCGGGGGCGGGCCGGGGAGCGGACGGCGGGTGGGGTGGGGGGATCCGGGGCGGGAACGGGGTGTGGGCGGTAGCGGCGGAGCCGGGGGCGGACGGGACCGGTGGGGGAGGTGTGGGGCGTACCGGAAACGGGGTGGTGTCATGCTTGCGGACATGTCGGTGGGTGAGGCGGTCGAGACGCGGCCGAGGCGCAGGGGGCGTGCGGGGTTCGGCGGGCTCCTGGTGGTCGTTCTGGGGCTGCTGTTCGGGGTGCCGTGGGTGACGCTCGTGTGGTCCGGGAATCAGTGGCCGACCGGTGTGTTCGTGGCGGGGACGGTCGTGTTCGTGCTGGTGCCGGCGGTCTTCCCGGTGCTGATGTTCCGGGGGCACGGGAGTCATCGCGATGATCGGGCGGCGCGGATCGCGGACACCACGCTCGGGGTGATCTGGGTGCTGTTCACCTGGTCGGTGCTCGGGCAGGTGCTCGGGCTGGTGCTGCTGGCCGCGGGGGTGCATGACCCGGTTCGGTCACGCGTCGTCAGTGTGGTGGTCGTTCTGGTCGCCCTGGTCCTGCTCCTCTGGGGGTACGCCGAGGCGATGCGCGTCTCGCGTGTCCGCCGGGTCGACGTCACCATCGACCGGCTCGGGGCGGGGCTCGACGGGCTGAAGGTCGTGCTGATCACCGATACGCACTACGGGCCGATCGACCGGGCGAAGTGGTCGCGCGGCGTGACCGAGGTGGTCAACTCCCTCGCACCGGACGTGGTCGCGCACACCGGGGACATCGCGGACGGTGAGGTCGATCAGCGCCGGGAGATGGCAGCGCCGCTCGGGGACATCCGGGCGTCGATGGCGCGGGTCTACGTGACCGGGAACCACGAGTACATGAGCGGCGCCCAGGGCTGGGTGGAGCACATGTCGGCGCTCGGCTGGGACGCGCTGCACAACCGGCACATCCTGGTCTCCCGGGGCGGGGACTCGCTGGTGGTGGCGGGTGTGGACGATCGTACGGCGGCCGGCTCGGGGGTGCCGGGGCACCACGCGGACCACGAGGCGGCGCTCGCCGGGGCCGATCCGGGGCTGCCGGTGCTGCTGCTCGCCCACCAACCGCAGATGATCGCCGGTGCGGTGGCTCACGGGGCCGACCTGCAGCTCTCCGGGCACACGCACGGCGGGCAGATCTGGCCGTTCCACTACCTGGTCCGCACCGATCAGCCGTCGCTGCAGGGGCTGTCGCGGCACTCGGAGCGGACGCAGCTCTACACCAGCCGGGGCACCGGGTTCTGGGGCCCGCCGTTCCGGGTCTTCGCGCCGAGCGAGATCACGCTGCTGACGCTGCGCCGCCCCGCATAAAGATTGTCCCGAATAAACCGGTTGAGGAGTCATCCGGGGTCCGCGCAGGATGGGGACACCGCCCGCCCCATCCCGTGAGGACTCCGCCATGCGCCTGTTACGCGATCTTTGGGTGACCTCCCGGAGACGCACCGCGCTCGCCGCGTTCCTCATCACGCTCGGCGCCGCCGGATCGGCTCTCTCGCTCGCCCTCGCCGGCCAGGTGCTGGTCAACCACTCGATACCGCTCTTCGCGGTGCTCGCCGCCGCGCTCGGTGCGGCCGTGCTCAGCGACGTCTCCGTCGGGCTGGTCGCGGCCCGGCTGACCGCCGACTGGGCGGCCCGGGTCCGTCGTGGACTCAACCGGGTCGCCTTCGGGCAGGACCTCCCCACGCTGGAGAACACCCCGGTCGGCGAGCTGCTCGACCGGATCGACTCGGACGTCTTCCAGGTCGGCGCCGAGCTGCGCGGCAGCGGCGTGCGCCTGGCCCAGTCGCTGGCCACCGCCTCGCTCTCCATCGTCACCACGTTCGCCGTCTGGTGGCCGGCCGGCGTGGCGATGGTGCTGGTCAGCGCCCTGATCTTCGTCACCATGAACAAACCCATTCAAAAGATCTCTCCGGTACGCATCGCGGAGGAGGAGGCCTGGTCCGACCTCGCCGCCGTGATGGAGGAGGCGATCCACGGGCAGGACGACGTGCGCACCAGCCTGGCGGCACCCTATGTGCGGCGCCTCTTCGCGCTCCGCTCCGCCGAGGTGCTGGCCCGCGGGCGCCGGGTGTGGCGCGCCTCCTCCCGGGTCACCATGTGGGCCGGGGCGATCACCCGGTCGCTGATCGCGGCGCTGGTGCTGGTCGGCGCGTGGGCGCTGGCCGCCGGGCACATCGACGGCGCCCGGCTGACCGCGGTCTGGCTGCTGGCGCTCGGCTTCGGCGGCACCCTGGAACACGTCACCCGGATGGTCCCCGAGCTGCAGAACGCCCTCGGCGCGTGGAGCCGGGTGCAGCTGCTCAGCGAGGTGCCGCAGGAGCCGACCGAGGGTGTGCCGCCGGCCGACGGGGATCTCACGGTCCGCGATCTGACCTTCCGGTACGCGGAGTCGGACGGCGATCGTCCGGCCGCCCTGCACGGGGTGAGCCTGACGTTCGCCCGGGGACGGTCGTACGCGCTGATCGGGCGTACCGGATCCGGCAAGTCCACCCTGGCCAAGGTGCTGACCCGGGCGGTGGACGTCCCGGACGGCACGGTATTCCTCGGCGACCTCGACGTGAACCGGATCGGCGTCGAGGGCCTCCGGCGCTGGACGGCGATCGTCCCGCAGCGTACCGAGATCCTGGCCGGCACCCTCGCCGAGAACATCGCGCTCTTCGACCCGGAGCTGCTCCCCCGGGCCGGCACGGCCGTCGCGGAGCTGGGCCTCGCCGGCTGGGTCGCCGGGCTGCCGGACGGCATCGGCACCCGGCTCGGCGAGGGCGGCTACAAGCTCTCCGCCGGCCAGGAGCAGCTGGTGGCGTTCGCCCGGATCCTGGTCCGCGACCCGCAGGTGGTGATCCTCGACGAGGCCACCGCCCGGATGGACCCGGTCACCGAGTCCTGGGTGCAGCGGGCCACCGACCGGCTGCTGCGGGGACGGATCGGCGTGATCGTGGCGCACCGGCTCTCCTCGGTGCAGCGCTGCGACGAGGTCGTGGTGCTCGCCGACGGCCGGGTCGTGGAGTCCGGGCCGCTCCGCGAGTCGCAACGGTTCGCCGAACTGATGGCGAGCAGCAACCTGGCCATCCCGGCCGCCGCGCCCGCGTCCGGCACCGGCGTGCTGGTGGAGGAGCACGACTGGGACACCGCGATGCAGGTCGAGCTCGGCCCGGACGCGCTGGCCCACCCGCTCCCCACCGTGGAGCCGCCGCCGCTGCCGGAGCCGCCGCCGACCCGGACACTGCGGGAGATCGTCCGGCTGGCCCGCAACGACGCCCGGTACGGTCTCGGCGCGGTCAGCCTCTTCGCGCTGATGGTCCTCTTCGGACTGGACGGCGCGGTGCTGCCGCTGCTCTGGGCCGACGTCGTCGACGGGGTGGGCAGCCCGATCCTGCCCGCCGCCGGCATCGCGGCCCTGCTGCTCGCGCTGATCCCGACGCTGTACTACACCGGAGCCTGGTTCCCCGAGTGGTGGGTCCGGCAGATGCTGCGGATCAGCCTGCGCCTGGTGCACGGCCAGATCGGCCCGCGCCGGGTCAGCAAGCACACCCCGGCCGAGGTGGTCGCGCAGGGCGGCGACACCGAGCGGGTGGTGATGCTCGCCGACAACCTGATCGACAACGGCATCGCGCTGATCACCGCCGCGGCGATGACGGCCACCTCGCAGTCGCCGGTCCCGGCGCTCTTCTTCCTCGGCACCATGGCGGTGTCCGGGCTGGCCGCGACGCTCTTCGGCCCGCGGCTGGCGCAGGCCGCCCGGCGTACCGTGGCGGCCCGGGCGGCGTTCGCGACCTCGCTGGTCTCGGCGCTCTCCGCGGCGCGTACGGTCAAGCTGGCCGGCGCGACCGAGCCGGTCCTGGCGCACCTGGCCACGCTCGACGCGACCCGCAGCGAGCTGCAGCGCCGGGAGATCGCGATCCAGGTGTGGGCGCGGTCCACGCCGTCGATCGCGAGCGGCCTGCTGCCGATCGGCGTCTGGGCGCTCTACCTGAACGGCGGTCTCAGCGCCGCCGCCACGCTGATCGCGGTGGCGACGCTCGGTTCGGCCCGCTGGTTCGCGTGGACCACGGCCTCGCTGATCTCGCACTTCCCGTCGGCCCGGGTGTGGACCCGCCGCACGGTCGCGATGACCGGTTCCGGGGAGTACTCGTCGGACGTCACCGGCGTGGACATCTCGGCGGGGACGGCGCCCGCTCCGCCGATCGCGCCGCGCGAGGCGTTGCGCACGCTGGAGCTGCGCGACTTCAGCGCCGTGCACGAGAACGGCGCCCTGGGGGTACGCGGCGTCGACCTCACGGTGAACCGGGGCGAGCTGGTACTGGTCGTCGGCCCGGTCGGCTCCGGCAAGTCGTCGCTGCTGCGGGCGCTCGCCGGCATCGTGCACCACACCGGTGCGCTGCACTGGAACGGCGAGCCGGTCCGCGACCCGGAGCTCTTCCTCCGGCCGAACCAGGTGGGCTACGTCGCGCAGCTCCCCCGGGTGCTCTCCGGCACGGTCGCCGACAACATCCGGCTCGGTCACGAGGTGGACGCCGCCGACGCGGTCTCGGTCGCCCAGCTCGACCACGACCTGGCGGCGTCCGGCGGCGGCCTCCAGCTGCTGATCGGCCACAAGGGCACCCGCCTCTCCGGCGGCCAGCTCCAGCGGCTCGCCCTGGCCCGGGCACTGGCCCCGCGCACCGAGCTGCTGATCGCCGACGACGTCTCGTCCGCCCTGGACGTGACCACGGAGCTCGAGCTGTGGCGCGCGCTGCGCTCCCACGGCGTGACCGTGGTCGGCTCGACCTCCAAGCGGGCGGCGCTGGCCCAGGCCGACCGCGTGATCGTCCTGATCGGCGGCCACCCGGAGGACCAGGGCCCATGGTCCACCCTCCAGGACCGCTGGGGCCACCTGGCCGGCTGACCCTCCCCGTTCGTGTGCACCCGCGGGCCGGCCCGCGCCGTTCGTGTGCACGCGCCGCCCAGCCCGCGCCGTTCGTGTGCACGCGCCGCCCAGCCCGCGCCGTTCGTGTGCACGCGCCGCCCGGCCCGCGC
The DNA here is from genome assembly GCF_040681165.1 of Actinoplanes sp. NPDC051851. Classification (NCBI taxonomy): domain Bacteria; kingdom Bacillati; phylum Actinomycetota; class Actinomycetes; order Micromonosporales; family Micromonosporaceae; genus Actinoplanes; species Actinoplanes sp. NPDC051851. The sequence goes on along the minus strand of NZ_JBFAYF010000007.1, from coordinate 90,983 downwards.
CGTTCGTGTGCACGCGCTGCCCAGCCCACGCCGTTCGTGTGCACGCGCTGCCCAGCCCGCGCCGTTCGTGTGCACGCGCTGCCCAGCCCACGCCGGTCGTGTGCGTGTGTTGCGCGGACCGTGCTCGGCAGGCGTGCGGGGTTCGCGAGTGTGGAGCTGAGAGAGGGCTGAGGAAAGTGCGGGGCACGCATCTTTGCGGGGGGCGCATGTTTTGGTAGCGTTGCTGGGGTGACGGGGCTGAGGGAGCGGAAGAAGCGGCAGACCCGGGCCGCGCTGAGCTGGGCGGCGATCCGGCTCATCGTCGAGCGCGGCTATGACAAGGTGCTCGTGGAGGAGATCGCGGCGGCCGCCGGGGTGTCGCCGCGGACGTTCAACAACTACTTCGCCGGGAAGGCGGAGGCGGTCGCGAGCCGGCATCTCGACCGCTGCCTCGGTGTGGCGGACGCGCTGCGCGAACGACCCGCCGGTGAACCGTTGTGGGATGCGCTGACCCACGCCGTCCTGGCCCAGTTCGTGGCCGGGCCGGAGGTCACCGCGCATCCGGTGCCGGACCGGGAGGAGTGGGCCGCCGGTCTGCGCCTGATGCTCGACGTGCCGGCCGTGCAGGCCGCGGTGCTGCACGCCGCGGCGGCCGCGGAACGGGTGATCGCGGGTGCCGTGGCCGAGCGCACCGGCACCGATCCGAACGACCTCTATCCGAAACTCGTGGCGGCGACACTGCTCGCGGTCACCAATGTGGCGTCACACCATTTCACCGAGGCGGGCGGCGAACGACGGGCCGACATGCACGCCCTGCTGACCGAGGGTCTACGCCAGATCCGCGCCGGACTGCCCCAGCCCTGACCCCTCCCGGGCACCCGTCACACTCTGAATTCTCGGGCACCTGCCTCGCTCTGATCATTCCCGGGCACCCGTCTCGCTCTGATCATTCCCGGGCACCCGTCTCGCTCTGATCATTCCCGGGCACCCGTCTCACTCTGATCAGCTCTGGGGACCCGGCTCATCCCGATCACTCTCGGGCGTTCGGCTCGACCCTGCGCTCCGGCAGTCCACAGTGGATCATGCTTGCCTTTTGAGTGGAATCGATAACCCGACGTGCGTACTGGAAGAAGGTTTTGACGTGGAATTCGACGTTGACGTTGTTGTCGCCGGGGCCGGGCCGAATGGCCTGATGGTGGCGGCGGAATTGGCGCTGGCCGGGGTGCGGCCGCTGATTCTGGAACGGCGGATCGGGCCGTCGCAGGAGCAGCGGGCCAACGGGCTCGTCGGGCAGGTGGTGCCGATGCTGCACCGGCGCGGGCTCTACGAACGACTCGCCGGGCGGGAGGGCGATCCGGAGCCGTTGAACGGATTCGTCTTCGGCGCGTTTCCGCTGGCCCTGACGAAAGCGCCGGAAACGCCGCTGCACGTGATTCAGGTGCCGCAGCGCCGCATCGAGGAAATGCTCCGGGAACGGGTTGCCGAGCTCGGTGTCGAACTCCGCGAGGGCCACGAGCTGACCGGATTGGAACAGCGGGAGCACGGGGTCGTCATCGAGGTCGACGGGATTCAGCGGATCACGGCGCGGTACCTGGTCGGGGCGGACGGCGGGCGGAGCGTCACCCGCAAGCTGGCCGGCATCGGCTTCCCCGGCGTGACCAACGACGACGCGGTCTCCCGGTCGGCGCACGTCAGCGTGCCGGTCGAGTACCGCGATCCGGCCTCCGGCGGGCTGATCGTGCCCGGCTACGGAACGATCCCGCCGTTCATGCACCATCGCACCGAGCGGGGGCTGATCGCCTACGCGGTGTTCCAGGACGGGCGGACACTGCTCAGCGTGAGCACCACGACGTTCCCCGAGCCGCCGGAGCCGTTCACTCTGGACGAGCTGCACGCGGTGGCGGAGCACGTCCTGGGCGTGGACATCCCGTTCGGGCCGCCCACCGGCGACGGGCCACACCTGCTGCGGCGACTCTCCGGTGGCAACACGCGCATCGCGGAGCGTTACCGCGAAGGACGGGTGATCCTGCTCGGCGACGCTGCTCACGTGCACTCGGCGATCGGCGGTCCCGGCCTCAACCTCGGCCTGCAGGACGCGATCAACCTCGGCTGGAAGCTCGCCGCCACGGTGCGCGGCTGGGCGCCGGAGGATCTGCTGGACACCTACGAGTCGGAGCGCCGGCCGGCGGCCGAGCGGGTGACCATGCACACCCAGGCGCAGGGGCTGCTCTCCGGCCCGGGTCCGCAGGTCACGGCGTTGCGCACGCTCTTCGCCGAACTGCTGGAGGAACCTGCGGTGGTCCGGCACATCGCGGCGATGATGGCCGGTTCCGATGTCACGTACGCGGTCACCGACGGCCCCGCACATCCGGGCGAGGGTCGCCTGGCCCCGCCTCTCGGCGCGTTCACCCACTCCGGGCGTCCGCTCCTGATCACCGAGCGCGCGGACCTCGCCGCGGTGGCGGCGAACTGGTCGGACCGGGTCGACGTCGTCGCCGTGCCCGGAACCACATCGATGCTCGTCCGACCCGACAATTACGTGGCCTGGGCCCGGAATGACACCGCATCGCTGGAGTCCGCATTGGACCGCTGGTTCGGGAAGGCCGCGGTCAGCTCGGGATCTGCGCTTCCATCTGCGTGATGGCGGCGGTGACGGTGTCGGCCGGAATGGCGAACCCGAGGCCCACACTGCCGGTGCTGTCACCCGAGGTGGCGATCGCGACGTTGATGCCGACGACGTTTCCGGACGTGTCGACGAGCGCGCCGCCGGAGTTGCCCTGATTGATGGCCGCGTCGGTCTGCAGCAGTCCGGTGAGCTTCTCCTCGCCGGTGTCCAGGCTGCGATCCAGAGCGGACACGATGCCGGAGGTCACGGTGCCCTCGAGTCCGAGCGGGGCGCCGAAGGCCAGGACCGTGTCACCCACCGCGACGGTCGAGTCGGTGCCGAAGGTGACCGGGGTCAGCCCGCTGAGCCCGGTCGCCTGCACCAGCGCCAGGTCGTGCGTGGTGTCGGTGGCGACGACCGACGCCGGGACCGTCTGGCCGCTGGCGAGCCGGACGCTGACCGTGCCGTTCGACGAGATCACGTGGTTGTTGGTGAGGATCAGGCCGTTCGAGCCGATCACCACACCGGAGCCGAGCGACGACTCGTTGCTGCTGTCGACCAGCACGGTGACGATGCTGTTCTGCACCTTGGCGACGATCGGGGCGAGGTCGTCGCCCTCGGTGACGGTGGTCGCCGCGACGGTCGTCCCGCTGGTCGCCGTCGACGTGGTGGCCTTGCTGTCCAGGTACTGCTCCGCCAGGTACGCCCCGCCGCTTCCCCCGCCGGCGACCAGGACCAGCACCGCGACACCGCCGACCGCGCGCCGCTTCCAGCGCGGCTCCCGCGGCGGGGTCTGCCACATCTCCGGCGGGATGTGCGTCGGGGGCATCAGCACGGGGCCGCTCAGGGGCTCGCCGGAGTTGCGGTCGTCGATGCCGGGGCGGTTCAGCAAGTCGGTCATGTCCATCAAGGTGGCTCGCCAAAATGTCCCGGACCGGTGAGCGCTCTGTGACTTCGCTGTGCGCCTCAGATCACTCCGACGCGCCGATTGGCCCGAGTATCTACCGGCAAATCGTGATCTAGCGTACTTCAAGTGCTTCACACTGATATTTCCCCTGACGCCGGGCCGCAGCCGCAGGCCGAGGCCGCTCCGCCCGCCCCCGTTCCGGGCATCGTGATCACCGACGAGCGCCGCTCGATATTCAGCGGGCTTACAGGAACGCGCTCCCGCCTGCGCCCCGCACCGCCCGGTCCGTGCCGGACGGGTACGCCGTAGTCACCAGCCGTCTCGGAGTCACCCGCCGTCTCGGGATGCCCGTCCTTTCGGTCCGCCACCCGGGCGGCCGGGCGTCCACAGCCCCTGCCGCCGGTTCCGGCCGCCGGCCCCTGCCACTCGCTCCTGTCGCCGGCCTCTGCCACTCGCTCCCGTCGCCGGCCTCTGCCACCCGCTCCTGTCGCCCGTCCCTTTGCCGCTGGCCTCACTTACTCTGGCTTCAAACGGATATTTCCGATTTATCCCCTACTCCCGGCGGATCGCGGCGAGCCGGACCACCGGCCCCGCTCACGGACGGCTACGACTTTCGGCCGACCCGCGCACAGGAACTGGAGACGCGCGACAGATGGCGCACACAGAAACCGCGCCGATGCTGGAGTCACATATCGACGCGGGGAGGTAACGATGTCCACACGAGGAGTGCTCAACCTGGTCGGCACGGCGGTCGGCGGCGTGATCGGCTGGTCGGAGACGCCGCCACCGGCGGAACCGGCGAGCCTGCGCGCCCTCTTCAGCGACCTCGGCATCCGGGTCGGCCCGGCCGAGGCGGACCTGCACGACGCGGTGCTCGCCTTCCAGCAGCGCACCGGCATCGACGAGGAGGGCGAGGCCGGCCCACGCACGGTGCACCTGCTCGCCCGGTACGCCGCCGAGTCCCGCGAGCTCACCCGGTTCCGCTCGGCCGCCTGACGGTGGTCCGGTGACGTGAGTGAACTCCCAGATCGGGTGAATAGATCCGGCCGCATAGCGGATCAGCCGGGCATATCCCCCGCAATCGCCGGTGCGGACGGGCCGGTCCTGGGGATAGGTTGGCCCGCGATGAGCACTGAGGCTGTCGACCGGCGGACCGCCGAGTTGATCACGTACTACGACGACGCGACCGGGGAGCGGACCGGGCTGAGCGCCGCCGACCTCGGTGCGTGGAGCGCGGCCACCGCCTCGCTGCTCACCGGGGAGTGCGGGCTCGGGCGGGGCAGTCGTGCCGGGGTGCTCCTGCCCCCGCACTGGCAGACCGCCGCGGTGCTGCTCGGGGCCTGGGCCGCCGGGCTCGAGGTCTCCTACCGGGGCTGGGCGACGGCGGGTCTCGAGGCGGCCGGGCCGGATCTCGACGTGACCTTCGTGGAGCGGCGCCGGGTCGGCAACTGGCTCGACGAGGTGCCCTCGGCCCGGCATCAGTTCGTGCTCGGCCTGGCTCCGGACGGTGCGCCGTCCCCCGACGTACCCGCGGGGTATCGGGATTTTCCGCCCGCCGCCCGCGCCCTGCTCGGCGCTCCCCCGCCGGCGGATCGCGCCGGCCCGCTGGAGGCCGCCACCGCCGACGGCACGACCTATGCGGAGTACGGTGCGGTCGCGGCCGAGGTGGCGGCGATGCGCGGAATCAGCACCGGCGACCGGGTGCTGATCGACGTGTCCGGTTCCGAGCAGCCGCTGAACTGGCTGCTCGCCCCGCTGACGGTCGGCGCCTCGATCGTTCTCTGCGCCAACCTCGACCGTTCCCGCCTAGACGAGCGGGTCGCCGCGGAGGCCGTCACCCTCGTTCTCTGACGGTACCCCTCCACTGTGGAGGATCTTGCGGGTAGCGTGCAGGCGCATGGAGGCATTCGATCAACTAGCCGATAAATACCAGGGCGAACACAGCCATAATCCTTTCCAGTACGCCGTGACGGAGAAGCTCCTGTCGCAGCTCCCGGCCGGCGCCTCGGTGCTCGATCTGGGTTGCGGCACCGGCGTACCCACCGCGAAGACCCTGACCGAAGCCGGCCACCGCGTCGTCGGCGTCGACATCTCCGAGGGCATGCTCCGCCTGGCCCGCGAGCAGGTCCCGGCGGCCGAATTCGTTCACGCGAACGTCGCCGAACTCCCCGACGACTTCGGCACCTTCGAGGCCGTGACCGCGTTCTTCTCCCTCCTCATGCTCAGCAAGGCCGACATCGAGCGCACCCTCGACAAGGTCACCCACTGGCTCACCCCCGGCGGCCACCTGGCCATCGGCATGGTCAACTTCGACGCCGACAGCCTCCCGATCGAGTTCCTCGGCGTCCCGGTGACCGTCTCCGGCTACCTGGAACCGGACCTCGCCGCCGTCCTCGAATCCCACGGCCTGAAAATCATCTCCATCGAGACCGTGACGTTCACCCCGGCCAACGAGCCCGAGGAGAGCCAGATCTTCGCCCTCGCCCAACTCCCCGCCTAGCGCAGCGCGGGCCGGGCGCGCCAGGCCGGGCGCGCTGGCCGGGCGGGCACGCTGGCCGGGCGGGCACGCTGGCCGGGCGGGCACGCTGGCCGGGCAGGCACGCTGGCCGGGCAGGCACGCTGGCCGGGCAGGCACGCTGGCCGGGCAGGCACGCTGGCCGGGCGGACCGGGCTGGCCTGCCTGCGGGGCGGGCCAGCCTGCGGGGCGGGCCAGCCTGCGGGGCGGGCCAGCCTGCGGGGCGGGCCAGCCCGGGCAGGCGGGTGGGCTACTCGTCGAAGTCGATCACCACCTTTGGTGACGTTGCGGTCGACTGGCAGGTCAGGACGAAACCGGCGGCCAGTTCGGCGGGCTCCAGGGCGAAGTTGCGGCGCATCGTGACGTCGCCCTCGACCACGCGGGCCCGGCACGTGCCGCAGACGCCGCCCTTGCAGGCGAACGGCAGGTCCGGGCGGGAGCGCTGCGCGCCGTCGAGCACGGTGACGCCCTCCTCGACGGTGACGGTGGTGGCGCGGCCGTCCAGACGCACCGTGACCTCGCTGCTCGGGCCGCGCGGCGCGTCCTCGGGGCGGACCGGCTCCGGCGGCGGATCGTCCACCCAGAACAGTTCGCGATGCACCCGTTCCGGGGGGACTCCCGCCTCGGCGAGCACCGCCGTCGCGTCGGCGACCATCCCGTACGGACCGCAGAGCCACCAGTGGTCCACCGCCGGCACGTCGATGAGCTGCGGTAACAGCGTGCGCAGCCGGGCCGCGTCGAGACGGCCGCTGAACAGGTCGGCCTCGCGCGGCTCCCGGGACAGCACGTGCACGAGCTCCAGCCGTGACGGGTGCGCGTCCTTCAGATCGGCGAGCTCCTCGGCGAACATCACCGTTCCCGCGCGCCGGTTCCCGTACAGCAGACCGACCTCGGCGCCCTCCTCCCGCAACAGGGACGCCGCGATCGAGAGCAGCGGGGTGATCCCGGAACCGGCCGCGACCAGCACGTGCCGCCCGCCCGCCGCGATGTCCGGCGTGAACGTCCCGGCGGGCGGTGCCACGTCGACCAGGTCCCCAGCCCGCAGCTCCCGCACGATCCACCCGGACACCCGGCCGCCGGGGACCTCCCGCACCCCGATCCGCGGCGCTCCCCCGGCCGCCGCGCAGATCGAGTAGGTCCGGCGCTCGTCCGCCTCCTCCCCCGGCCGGCGAACCGTCAGCGACTGCCCCGGCCGGAAGTCGAACGTCCCGGCCAGCTCCGGCGGCACCGCGAACGTCACCGCCACCGCGTCGGGGCACAATCGGTCGACCGCGGCGACCCGGAGCGCGTGGAACACCGCCACCTCAGATCTCCTTCATGTGCTCGAAGGGTTCCCCGCACGCCGGGCAGCGCCGCAGTTCCCGGCAGGCCGTCGCGCCGAACGCCGCGATCTCCTCGGTGGCGGTGTCACCGCAGCGGGGACAGGCGATCACTACTGGTCGTGGCGTGAGCGTGAGAGGCACCGGTCCGGCCGCCCTGCGCGGTGCCGCCCCAGGCGGCGCGATGCCGGCCTCCGCGAGCTTCCGCCTGCCGCTCTCGCTGATCCAGTCGGTGGTCCATGCGGGCGCTATTCGCGTACGCACCACGGCGTGTGTCCACCCCGCTCTCCGGAGCGCGCCGAGGATGTCGTCCCGGATCGCCTCCATGGCCGGGCATCCCGAGTACGTCGGCGTGATCGTCACCAGCACCGCCCCGGCGTCCTCACGAACCTCCCGCACGATCCCGAGCTCCACCAGCGTGACCATCGGCAGCTCCGGATCCACGACCGCCCCCACCACCGCGGCAGCCGACCGGGGCGCGGCCATCGGATCGGGCGCAAGGGTGCTCACTCCGGGAGCCGTGTTCACCACACACCCCAGGGGACCGCCCTCGCCAGCTGCTGCAACTCCGCGAGGATCTCGGACAGCGCCTCGGTGTGCTCCCCGTCCCGCCCACGCCCGGTCGGGTCGGTCCCACGCCCGGTCGGGTCGGTGCCCCGCCCGGTCGGGTCGGTGTCGTGACCAGGCGATTCGGTGTCGTGACCGGCAGGTTCGGCGTTGGTCGCGGCCATCGGTGCAGGCTTCAGGGTGGCCGCCGCGAAGACCTCGGCGAGGACCGCGTCGAACTCGGCGCGCAGCGAGGACGGGTCGACGGCGATGCCGGACGCGGACAGCCGGAGCTCGACCTCGCTCGGCTGGAACAGTTCCTCCGTCAGCGGGAGCAGCGCGCCGACCGCCGCCGTCATCCTGCGGTGAGAGAGATCGGTCCCGTCGCCGAGCCGGACCACCCAGCGGGCGGCGTAGTCCCGGTGGTACGTCAGCTCCTTGACGCCCTTGGCCGCGATCGCCGCGAGCATCGGGTCCGGTGCCGAGGCGAGCCGGTCGAAGAGGGACAGCCGCCACGTCGTGAAGAACAGCAACCGCCCCACGAGATGCGCGAAGTCGGCGTCGCCGCGCTCGGCGAGCCGGACGTTGCGGAACTCGGCGGGCCCACGGTGGTAGGCGAGCGCGTCCTCGTCCCGGCCCTCGCCCTCGGCCTCGCCCGCCCGGGTCAGCAGCAACCGGGCCTGGCCGAGCAGGTCGAGCCCGATGTTCGCCAGGGCCAGCTCGTCCTCCAGCTCCGGCGCGTGGGTGACCCACTGCTGCAGCCGGTGCGACATGATCAGCGCGTCGTCCCCGAGCATCAGGTGGTAGGCCGCCAGGTCGGCGCGGTCCACCCCCTCGGGGAAGCCGCCCGGCACGCCGGCGAGCGGGTCGGTGAAGCCGGTGCCGTACGCCCAGCGGGCATCGTCGTCGTGATCGGTCAGGGCCTGGTACGCATCGTCGAAAGCCATGGCGCGCCTCAGATGTGCGGAACCGAGTCGGGGATGGCGTAGTGCGTCGGGTGCCGGTAGACCTTGTCGGCGCTTGGTGCGAAGTACGCCTCCTTCTCCGCCGGATCGCTCGCCACCACATCGTCGGAGCGGACCACCCAGATGCTGACCCCCTCGTTCCGGCGCGTGTAGAGATCCCGGGCGTGCTGCACCGCCATCCGGTGATCGGCCGCACGCAACGACCCGACGTGCACGTGGTTGAGCCCTCGCTTGGCCCGCACGAACACCTCGAACAGCGGCCACTCGTGCCGAACGCTCTCCTCGCTCATCGCCCGCTCCCCTGCTCGTCGCCGACGGCTGCCGGGGAGGAAGCCCCGGGGAATGAAGCCCCGGGGAATGAGGCTCCCGGGGAGGACGCAGACAGGGGTGAGGCTCCCGGGACCGTGGCGACGGAGGCTGGGGAAACCGGGGGTGGGGCCTGCGGGGAGACAGCGGGAGGCCGCGGGGCAGCCGCCCGCGGGGAGACCGGGCGCGGGGAGGCGGGCGGGCCGGGTGGGGCAGCAGGGTGCGGGGAGGTGGGCGGGCCGGGTGGGGTGTGCTTGGCGGCGTGAGCGGCGGCGGCCTCGCGGACCCAGGCGCCCTCGGTGTCGGCGTCGCGACGGCGGGCGATGCGCTGGCGGTTGAGGGGGCCGTCGCCGGAGATCACCCGTTTCAGCTCGGACCAGTCGGGCTCGCCGAAGTCGTAGTGGGCGCGGTCCTCGTTCCAGCGCAGGGCCGGATCGGGCAGGGTGACACCGAGCGCCCCGGCCTGGGGGACGGACATGTCGACGAAGCGCTGGCGGAGCTCGTCGTTGGTGTGGCGCTTGATCTTCCAGGCCATCGAGCGGGCCGAGTTCGGCGAGTCGCCGTCGGGCGGGCCGAACATCATCAGCGACGGCCACCACCAGCGGTCCACCGCGTCCTGCACCATGGCGCGCTGGGCCGCGGTGCCGGTCATCATGGTCATCAGCAGCTCGTAGCCCTGCCGCTGGTGGAAGGACTCCTCCTTGCAGATCCGGATCATGGCGCGGGCGTACGGCCCGAACGAGCTGCGGCAGAGCGGGACCTGGTTGCAGATCGCGGCGCCGTCGACCAGCCAGCCGATCACGCCGACGTCGGCGAAGCTCAGCGTCGGGTAGTTGAAGATCGACGAGTACTTCTGCCGCCCCTCGATCAGCCGCCGGGTCAGGTCACCGCGGTCGGCACCGAGCGTCTCGGCGGCGGAGTACAGGTAGAGGCCGTGACCCGCCTCGTCCTGCACCTTGGCGAGCAGGATCGCCTTGCGCCGCAGCGAGGGCGCCCGGGTGATCCACTCCCCTTCCGGCTGCATGCCGATGATCTCGGAGTGGGCGTGCTGCGCGATCTGCCGGATCAGCGTCTGCCGGTACCCGTCGGGCATCCAGTCCCGCGGCTCCACCCGCTGATCCCGCGCGATCGTGTCAGCGAAGACCTCTTCCCCGCTCACGACCCCTCCTCTCGATGAACACGCTTCGACGGAAATACCCGCCTCCAGCCTCTATATCCGAAAAGAGCCACTCTGCGCGGGCGGGAGACGACAGAACCGCGAGATGAAACGACCGCACCGCCGCCCGGGCCAGGCTGCCGGGGCAGGGCAGGCAGGGCAGGGCAGGCAGGGCAGGGCAGGCGGGCAAGGCAGACGGGTAGGGCAGGCAGGCGGGCAAGGCAGCCAGGACGGGTCGAGGCAGGACGGACGGGCTGCCGGGGCGGGCGGCAGCCCGATGCAGGTTCCTGTGGCGGCGTGGGCGGGTCATGTCCGTTGCTCGGGTCACGCCGTGGGGGTGGATGGGACGTGGTGACGCGATTGCAGGGTGAAGAAGCGGCCCGTGACGAAGTAGTCGTCGGTGAGGGAGGCCGTGGCGGCCGGGTTGGCGCCGGTGCCGTGCAGGTCGCTGAACGCGGCCGTCTGGTTGACGAAGACACCGCCCGTCAGGTTCTCCGAGAGGTGGACGCCGGCGTCGAGGGCGGCCTCGCGGGCCGCGGTCAGCACCGACGGGGAGCTGGAGTGGACCAGGGCGGTCAGTGCACCGTGCGCGCGGACCGTCTCGGTGAGGATCCGCAGGCTGTGGCCGGTGTCGTCGGTGGTGATCAGGAACGAGACCGGGCCGAACCACTCGCGGGTGTAGAGCTTCTCGTCGGCCGCGGCGAGCCGCAGCACCACCGGGGTCCGGATGGTCGCGCCGGGGAACTGCTCGTCGGCGATCTCGGCGGACGGGCTCACCACGCCGGGCAGGCCGCCCGCCTCGGCGAGCCGGGCCAGCACGCCGTCGTTGACGATCGCGCCGAGCGTACCCGCTGCCCGTTTCGGATCACCGAGGAGCTTGCCGAGCGCGGTGGCCAGGTCGGCGCCGAACTCCTCGGGAGTCCGGTGGCCCGCATCGGTGTCGATGCCGGAGCGCGGGATCAGCAGGTTCTGCGGTGTGGTGCACATCTGTCCGCTGTAGAGCGAGAGTGAGAACGCCAGGTTGCGGAGCAGACCGCGATAGTCGTCCGTCGAGTCGAGGACCACCGTGTTCAAGCCGGCCTTCTCGGTGTAGACCACCGCCTGCCGCGCATTCGCCTCCAGCCAGTCACCGAACGAGCTGGAGCCGGTGAAGTCGACGATCCGGACGTCCGGATGGGTGGCCAGCGTCGCGGCGATGCCGTCGCCGGGCTCCTCGGCGGCGAGGGTGACCACGTCGGGGTTGAGCCCGGCCTCGGCGAGCACCTCGCGGCAGACCTGCACGGTGATGGCGAGCGGCAGCACCGCCCCGGGATGCGGCTTGACGATCACCGGGTTGCCGGTGACCAGGCTGGCGAAGAGGCCGGGATAGCTGTTCCAGGTGGGGAACGTGGTGCAGCCGATCACCAGCGCGACGCCGCGGCCGACCACGGTGCCGGTCTTGGTCATGGCCAGCGGGTCGCCACCCCGCTGCGGTTTGGTCCACGACGAGGTGGACGGCATCCGGACCGCCGCGGAGAGGGCGAACGCGATCGCCTCGAGGGCGCGGTCCTGCGCGTGCGGGCCGCCGGCCTGGAACGCCATCACGAACGCCTGGCCGGTGGTGTGCTGCACGGCGTGGGCCAGCTCGAACCCGCGCGCGTTGATCCGGCGCAGGATCTCGACGGCGATCCCGGCCCGCCCCCGCGGCCCGACGGCACGCCAGGACGGGATGGTCGCGCGGGCGGCCGCGACCAGAGCCAGCGGGTCGGCCCTCGGATAGGAGAGGCCGAGCTCCATACCGTACGGCGAGTGCTCGGTGGAGACCGTGCCGACGGCGCCCGGCACGTCGACCGGGAACGTCGCGCCGAGGAGGGCGGTGAAGGCCCGCTCGCCGGAGGGGGCGGCGTCCTCCCCGTAGATCGACTTGCTCGGGGACTCGGGGAACGCGGACCAGTAGTCGCGCTCGACCGCCGCCCGGGTGGCGCGCTCGAGTAGCTCACGGTGGGATTCGTAGAGCTCAGCGGGTGTGCTCATCTTCTTCGCTCCGTTGCGATCGGCTGCCTTCCTATTTACCGTCCTACCGGTCGGTAAATCAAGCCCCGGCTTCTCTCCACTCGCGAGGTCTGACATATTGCGCGTACGCCACGCGTACGGGAAAGGAAGCGTGACGATGGACGGGGAGCGACCACCGCAGAGGCGCCGCGGGCGCCCGGGCCATGACCAGGACGCGGTGCTGAACGCGGCCGTCCGGCTCTTCAACGCGCGCGGCTACGACGCGACGAGCATGTTCGACGTGGCCGAGACGCTGGGCATCACCAAGTCCACGCTGTACCACCACGTCAGCGGCAAGGAGCAGTTGCTCGCGATGGCGGTGGACCGCGCGCTGGACGGCCTGTTCGAGGCTGCCGCCCAGGTCAGCGGCGAGAAACGGGCGATCGACCGGCTGGAGCGGCTGATCAGCAGCAGCGTCCTGGTGCTCGCCGAACGACTGGAACTGGTCACCCTGCTGCTGCGCGTCCGCGGCAACACCGAGGTGGAGCAGCACGCCCTGGCGCGGCGGCGGGAGTTCGACGGCATCGTGACCGATCTGGTCAAGCAGGCACAGGCCGAGGGCTCGATCCGGTCCGACGTGGATGCCGCGACCGCCGCGCGCCTGATCTTCGGCATGGTCAACTCACTGGTGGAGTGGTACCGGCCGGAGCGCGGGCACCCGGAGACGCTGGCCCGCACGGTCGTCGAGCTGGCCTTCCGCGGGCTCCGGACCGAAGCGACAAATACCACGCAAGATGATCAACGCCGACAATGAGCTAACCTTGGTCCAGCGGGATACAAACCGCCGAGACCGGGTGTCATCGTCGCCAACGGCGTCGGCGGTGACACTCTCGCCGCCCCGGCCGGCGCCTGCGGACCGGACGCCTACAGACCGGGTAACTGCGGACCGGACGCCTACAGACCGGGTACCTGCGGACCGGACGCCTACAGACCGGGTAACTGCGGACCGGACGCCTACAGACCGGGTAACTGCGGACCGGACGCCTGCGGACCGGGCGCCTGCGGATAACGCGAAAACGGGCGCGCCGGCTGCCGGATGGTCCTCGTGGTGAGCGCACGTTCGGTGCTGAGAGGCGCTGCCGAGAGGTGTGGAGTGGTCAGCGGCCCAGCTCCGCGGAGAGGGTGTCCAGTTCGGAGCCGCCCGCCATCTGGGCGGTGAGCTCCTCCAGGGTCACCTCACCGCGGCGGGCGTCGAGGGCGACGGCGCCGAGCTTGAGTACGATGAAGTGGTCGCCGACCAGCAGCGCGTGCTGCGGGCTGTGGGTGATCAGGAGGACCGCGAGGCCCTCGTCGCGGGCGGCGGCGATACGGCGGAGGACCAGCGCGGACTGCTTCACGCCGAGGGCGGCGGTCGGCTCGTCGAGGATGAGGATCCGCGCGCCGAAGTAGACCGCGCGGGCGATCGCGACGCACTGGCGCTGGCCGCCGGAGAGCGTGCCGATCGGCCGGTCCACGTCGGCGTCGATCCCCATGCTCCGCAGCTCCCGGGCCACGATGCCGCGCATCTCACGGATCCGCAGCCCGAAGCCGAGCCGGCGCCCGAAGCCGTCGCGCGGGGACGACCCGTCGCGCAGGGAGGAACCATCGCGCAGGGACGAGGCGTTGCGCGGGGAGGAACCGTCGCGCAGAAACGAGGCGTTGCGCGGGGAGGAACCGTCGCGCGGGGGCGAGACGTTGCGCCGGTCGGAGCGGCCGGTCAGCTCGGCGCCGAGGAAGAAGTTGCGCCAGACCTCCATCAGGGGTACGACGGCGAGGTCCTGGTAGACCGTCGCGATGCCGAGGGCCAGGGCCTCGCGCGGGGAGGCGAAGACCCGGGACTCCCCCGCTACCCGGAAGTCGCCGGACGTGTGCGGGTGCAGCCCCGACATGATCTTGATGAGGGTGGACTTGCCGGCGCCGTTGTCGCCCAGCACGCAGGTCACCTCGCCCGCCGCGACCCGCAGGTCGATGTCGTGCAGGGCGCGGACCGGACCGTAGTCCTTGCTCACCCCGGTCATCTCGATCATCGGGAGCCCACCCTTCGCGCCGCCAGGTTGACCAGGACGGCGAGCAGGAGCATCACGCCGAGGAACGCCCGGAACCAGTTCGGGTCCCAGCCGGCGTACACGATGCCCAGGCTCGTCATGCCGAAGATGAAAGCGCCGACTGCCACGCCGAGGGCGTTGCCGAAGCCGCCGGTGAGCAGCGTGCCGCCGACCACCGCCGCGATGATGTAGAGGAACTCGTTGCCGACGCCGTTGCCCGCCTGCAGCGTGTCGAAGCGGTACAGCAGGTGCATCCCGACGAACCAGCCGAGGAACGACACCGTCATGAACAGGCCGATCGTGGTCCGCTCCACCGGCACGCCCGCGGCCCGGGCGCTGGCCGGCGCCCCGCCGACGGCATAGATCCAGTTGCCGATCCGGGTGCGCCGCAGGGTCCAGGCGGAGATCACTACGAAGAGCAGCCAATAGGGTACGGTCGTCCAGAGCGTCACGCCCCCGATCGGTACGCTGCCCGCGAAGATCCGCCGCAGCGCGGAGAACCCGCCCATCGCGCTGATGTCCGCGCTCGACACCGATCCGGTGACCAGCTTGGTGACGCCCAGGTTCGCGCCCTGCAGCACGAAGAACGTGCCCAGCGTGATCAGGAAGCTCGGGATTCCGGTACGCGTCACGAGATAGCCGTTGACGAACCCGACCAGCAGGCAGAAGGCGAGCGAGAGCACGGCGCCGGCCCAGAGGTTCACGCCGAGGTACCAGCAGAAGAGCGAGTTCACCAGGCCCGCCGTCGTGGTGATCACCCCGGCCGAGAGGTCGAACTCGCCGCCGATCATGAGCATGCCGACGGCGACCGCGACGATGCCGATCGTCGACGACTGGTAGAGCACCGAGGCGAACGACCCGGCCGACCGGAACGCGGGCGCCACGGCCAGGAAGAACCCGAAGATGACCACGGCGGCCACCAGCGCGCCCACCTCCGGGCGGGCCAGGAGGCGGCGCGCGGGAAAGGGGCGTGCCGTCAGACGGCGCGCCGGGACCGAGGGCGCGGGGAGAGGAGCCGCAGGGAGAGGGCTCACCTGGTGTTCTTCTCGGTGAACGGGAGGATCTTGTCGATGTTGGTGCTGTCCACGAAGGACGGGCCGGTCAGCACCGGCTTGCCGCCGCCGAGGTCGTTGCCGTTCTTCAGGTACAGGTAGAGCGAGGTCACGGACATGTACCCCTGGGCGTACGGCTGCTGGTCGATCGCGAACTCGACCTCGCCGTCCTTGATCTTCTGGGCCATCTCCTGGTTGAGGTCGAAGGTGACCAGCGTGGCGGAGCTGCCCGCCGCCTGCTTCGCCTTGATCGCGTCGAGGGCGATCGGCGCGCCGAGGGTCACCACGTAGTCGATCGTCTCATCCTGGGCCAGCTTCGCCTGCTGCGTGGTGGTCACGGCGCTGTCGTCGGCACCGTTGACCTGCAGGTTCTCCGTACCGGGAACGGCGCCCTTGACTCCTGCGCAGCGAGCCTCGAGGGAGACCGAGCCGGTCTGGTGGATCACGCAGAGCGGATGCTTGGCGCCGGTGCCGGCGATCCGCTCGCCGAGGCTGGTGCCGGCCAGGGACTCGTCGGAGCCGAAGTACATCAGCGCGCCGAGCTTCCGGTACTGATCGATACCGGCGTTCAGGCCGACCACCGGGATGCCCGCCGTGGTCGCCGACGTGACCGCGCCGGCCAGTGCGTCCGGGGTGACCAGGGTGGTCGCGATGCCGTCCACCTCGGCGTCGACGGCGCTCTGGATCAGCCCGGCCTGCTTGGCGGCGTCCGGGTCGTTGGAGTACTTGAGGGTGACGCCCTCGTCCTTCGCGGCCTGCTCGGCGCCGGCCCGGACCTTGTCCCAGAAGGTGTCACCGGGCGTCTCGTGGGTGACGAAGGCGATGGTGTAGCCCGCCTCTCCGGACGTCTCCGGCGCCTCGCGGCCGCCCGAGCTGCACGCGGTGAGGAGGAGGATGCTGCCGCCGATCACGGCGAGGGTGCGCTTCACGCGACCACCACTTCCGGGTAGATGTTCATCGATGGTCGCACATGATCGATCACGGTCTTCTCCTCTCCCGCGCCGAGGTCAGCGGCAGGCGGGGATCGGGGCCGGTCGTCGCCCAGGAACGGCGTACCCAGGCGTGTGCCGGGTCGTCCCGGACCAGCCAGCGGCGCTCGCCCGGCCCGGCCATCACGGTCAGGTGGTAGAGGTCGTAGCCGGGTGCGGCCATCGCCGGGCCGTGCCAGCCGTACGGGACCAGCACCACGTCGCCGCTGCGGACCTCGGCGCAGACGTCGATCGGGCGGTCGGGGTGGCCGTAGACCCGGTGGTACCCGCAGCCGGGTTCCCCGGAGGGCGACGGCGACACCTCGAAGTAGCAGATCTCCTCCAGCCGGTCCTCGTCCGCGGCGGCCTCGTCGTGCTTGTGCGGCGGGTACGACGACCAGTTCCCGCCGGGTGTGAGCGACTCGCAGGCGATCAGCGCGTCGGCCTCGAAGGTATCGGGCGTACAGAAGGAATTGACCTGACGACTCGCGTGTCCGGCGCCGCGTACCTCGATCGGCACCTCCTCGGCCGGGCCGTACCGGAAGGGGAGCCGTCGCCCGGCACGCGCGGCCGGGAGGGCGAAGCGACCGCCGTTGGGTGCCCGGAGGGTGACCGCGGCATCGCGAGGGAGATAGGCGAAGTCGGTCACCCGGGAGAAGACCGAGCGCCGCCCGGTGAGCGTGAGCCGCTCGTCGTCACAGGCCACGTCGCACCCACCGGTGAGCGGCAGGACCAGCACCTCGTCGCCGCCGGTGGCGAAGGTGACCCGCCCGCCGACCGGCAGCCGCACCACGCGCAGACCACTGTGCCGCCACCCCACCGTCTCGGGCGAGATCACCACGTCGAAGGGGCGCTCCGCCGAGCTGCCGCGGCGCACCAGCGGGTTGACCCGAGCCTCCGGCACGTTTCGATGTAATTACGGGAGTGGATCCACGTCAATACCCGGGGTAGAACGGCAGGAGGGGTACGGGCACTGAGCCCATACCCCTCCCGGTGCGTGTCCGGTCAGGACGCCGGCGGGCGCCACATCCGGTAGAACGCGGTGCCGTCCGGCAGGTACATCTCGAAGGGGTCCATGTCCTGGTACCCGTAGCGGCGGTAGAGCCGGACGTTGTCCGGGTTGGTCGCCTCCAGGTACGCGGGCAGGCCCTCGGCGTCGAGACCGTCGTGGACGTTCTTCATCAGCAGGCCGCCCAGGCCCCGGCTCTGCTCGCCGCGGCGGACCGCGAGGAACGCCAGGTGCCAGTGCGGGTCGGCCGGGTGGTTCTTCTCGAAGAGCTCACCCAGCTCGCCGAAGCGGTCGATGTGCTCGCCGACGGCCGCGGCGAGGCGCTCCATGTAGCCCTCCGGCTCGGCCAGCGGCTGGGTCCGGTCGAACCACACGGCGACGGCCGCGTAGCCGCCGTCCGGGTGATCGACGACCTCGACCCGGCCCTGACGGAAGGCGTTCTCGGTCTCCAGCGTGAAGAACGCGGCCATCAGGCGCTCCCGGTCCGCCGGGACCGGGATCAGGTACGCGTCCGCGGCGAGGTCGTCGAAGGAGTTCGAGACCTGGGCACCGACCGCGGCGATCTCGTCCGCACGGGCCGGACGGATGCGGGCCGGGGGGATGGCGGCGTCGCTCACCGGTTCTCCTCCGCGTTCAGCGCCGCCGCGAAGCCACCGCCGCCGCTGGTCGCGCTGTTCGCGCCGAGGCCGATGCCCTGGTAGACCTGCGGGCGGGCGGCCTTCAGGAAGAACGCCCAGACCATGCCGCCGACCAGCAGTACGGCGAACGAGGCGGGCACCACGAGGGCCGGGGTGCTGCCGGGCTCGACACCGAGCAGCGTGGCGATGTTGTCCAGCGCCAGGTACGACATGACCACCAGCAGCACCGCGCCGACGACCGGGGCGACGACCCGGTGCAGGACGTCCTCGCCGTCGGAGTTGCGGGCGAAGTAGCCGATGACGGCGAACGCGGTCAGCGTGATCAGCAGCAGCACGCCGAGGCCGCCGCCGGTGCCGCCCCAGAAGAAGAGCTGGACCAGCGGGTCCCAGCCCATCACCGCGAAGACCACGATGACGACGAGGCCGACCACGGACTGGGCCAGCGAGCCGTTCTTCGGGGCACCGGTGCCGGGGACCGTACGGCCGAACATGCGCGGGACGACGCCCTCACGGCCGAGCGAGAAGAGGTACCGCGAGATGATGTTGTGGAACGAGATCATCGCGGCGATCAGCGAGGTCAGGAAGAGCGCGTGGCCGGCGTGCAGCGCGGCCGAGCCGATGGTGTCCGAGGCCAGGTTGAAGAAGAGGTCCGGGCCCTCGGCGCCGGCCCGCGCGACGACCTCGTCCGGGCCGGCGGCGGAGATCATCGCCCAGGAGGCGAACGCGTAGAGCACCGCGATCATCGCGATCGAGATGTACGTGGCCCGGGAGACCGTACGCCGCGGGTCCCGCGACTCCTCGCTGAAGACCACCGACTGCTCGAAGCCGACGAAGCCGGTGATCGCCATGACCAGCAGCGCGCCGGAGCCGGCACCGGTCAGGGTGCCCGGGTCGAGCGGCGCGGACGACGGGTGGAAGCTCGACGAGGTGATCTCGGCGAGGCTGAACAGCACGGTCAGGATGATCTCGGCGACCAGCAGGGTGGCGAGCACCTTGCCGTTGACCGCGACGTCCCGGACACCGAGCACGGCGACGAGCGCCCAGACGACCAGGGCCAGCGCCCACCACGGGGCGTCGACGCCGAACCAGTCCAGGAAGAGCGGCTGCGCGATGGCGCCGAAACCGCCGTACGAGGCGACCTGGAACATGTTGTACGCGAGCAGCGCCATCCACGAGGCGCCGACACCCGCCGGACGGCCCAGGCCACGGGCGACGTACGCGTAGAACGCGCCGGCGTTGGAGATGTGCCGGGCCATCGCCACGTAGCCGACCGAGAAGACGCCCAGGACGAGGGCGACGGCGACGAACGCGATCGAGATGCCGGTCAGGCTGGTCACCGCGATGCCGGTGGGCACGACACCGGCGACGACGGTGAGCGGCGCGGCGGCCGACATCACGAAGAAGACCACCGCGGCGACGCCGAGCCGGTCTCGGGCGAGAGCGTTGGAGAGCTGGCTCTCCGCGGGTGAGGTTGCGGTCGAAGACACGCGTATCTCCAGTTTTTAAATGGGGGGTGGGTGTTTCGGTGGAGCTTCAGGCGCGGCGGGCCATCACGGCGTCGCCGACGGCGGCCTCGGCGTGCGCGACGAGTTGCTGGAGCATCGCCGGGAAGAGCCGGCGGAACTGCTCGAACAGCCGGGTGCGGTCGCGGGCCTCGAGGCTGGCGAGCACGTGCTGGTCCAGGCCGGTGGCGAGGATCAGGCCGGAGAGCAGCAGGTCGGCCACGTCGAGCTGCTCGTCCCGGCCGACCTTGGTACGGATCCGGGTGGCCGGCCAGCCCGCGGTCATCGAGTCGGCCGGCACGAAGGAGACCTTGGTGCCGCCGAGCAGGCTGCGCTTCTCGACCCGCTTGATCAGGCCGGCCCGGGCCAGGCGGCGCTCGACCAGGTCGGTGGCGATGCCGGTGGAGAGGTAGGCGATCCAGTTGCGTACGCCGTGCTGGCCGGCCTCCCGGCGGATCTGCTCGAGGAGGGCGGTGGTCGCCGCGTCGCCGGTCGGGCGCTCGTCGATGACCTGCAGCTCGGTCTCGACCAGGTCGATCCTGCGCCAGAGCATGAGCTCGCCGAGCAGCGCGGAGCCCAGGCCCAGCCCCAGGGTGACCGGGGTGAGCAGGGATTTACCACGGATCGAGTCGTGCGCGACCAGGAACAGGTCGTCCGCGGGCGGAAGCTGCGGCGGCGACGCCACGGCGGTGTCTCCTCTCGACGCTAAGGAATGCCCGCGTATTTCACCCTGAGTAATCATGGTGAGGTTTCACGAAGCAACTACGGAGCGCTCCCCGCAGCGCGACCGCGTGTAGCCTGCCAAACCCGGGCGCTTGTTGCAACGTCCAAATGCCGGATTCGCGCTCTCCACTGTGGCAGAAGTTGATCACAGAGCTGCGCAGCGTGGTTGAGCGTTGATCAATAAAAGTTCGGTACGCGAACGTCCCCTTAGAAGTTTATTAATTCAAAATCGTTGATCTCAAGCCACCCGCGACCCCGAGACGAAGCGTAACGATGGACGCCGATGCAACATCACGGAGAGTACTTATTTGCGGGATCAACTAATTCGGCGTACAGTAGCCCTATTAGTTGAAGCTTCAACGGAGGTCACCGTGCGGATGCCCACCCTGTTCCTGAGCCACGGTGCGCCGCCCCTGGTGGACGACCCCACCTGGGTGGCGCAGTTGCGCGAGCTCGCCGCCACCCTTCCGCGGCCGAAGGCGATCCTGATGGCCTCGGCACACTGGGAGTCGGCACCGCTGATGCTCGGCGCCACCGAGACCGTTCCGCTGGTGTACGACTTCGGCGGCTTCGCCCGGCACTACTACGAGGTGCAGTACCGCGCTCCCGGCGCACCGGTGCTCGCCGATCAGGTCGCCGCGCTGATGCCGGACGGGGAGACCGTCGCCCGGACGAACCGGGGTCTCGACCACGGGGCGTACGTGCCGCTCACCGTGATGTACCCGGAGGCGGACATCCCGGTGCTGCAGATGTCGCTGCCCACCACCGAGCCCGACCGGCTCCTCGAACTCGGCGCCCGGCTCGCGCCGCTGCGTGACGAGGGCGTGCTCATCGTCGGCTCCGGTTTCACCACGCACGGTCTGCCGTTCCTGCGCGACTGGCGGCCCGACGCGGCGGCGCCCGGGTGGTCCCGGGAGTTCGACGCGTGGGCCGCGGAGACCCTCGCCCGGGGCGCCGTCGACGAGCTGGCGGACTTCCGGTCGGTGGCGCCCGGGATGCCGTACGCGCACCCGACCATCGAGCACTTCGCGCCGATGTTCCTGACGCTGGGCGCCTCGGGTGATCCGGAGCAGCCGGCGGACCAGCCGATCGACGGGTTCTGGATGGGCCTGGCGAAGCGCTCGTTCGTCACCGGCTGACAGCGAGCGCGGCTCGGACGTACCGGAAAGGGGTCTATAAGTCTGTTATTCAGGATCTTCGCAGTATCTTCCGAGATCCTGGAAAGCATGCTAGAGGTCAACGCGCTCGGCTGGACCCTGACGATCGGTGTCATCGTCGCCCTGCTCGCCCTCGATTTGACCTTGGGGGTGCTGCGTCCGCACGTCGTCGGATTCCGCGAGGCCGCGGGATGGTCGATCTTCTACATCGCCGTCGCGATCGCCTTCGGGGTGGTCTTCGGCAGCGTCGCGGGCTGGGATCACGGCACCGAGTACTTCGCCGGATACATCGTGGAGAAGAGCCTGTCGGTCGACAATCTCTTCGTCTTCGTCATCATCATGAGCAGTTTCGCCGTCCCGGAGCGCTACCAGCAGGAGGTGCTCACCTTCGGGATCATCATCGCGCTGGTGCTGCGCGTCGTCTTCATCGCGCTCGGGGCGGCGCTGCTCAACCTCTTCTCGTTCATGTTCCTGATCTTCGGGCTGATCCTGATCTACACGGCGGTACAGCTCTTCCGGCATCGCGACGAGGACCCCAGCATCGAGGACAACGGCCTGGTCCGGGCGGGCCGCCGGCTGCTTCCGGTCACCGAGGAGTACGTCGAGGGCAAGATGATCACGCGGGTCGACGGCCGCCGCATGGTCACCCCGCTCTTCCTGGTCCTGCTCGCGATCGGCAGCACGGACATCCTCTTCGCCCTCGACTCGATCCCCGCGGTCTTCGGCGTGACCGAGTCGGCGTACATCGTCTTCGTCGCCAACGCGTTCGCCCTGCTCGGCCTGCGCGCCCTCTTCTTCCTGGTCAAGGGCCTGCTGGACAGACTGGTCTACCTCTCCACCGGGCTCGCGGTGATCCTCGCGTTCATCGGCGTCAAGCTGGTGCTGCACTGGGCGCACAAGGACCTGAGCCACGCGGTACCGGAGGTCGGCACCCCGGTCTCGCTCGCCGTGATCATCGGCATCCTGGTGATCACCACGGTGGCCAGCCTGATCAAATCCGGTAAAGATCCGTCACTCAAGGCACACGCCGGCAGTCTCCGTGAGCAGCCTCATAAAGAGGAGTCCTAGAGTCTTCTTTTAGCTATCGTCGATCTCGTGCGACTGAACCGTTCCACGGACATCGGTCTCCGCGTCCTCATGCTGGGCGCGGTCACCGATGACCTGCTGACCGTCGACCGCCTCGCCGAGTCGCTCGACGTGCCCCGGCACCACCTCGCCAAGGTGGTCCAGCGCCTGCAGCACCTCGGCCTCCTCTCGACGGTCCGCGGCCGCAACGGCGGCGTCCGCCTCGCCCCCGCCGCGCACACCGCGTCGATCGGCGCCGTCGTCCGCGAGCTGGAGGGCGACGCCGAGGTCGTGCAGTGCGAGGGCGACACGCCCTGCCCCCTCAACCGGGGCTGCCGGTTGAGGGGCGCGCTGCGCGCGGCTCAGGAGGCGTTCTACGTCGCACTCGACCCGATCACCGTCGGCGAGCTGACCGATCCGCCGGCCCGCCAGGTGCTGCTCACCCTCTCCTCAAGGAGCTGACGCGCATGCTCTCCGCCTCCAGCACGCCGATCGTCGCAGCGACCCTGCCGGTCGTCGCGGAACACCTCGACGCGATCTCCGAGACCTTCTACGCGACGATGCTCGGCGAGAACCCGGCGCTGCTCGACCTCTTCAGCCGCAGCGCCCAGGCGACCGGCGAGCAGCGTTCCGCCCTGGGCGGCGCGGTCGCCGCGTTCGCGTCCCACCTGATCGGCGCGGGGCCTTCACCCGCCACGTTCGAGCACATCGTGGACCGGATCGCCCAGCGGCACTGCGCCCTCGGCATCACCCCCGAGCAGTACGCGATGGTCGGCAAGTACCTGCTCGGCGCGGTCGGCACGATCCTCGGCGACGCGGTCACGCCGGAGATCGCCGCCGCCTGGGACGAGGTGTACTGGCTCTTCGCGGTCCGGCTGATCGGCCGGGAGGCCCGGATCTACGCCACCGCCGGGGTCACCGGGGAGGACCCGTGGCGCGAGTACCTGGTCGCCAGCCGGGTCGACGAGGCCGAGGAGACCGTCTCGTTCGTGCTGACCCCGGCACACGGCGGGCCCGCGCCGGACTTCCGCCCCGGCCAGTACGTGACGGTCGCCGCCGACCTGCCCGACGGTTCGCGGCAGCTACGGCAGTACTCGCTCTCCCAGGCGCCGGGCGGCGGCTCGCTGCGGATCACCGTGCGGCGCGTCCCGGGCGGCGCCGTCTCCGGCCACCTGCACGACGTGGTCCGGGCCGGGGACACGCTGCGGCTCAGTCAGCCGTACGGCGATCTGGTCCTGCGGTCCGGCGATGATCCGCTGCTGCTGATCAGCGCGGGAGTCGGGATCACACCGATGGCGGCGATCCTCGACCACGTGGCGCGTACCCAGCCCACCCGGCGGGTCACGGCGGTGCACGCGGACCGCTCCCCCGCCCGGCACCCGCTGATCGTCGACACCACGGCGAACGGGGCGCGGTTGCGCTCCTTCCAGCATCTGACCTGGTACGAGTCGACCGACGGCCGGATCGACCCGGACGCCGTCCCGCTGGACCCGGGGGCCGAGGTCTACCTGTGCGGTCCGGTTCCGTTCATGCAGACGGTGCGCGCGGCGCTGCACCGTCGCGGGGTACCGGAGGAGCGCATCCACTACGAGGTGTTCGGATCCGAGCAGTGGCGCACTCCCGCTCCGCTCCCCACCGCCGCCTGATCCTCTTCACCCAGCTGGCCCTCTTCACCCGGCTGTCCCTCTTCACCCGGCTGTCCCTCTTCACCCGGCTGGCCCTCTTCACCCGGCTGGTGGCGACGGGTGTATCGCGCTCGTCTTTCCACACCTGGTCACCAGCCGAGGGGGCACGAGCGGCGCTCGCCGACCACCGGCTGGCGACCACTCAGGTAATCACCCGGCCATTCCATGCGTGGGCACCAGCCGCGTGGCCGCGGCTGGCGTTCACGCGTGGCCCACAGTGGTCCGAGAGCCGGAGTCCGCGCTGACCTGACCGTCGCGACGGCCCTGTCAAGGACGCTCGAAACCGGTTTTCAGGCGCCGTCGACAGGTGCCCGGTTCCGGCTGGCGCTGGGGGGGTGTCTCCAGGCCCGCGAGGCACCCCACAGGGCCGGCCAAGACCGGGTGGCTGGTGCTGGGGAGTGTCTCGCGAGGGCTGAGGGACACCACAGGGCCAGCCGGGAGCCGGGAGCGAAACGCCCCCGCCCCGGCGAACCCGGGCGGGGGCGGTCCTTAAGGTGAGTGCCTCTGTGGTCCGGGGACGGTCCGGGCCGGTAGAGGCGTCACCCGTCGGGCCGGTGCTCGGCCCGAGGTTCGTCGACGACCGGGGTCACCGATCGATCACCATCGCCATCTGATCACCCCGGTCGCGATCAGTCCAGGACATTGCGGTCCGGAACTGATCAGCTCGGTCCGGAGGCTGCGCGCCCGGAGAGCAACGCGCCCGGGATACGGCGCGGTCTGGAAAGCCGCGCGGTTCCGGAAAGCCAAGCGGTTCCGGAAAGCCGTGTGCTCTGGAGAGCCGTGCGGCTGGGGAGGGTCAGAAGGCGGAGTGGACGGTGGAGTGGTAGCGGCGGTCGGCGTCCTGGCGGCTGAGGATGGCCTCGATCTCGCGGGTCTCCTCGGCCGTGTGGCGGCCGACGATCAGGTCGAGCTCGGTGCGTTCCGCGGCGGTGCGGAAGGCGGCCAGCTCGTCGGCGAGGCGGCGGTGTTCGCGGCGCTCGGCGAGGTGGGTGGTGATCGTCCGGCGGATCTCACGGATGAACGGCATGGGGCACTCCTTGACGGATAGTGACGGAGAAAGCCTCGTCGCTTCCGGGTACCAGAGTGCCGTGTTCGTGCGACATCCCCAAACCGAGCAGGTAAAACTCTGATGATGAAAGTGATCGGCACCACCGGATCCCGGTAACCGGGGTCACTCTCCGTCGCTAACGGCCTGGTCAGGCGGGTGAGGTGATCTCCGACACCGGGGGGCCCTCGAGAGCCTGCAGACGGGAGGAGAGCTGGGTTCGCGAGCGCACGCCGAGCTTGCGGTAGACCCGGGTCAGGGTGGCCTCGACCGTCTTCACGCTGAGGTACAGCCGGCTGGCGATCTCGCGGTTGCTGGCGCCGTCCCGGACCATGCCGGCGATCCGCAGCTCCGTCGAGGTGAGACCCTGCTCGGGGGCGATCGTGCCCTCGGTGCGGGCCAGGGCGCGCTCGGTCTCCTCGGCCCACGGACGGGCATCGGCGGCGAGGAAGATGGCGAGCGCGGCGCCGATCGCGACCCGGGCGGCGGCGTACCGGCGGCGGCGGCGTTCGGCGCCGCCGGCGACCAGCAGTGCGTGTGCCTGCTCGACCGGCTGGCGGAGCTGTTCGAAGAGCGCGGCGGCCGCGGTGGAGAGGGCGACCGCGGTGTCGGACTGGCCGGACTCGGACTCCACGATGGCCGCGGCCCGGTCCAGGTATCCGGCGAGCGCGGGGGTGCTGCCGACCATCTCGGCGGCCTTGCGGGCGCGGGCCAGGGTCTCGGCGGCCTCCGCGTGCTCGCCGAGTGCGGCCAGGCCCGCGGCGAGGTCGGCGTGCCAGCGGACGATCGACGGGTCGGTGCTGCCGGATTCGGACTCCAGGTCGCGCAGCCGCCGCAGGGTGGCCACGGCGGCCCGGGTGTCACCGGAGCGCAGCTCGGCCTGGCCCAGGGCGTGCAGGTTGCGGCGCAGGTAGAGGCCGTCACCCTCCTGTTCGGAGGCGCGGATGCCCCGGCGGGCGAACCCGGCGGCCCCGGCGAGGGTGCCACCGGCGAGCTCGGCGACGGCGGCGGTGTACCACGTCGGGCCGGGACTCAGGCCCGCCTGTTGCGCGGCGTCGACGGCGCGGTGGGCGTACCGTAAGGCCTCTTTGCATCTGCCGGCCCTGGTGGCCACCTCCGAGAGGCTGCGCAGCACCTCGACCCTCGCCTCGCCGACCCGGTCGTGCTCGGCGACCGCGAGCAGCGTCAGGAGCTCGGCACGGGCCTCGTCGAGACGGTCGTCGAAGAGCGCGAAGCGGGCGGCCATGTACTGCGGGCCGTAGTGCAGCCAGTCGGGCGCGGGGGTGGCGGGCAGTGCGCGGGCCCGGTCCAGGGTGGCGCGCCACTCGGGCTCGCCGCGCATCCGCTGGATCTGGGCGAGGATGCTGAGCGCCATCGCCTCGGTGGTCGGGTCGCCGGCCAGGATGGCGGCCTGCTCGGCGCGGCGGGCCTCGGCGAAACCGCCGTCCAGATCGCCGGTGAGGAACGCGGCCCAGGTCAGCCGGAGCCGGACCGGGGCCGCCAGGGCCGGGTCGTCACCGGCCTCGGCGAGCGCGGCGGCGAACATCTCGCCCATGTCGGCGAGCGCCTGACCGGCGAGGTCTATCAGGACGACCCGGGCGCGGACCCGGTGCCCGGCCGGTGCGTCGGCGGCGATCACCGCCTCGGCGGCGCGGCCGGCGAGCGCGGGGGCGCCTCCGGTGACCGCCGTACGCGCGGCCGCGACCAGCCAGTCGAGCCGGTCGGCGATCAGCCCGGGCGGGCAGCGGTCGGCGGCGAGCAGGTAGAACTCGGCGGCGTTGCGGTCGTCGCCGCGGGCCGCGCAGCGCTCGGCGGTCTCGGCCAGCTTGCGGGCGACCACGGTGTCCGGGCGGGCACTGCGCAGGGCCCGGTGCCAGAGCGCGGTGACCGGGTCCAGGGCGGCGTCGGTGAGCACGGCGTGCGTCCGGGCCCGCTCCACCGCGGGCGTCTCGTCGACCAGCACCTGGGCGAGCAGCGGCGGGGTGAAGCGCAGCGCCTCGCCGTTCGTCTCGATCACGCCGGCCGCGGCGGCCAGCCGCAGCTCGCGGTCGGCGTCGTCGCGCCCGGCCCGCAGCAGCAGGGTGAGGGTGGGCTCGGTGGCGAGCGCGGCGGTCAGCAGGGTGGCGCGGACCTCGGCGGAGAGGCAGGAGAGGCGGTCCCGGGCCAGGTCGCGGGCGTCCTCGGGGAGCGGTGCGGGCCGCCAGGCGGGGCCGTGGGTGACCGCGCCGCCCAGGGAGAGGGCGAGGAACGGGTTGCCGGCGCTCGCCTCGTGCAGGCGGCTCGCCGTACGGCACGGCAGGCCCCGGGCCTCGAGCAGGGCGGTGAGGTCGTCCGGCTCCAGCGGCGGCACCGGGATCTCGGCGGCGGGCGCGGGGCAGAGCCGGACCACGCGCCGGCTGGTGTGGTCGGGGCGCCGGCTGGTGTGGTCCGGGCGGCGCTCGGCGGCGATCATCCGGATCCGCGGGCCGGGCCGGCGGCGCATCGCGAACCCGATCAGCTCCGCGGAGTGCGGGTCGAGCCACTGCGCGTCGTCGAGCACGAGCAGCACCGGTGAGCTGCGGGCGCAGTGCGCGAGCAGGGCGGGGAGCATCAGCCGCCGGGCCAGCGCGGGTGCGCCGGAGCGGGGCGGGCGGCCCTGGCGCAGGGCGGCGAGGGCGTTGCGGGAGGCCGGGGCGAGGGCGGCGAGGGCCTCCGCCGGGACCTGCCGGACGAGGTCGGCGACTCCGGCGTACGCGATGGCGCGCTCGACGTACGCCGGGCGCAGGCGAAGGACCAACTCCCCGCGGGCCGCCGCCTGGTCGGCGACGGTGTCGAGCAGCGCTGTCCGGCCGATGCCGGGTGGTCCGTACAGGGCCACCCCGCCACCGGCCGCGAGCCTCGCGTCGATCTCCGCGAGCAACGCGGCCCGGCCGTGCAGTGCGGGCGCGTCGCGCGGCACGCGGCTCACCCCCTAGGTCTGAGCTGGGCTCAGCCTAGGGAGCGAGTGCGCGGTCATCAATGGGTGTAACTGATCCGGGATGTTCGGAATCATCACACCTCGAATCCTGTCGGATTCCTTACTCAACTACTTGCTCTGTGACGTCACTGATTTAGCGGTGACCGAGCCGTCGGTGGCGGACTCGCCGGTGACGGTGATCGAGTCGCCCGCCTTGACGTCGCTGAGCTTGCCCTTCGTCGCGGTCGACACGGTGGTGTCGTCGCTGGTCTTGACCGTGACGACGCTGCCGTCCGCGGTCTGCACGTAGATGGTCGTGCCGGTGACCAGCTTGACGGTGCCCGTGGTGCCGGAGCTCGCCGCCGCGTCGGTACCGGTGCCGGTGCCCGTACCGGTGCCGGTGCCCTGGCCGAAGCCGCCGCCACCCGGCATGCCGCTCGCGCTCATCCCGCTGGGGAAGCCGCCCGAGCCGGACCGGCCGCTGCCGCCCATCCCGCCGGCGGCGGCGGACGACGTGCCCCACTGCTTCTGGGAGTAGACGCCGCCGAGGAAGCCGCCCATCAGGACCGCGGCCGCGGCGAGGCCGATGGTGGCCTTGTTCCACCACTTCTTCGGAGCCGCCGCGGCGAGCTCCTTGGCGAGGCCCTCGTGGTCCGAGTCCTCGGGCTCGGTCGGTCCGACCGAACCGGCCGGTACGGTCGGCAGCAGGGCGGTCTCGTCGTTCATCCGGTTCACAGCAGAGTCCTCACTCGTAGCGCAGCGCGTCGATGGGACGCAGGCGGGCGGCGCGGGCGGCGGGCAGACCGCCGAAGAACAGCCCGATCGCGATGGACACACCCAGGGCGTACCCGATCGAACTGGGCACGATCACCGGTTTGACGCCGACGATCTCGAAATGGGCGCCGATCAGCGCGGCCGCCACACCGAGGCCGCCGCCGAGCACGCTCAACAGACTGGCCTCGATCAGGAACTGGGTCAGGATCACCCGGCGGGGTGCGCCGAGCGCCTTGCGGATGCCGATCTCCCGGGTCCGCTCGGTCACCGTGACCAGCATGATGTTGGTGATGCCGATGCCGCCGACCAGCAGGCTGATCGCGGCGACCGCGCCGAGCAGCGTGGTGAACGTGTCGGCGGTCTCGGTCTGCGTCTCCAGCAGCGAGGAGGCGTTCTGGATCCGGTACGGCGTACTGCTGCTGTCCGACGACGAGGAGTCGACGTTCAGCTGCTGGTCCAGGATCGTGGAGACCTCGCTCTCCACCAGGTCCACGTTGTCGGAGTCCTTGGCCTCGACGATGATCGAGCTCAGCGACCCGTAACCGGAGAGCACCTGCTGCACCGCGGTGAGCGGCGCGACCGCCGTGTCGTTGGAGTCGGACTGCCCGGTGGAGCTGCTCTTCTCCTCCAGCACACCGACGATGGTGAAGAGCGCGCCGCTGACGGTGACCTGCTTGTCGATCGGGTCGACCCCGGGGAAGAGCTCCTCGGCCACGGTCTGGCCGATCACCACGACCCGGCGGCCCTGGTTCACGTCGTCCTCGGTGAACATCGCCCCGGTGCCGACCGGGGTGCTGGAGGCGGTGAACCAGTCCGGCGTGGTGCCGACGAAGGTGCCGACCGAGTGGTCGGTGCCCTCGTACGTCATGGTCGCCGAGGAGGCGCTCACCACCGGCGACACCGACTTGATGTCCGGCGCCAGCTCCGGGTCGATCAGAGCGTCGGCCATCTTCTTGGTCAGCGCCGTGCTGCTGGAACCGCCGCGGCCGGTGCTCATCACGGTGATGGTGTTGGTGCCCAGCGCCTCGATCCGGTCGCTGATCGCCTTGGCCGAGCCGTTACCGACCGCGACCAGCAGGATGACCGCGGCGACACCGATCAGGATGCCGAGCATGGTCAGCGCGGAGCGCAGCTTGTTGGCCGAGAGCCCCCGCAGGGAGAACCGGACGACCTCGAAGAAGCTCATGCGGTGTGCCGACCCCCACCCATGTTGACCGACGCCCGGCCGGTCGGCGCCGCGTACGGCGACTCGTGCGGCCGCGAGGTGACGCCGTGCCCGGCCGCCACGTGACCGGCGGCGACCGACTGCACGCGGGCGTGCGCGGCGGCCGCGCCGATCGGCGGGAGCTCGATCGGGGACTGCCGGTTGTCGGTGACGATGCCGCCGTCGACCAGGCGGATCAGCCGCTTGGCGCGGGCGCCGACCTCGTCCTCGTGCGTGATGATCACGATGTTCTTGCCGGCGGCGCTGAGGTCGTCGAAGACCTGCAGCACGTCGTCGGTCGACTTGGAGTCGAGGTTACCGGTGGGCTCGTCGGCGAGCAGCAGGGCCGGCTCGGTGACCAGGGCCCGGGCCACCGCGACACGCTGCTGCTGACCACCGGAGAGCTGGTTCGGCTCGTGGTCGCCGCGGTCCGCGAGACCGACGATGTCCAGGGCCGCCAGGGCACGGCGGCGGCGCTCCTTGGGCTTGACGCCGGCGTACGCCAGCGGAAGCTCCACGTTGGCCACCGCGCTGGTCCGCGGGATCAGGTTGAACGACTGGAAGATGAAGCCGATCAGCCGGTTCCGGGCCAGCGCCAGCTGGCCGTCGGAGAGCGCGCCGACGTCCACGCCGTCGAGCAGGTACTTGCCCGAGGTGGGGATGTCCAGGGCGCCCAGGATGTTCATCAGGGTCGACTTGCCGGAGCCGGACGAACCCATGATCGCCACGTAGTCGCCGCGGTGCACGGTCATCGAGACACCCCGCAGGGCGTGGACCGTCGCCTCGCCCTCGCCGTAGCTCTTCTTGAGGTCACGGACCTCCAGGACCGGCCGGCTCATCGGCCACCGCCGCCGCCACCGGGAGCGCCACCGCCACCGCCGAAGTTGCCGCCACCGCCGCCGGTGAGACCGCCGCCGCCCATCATGCCTCCCTGCTGACTGCCACTGTCGCTGGTGGTCGTCGAGGTCTTCACGGTGACCTTCTCGCCGGCCGTCAGACCGGAGGTGATCTCGGTGCCGGAGTCGCCCTCCAGGCCGATCTCGACCGAGCGGGTCTCGGTGACGCCGTTGCTGACGACGCTGACCGTGTGCTTGGTGCCGACCGTGGTGATCGCCGCCGAGTTGACGAAGACCACGTTCTCCTTGGAGCCGGTGGTGACCACGACCGAGACGGTCTGGCCGACCTTGGCGCCGTCCGGCACCGTGTCCAGGGTCAGCGTGACGCCGTAGGTGACCACGCTGTTCGAGGTGCTGCCGGAGGGGTCGATCGCGGTGACCTTGGCGGTCTCCTCGGTGCCGCTCAGCGCGTTCCAGGTGACGGCCGCGGTCTGGTCCTCCTTGAGCGCGGTCGCGTCCGCCTCGGCGAAGGAGGCGGTGATCTGCATCTTGGTCAGGTCGGAGATCTCGACGAAGCCGCTCGACGAGGAGGACGAGGAGGACGAACTCGAACCGCCGGAGGACGATCCACCGCCGGAGGAGGAGCTCGACGACCCGGTGCCGGAGGCGGTGCCGCCGATGGTGCCGTTGACCGCGGTCACGGTGCCGGCCATCGGGGCCTTCAGGGTCGTACCGGTCACGCCGGCCTCGGCGTCGTCGACCGCGAGCTCGGCCTCCTCGACCGAGTTCTCCGCGTCGGTGGTGTCCGAGCCGGCGTCCTCGGCGCGGTCCAGCGCGTCGTTCGCGGCGTCCAGGTCGGCCTCGGCGGAGGCCAGTGTCCGCTTCGCGGCGGCCGGGTCGACCTTGGCCAGGACCTGGCCCTTCTTGACCTTGTCACCGACCTTCACGCTGATCGACGTGACCGTACCGCTGGTCTCGAAACTGGCGCTCGCGGTGCTCGCGCTCTCCACGGTGCCGTCCGCGGTGACGGTCTTGGTGACCGTCCCCTGCGAGACCGTGACCGTACGGTCGGAGGACGCGGCGGCCGTCGTCCCGTCGTCGGAACCGGAAAAAGTCTCGTATGCCGCGATCGCGCCGGCGACGAGCACGACGCCGATTACGGCGTTGACCACCAATGACGGGTGGCGGCTCAGGCGTACCTTCATGCCGCACACTCTCGGTGTACGGCCTAGGAGGAGATTCGGCGCAACCTGGGAGCCAGCTCAGAATCTCAGGGGATACAAATGCTTTACTCAGCGTCACCGAGAGCAGGCAGCACAACCCGGAACGTGGCACCGCCGCCGAACGTCTCGTGCAGCTCGACCCAGCCGCCGTGACCAGCCACTATCGCCGAGACGATGGCGAGCCCGAGCCCGGATCCGCCACCCCTGGCCCGGGTCCGGCTGGAGTCCGCGCGGTACAGCCGTTCGAAGATCCGTGACGCGTGCTCGGCCGGAACCCCCGGGCCGTCGTCCTCGATCTCCAGGATGGCGACCGGCAGACCGGGACCGAGAGTGACCGGACCGGAGCACGCCGCAGCGCCCTCGGGTTCCGCGCTCCGCTCCACCCCGACCCGTACGGTGACCGTGGTCCCCTCCGGGGTGTGGTTCAGCGCGTTCGCCACCAGATTGGTGGCGATCTGGCGCAGCCCGTGGTCGTCGCCGAGCACGATGGCCGGCTCGAAGATCTCCTCGTCGTCGCTGAGCCCGGCGAGCAGCACCTTGCGGCCCGGAGCGCGGGCGTGCGCGTCCCGGATGGTGTCCGCCGCGATCTCCAGCAGGTCGATCCGGCGCAGGTCCAGGGTCCGCTGCCGGTCCATCCGGGCCAGCATCAGCAGGTCCTCGACGAGGACGCCCATCCGGCCGGCCTCGGCCTCGATCCGGCTCATCGTCTCGTCCAGCTGCGGTCCCGGCGGGGCGCCGCCGCGCCGGTACAGCTCGGCGAAGCCGCGGATCGAGGTGAGCGGGGTGCGCAGTTCGTGCGAGGCGTCCGCGACGAACTGGCGCAGTCGCTGCTCGGAGGCGGTCCGGGCGCTCACCTCGGCCTCGATCCGGGTCAGCATCGAGTTCAGGGCCAGGCCCAGGCGGCCTGGCTCGGTGTGCGGGTCGGCGGCGAGCAGCCGGCCGGCGAGGTTGCCGCCGGAGATGTCCGCGGCGGCGTCCTCCATCTCGGTGAGCGGGCGCAGGCCGAGACGGACCACGAAGGCCGCGCCGAGCCCGAGCAGGGCCAGTATCAGCAGCATCACGCCGGCGTCGATGATCAGGAGACGGTTGGTGGTCTGCTCGACCTCGAGGAGGGAGGAACCACTGAGCACGTACTCGCCGTCGTCACCGACCGGGATGGCGAACAGACGCCACGCGGTGCCGTCCGGGGCGTTCACGGTGTACGGCCGTCCGGTCGCCGCCCGGCTCGCCACCTCGGCGATCTCCGGGGTGGTCGGGCGGCTGGCGTCCGGGGTCGAGCTGTGCTCGGAGTCGAGCGTCCCGTCGGCCAGGTATATGTAGCCCACCTGGTCCGGGCCGATCCGGGTGAACCGGCCGGTGCGGGGGAAGAGCCGGCCGTCGTCCTGCTGCTGTTGCTGCTGGCTCGCGAAGGCCATCGGCCGGGCCATCTGGGTGAGCTGCTCGTCGATCCGGTCCTGGAGATAGTTCCGGATCAGCACGAGTCCCGCGAGGTTCGCCGCGATCAGCGCGACCGCGGCGAGCGCGCCGACGACCAGGACGAGGCGCGACCGCAGGGTCCAGTGCCGCCAGGGACGCCGGCTGGGAATCACCATCCGACCGCCCCTCCCACCACCCTTGAACGGACTGAAGGCTAATCCTCGCCGCCCCTGGGCAGTCTGAGTGCGTAACCCACGCCGCGCACGGTGTGGATCAGCGGCGGGTCGGTCCGGTCGATCTTCCGGCGCAGATAGTAGACGTACGACTCGACGATCCTTCCGTCGCCGCCGAAGTCGTACTTCCACACCCTGTCCAGAATCTGTGCCTTGCTGACCACCCGGCCAGCGTTGATCATCAGGTACCGCAGGAGGTTGAACTCGGTCGGCGACAGCTCGATCAGCCGGCCCGCCCGGCGTACCTCGTGGGCGTTCTCGTCCAACTCCAGGTCGGCGTACCGGAGCACCCCGGTGTCCGGTGTCGGTTCCTCCGGCTGGCTGCGCCGCAGGATCGCGCGGATCCGTAGCACTACCTCCTCGAGGCTGAACGGCTTGGTGACGTAGTCGTCGGCGCCGGCCGAGAGCCCGAGGATCCGGTCCTCGACGGCGTCACGCGCCGTGAGGAACAGGACCGGGACCCGGGACCCCGCGGCGCGCAGCCGCCGGGCCACCTCGAAACCGTCCACGTCCGGCAACATCACGTCGAGCACGATCAGGTCGGGCTCGAAGTCACTCACCGCCACCAGGGCGGCGTGCCCGGTCTCGGCGACCCGGACATCGAAGGAGACGAGCCGGAGCGTGGCGCTGAGCAGCGCGGAGATGTTCGGCTCGTCATCGACGACGAGGACGCGCGTGGTGCGCGCAGCCGGTTCACCGAGAGTCATGGAAGCACGGGTATCGGAAAGCACCGCAAAGAACTATCAACGTTTTCTTTGAATGAGCTATGAGGCTCCGAGGAGGCCGCTGAGGCGGCCTCCTCGTCACCGTCACCAGGATTTGGTGACCACGTCACCCTCCGCGAGGCCGGAGGAGATCTCAGTGTACTGGTCGCCGCGGAGACCGATCTCCACCTTCGTCTCCACACCGTTCTTGAGCACCGTGCCGCTGGTGCCCGAGACGTCGTGCACCGCGGTGCTGGGCACCCGGAGGACGTCCGCCACGCTGCCGGTGGTCACCTTCGCCTGGGCGCTCTGGCCGACCAGCAGGTCGTCCGGGGCGTCGACGAAGGAGAGCACCACGCCGAAGGTGGTCAGCGTGCCGTCGCTGGTGCCGACCGGGTCGCACTCGACGACCGTGGCGTCGAAGGTCTCGCCCGGCTTGTCGGCCAGGGTGATCACGGCCTTCTGCTTGACCTCGAGGTGGTCGGCGTCCGCCTCCGGGAAGCTGGCGGTGATCTGCATGTCGTAGATGTCGGCGAGGCTGATGAAGGTCGAACCGGAGCTGACCTGGCTGCCGACCTTGCCGCTGACCGAGAGGATCCGGCCGGCGATCGGCGCGGTGATGGTGGCGCCCTCCAGGGCGTCCTCCTTCTCCTCCAGGGTCACCTTCGCGGAGTTGACCCGCTGCTGCGCGCTGAGGATGGCGTCGGTGCTGCTGCTCTGGCCGCCACCCTGGCTGCCGCCGCTGCCGCTGCCACTGCCGCTGGTGCCGCAGTCGGACGAGCCGCTGCCACCCTGGCTGCCGCTGCCCGAGCCGCCCGTGCTGCCACTGCCGCTGGTCTTGGTCGAGGTGGCCGTCGCGGTGGCGGTGGCGGTGGCCGTCGCGGTGGCCGTCGCCGTGGCCGTGGCGGACGCCGACGCGCTGGGCGAGGCCGTCGCGGTCGGGCTCGTGGTGGCCTTGGCCTCCGGGAGCTTGTACGCGGCCGTGCTGTCCGAGCACGACGTGGTCGTCGACGAACTGGAGGAGGAGTCCTCGGCCTCGTCGAGCGCGTCCTCCGCGTCGTCGAGCGCGGTCTGCGCCTCGTCGACGGCGTCCTGCGCGTCGGTGTCGTCCACCGTCGCGAGCACCTGGCCCGCGGTGACCGTCGTGCCGGCGCGGACCTTGACGGTCTCCACGGTGCCGTCGACCGTGAACGAGAGGCTGCGCGTCTGCGCCGCCGCCAGCGTTCCGGTCGTCGCGACCTCCGTGCTGACCGCACCCTTGTCCACCGTGGCGGTCTCGGCCGCCTTCGTACTCTCTTCCGCGCCGTCCGCCGTCAGCGCACGCACCACGCCATAAGCGAGCAACGCGAGCACGACGACCGCTACGCCGAGCCAGACCAAACGCCGGCGACCGGCCAGTGCAACACCCATGGTCGAGCAGTGTGGGGAAGCGTCCTCGCCGCGGGCTCGGTCCCGCCTAGGAATTAGCTAGGAGCCCTCCAGGATTCTCAGCGGACTCGCAGCCGTTCCTAGCTAATTCCTAGGTGCGTCCGATCTTTCGCATAGGAAGACCGGCTTCGCTATGCCCTCGTGCCCGCCCGATGGGGGGCGGGAGATGAGGAGAACCATCGTGCGGGTAGTCAGTCTGAAGCGGGCCATGGTTCTCGTGGTGGCATCCGTGGCCGTTGCGTTCACGGCGGCAGCGTGTGGCGGCTCCGACAGCGACACCAGCTCGGCGAGCAGCACCAGCGACAACAGCGGTGGTGGCAACAACGCGATGACCGCCTACATCGAGTGCCTCTCGAAGAACGGCGTGACCATCTCGATGCCCTCCGGTGGCGCCCAGGGCGGCGGCAACGGCGGCCAGCCCGGCGGCGGCGCCTCGGGTGGCCCGCAGGGTGGCGGCATGCCCTCCGGCGGCCCGCAGGGTGGTGGCGGCGCGTCCGGTCAGCCCCGTCCGTCCGGCAGCTTCGGTGGTGGCGGCGGCCGCAACGGCGGCGGGATGATGGGCGGCGGCGCATTCAGCAAGCCGGACGACGTCGACGACGCTACCTGGGCCGCGGCCCAGACCGCCTGCGCCTCGGTCAAGCCGAGCATGGGCGCCGGCCGTGGCGGCAACGGCAACGGCGGTGGCGGCGGCGACAGCAGCGCGGCCTACGCGGACTGCCTCAAGCAGAACGGCGTCACCGACACCACCAACCTGGACGAGTCGGACGCCACCACCAAGAAGGCCGAGGAGACCTGCAAGGTCCTCAAGCCGAGCGCCGCGTCCTGACGCACCCCCGGTAAGGCTCCGTGCCGGCGTCGTTCGTCCCCCCGTCGTGGCGTCGCCGGCACGGCCATCGTGAAGAGGGAGGCCCCTGTGGGCCTCCCTCTTTCGTGCTTCCGGAATTTCAGACCCTGCACGACATCGGGTCATATCTTCCGGTCCGGATCCGCCCGCGTAACACTCGCGACATGTTTCATGCACCTTCAGTGCAGGAAGTCGCCGCGGCGGCGGGGCCGCTGACGCCCGAGGACTGCCGCTCGCTGCTCCCGCCGGACGTCGCCACGGACGTCGCCACCGCGGTGATCGAGCTCTCCGGCGGCGATCCGGCGGCCCTGCGCGAGCTGACCGCCACGCTGACGCCGGAGCAGCGGCGCGGTTACGCCCCGCCCCCGGCAGCGCTGCCCTTCGACGGTCCGCTCGGCTCCCGGATCCGCGCGGAGCTGACCGCGCTGCCCGAGGCCACCCGGCTCCTGCTCCTGCTGGCGGCCGCCGACCCACCCGCGTCACTCGCGGACGTGCTCACCGCCGCCGCCTCGCTCACTCCCGCGGGCAGCACTCCCACGGGCAGCACTCCCGCGAACATCGGGCTCGGGGACCTCGCGGACGCCGAACGGGCGGGGCTCGTCGTGGTCAGCGGGGAGACGGTGCGCTTCGGGTCGAAGGTGCTGCGCGGGGCCGCGTACCTCGGAGAATCGGTGAGGATGCGGCAGATCGCCCACCTGGCGCTGGCGGAGGTCCTGACCCGGCAGGGGCGGGAGCTGCCCGCGCTGCTGCATCGCGCGGCCGCGACGGTGGGCCGGGACCGCGCGATCGCGGCGGCACTCACCCGGGCAGCGGCGACGGCGGCCCCGGTCGATGCCTTCCGAGCCTTACGGTACGCCGCGGAGCTGGCCCCGAACCCGGCCGACAGGGACGACGCGCTGCTCGGTGCGGCGCGGGCGGCGTGGCTGGCCGGGCGGCCGCACGACGCCGGACCGCTGATCCGCCGGGTGGAGCGGGCCCGGGTGCGGGCGCGCGGACTGATCGCCGGGATGCGGCCGGACGCGCCGTCGTCCCGGGGGATGCTGCTGGACGTCGCCGCCGAACTGGGCCCGGGCGATCCGGTGGCGGCGCTGGACGCGCTCTCGCTCGCCGGGGAGGCCGCCGGGGATCCGGGTGAACGGGGACGGTACGCCACCCTGGCCCACCGGGTACTGGCGGCCCGG
Source organism: Actinoplanes sp. NPDC051851 (assembly GCF_040681165.1). Classification (NCBI taxonomy): domain Bacteria; kingdom Bacillati; phylum Actinomycetota; class Actinomycetes; order Micromonosporales; family Micromonosporaceae; genus Actinoplanes; species Actinoplanes sp. NPDC051851. The sequence continues at coordinate 53,008 of NZ_JBFAYF010000007.1, read as the reverse complement.
TGCGGCGACGAACCGGTGGCGGTGGCCCTGGCCTATCACCACGTGGCGGGCCTCGCCCGGATGGCCTCGGACGACGAGGCGGGGGCGTTCGCGTCCTTCCGGGCGGAGCTGGACCTCGCCGGCCGCACCCCGCCGCCGGTCGCCGACCCGGTGCCGCTGATCCGGGCCGCGACCGCCGGGATCCTGGTCGGGGACGCCCGGCGGGCGGCCGCGTTCGCCGGGCGGGCCGCGCTGCTGGCCCGGGAGGCCGGTGCGCGGACGCTGACGCCGCGGGCGCTGGAGCTGGTGGTGCTGGCCGGGCTGGCGGCCGGTGACTACGACGCGGCGACCGAGGCGGCGCTGGACGGTGCGGCGACCGCGCAGGCGACCGGTCAGCCCCCGCTCGCCGGAACCCACCTCGCGCTGCTCGCGGTGCTCTCCGCGCTGGTCGGCGACCGGGCGAGCGGCCTGACCCGGATCCAGCACGCGACCGGCTCCGATCAGGGCGACCCGACCCGGATCCCGCGCGCGACCGGTTCTGATCAGGGCGACCCGACCCGGATCCCGCGCGCGACCGGTTCTGATCAGGGCCGCCTGACCCGGATCCCGTGGGCGACCGGTGCTGATCAGGTGCGGCCGATCGTCGACTGGGCGCTGGCGCTGCTCGATCTGGTCGACGGGCGGCCGGGCGCGGCCGCGGAGCGCCTCCGTGGCGTGGTGGCCGGGCGGGGATCGGTGCTGCTGCGGACGGCGGTCGTACCGCACCTGCTGGAGGCCGCCGGTCCGGAGCCCGCGCTCGGCGACGTCGCGGCGGCGTTCGACGTCTGGGCCGGGCGTACCGGGCAGACCGGCTGGCTGGCGCTGCGGGACCGGTGCCGGGCGCTACGGACCCGGGACGGCGAGGCCGCGGCGGAGCACTTCCACGCGGCGCTGCGGCGGACCGGGGAGGGCGGGTTCCCGCGAGCGCACACCGAGCTGCTCTACGGGCGGCTGCTGCGGAGCCGGCGGCGGCACGTCGAGGCGCGGGCCCACCTGCGGCGGGCGGCGGAGACGTTCCGGTCGCTGGGGGCGGAGCCGTGGGCGGCGCAGAGCGTTCGCGAACTGCGGGCCGCCGGGGAGCGGGTGCGGCCACCGGGGGCGGCGGGAGCGTCCGGCGCTGCGCGGGAGCGTCCGGCCGTACTCGAGACGGGGGTGCTCACCGCCCAGCAGGAGCGCATCGCCGTGCTCGTGGCGGAGGGTGCGACCAACCGGGAGGTAGCGCAGGAGCTGCACCTGAGTCCCCGGACCGTCGATCATCACCTGCGCAACATCTTCGCGCGGCTCGGTGTCCGCTCACGCACCGAGATGGCGCATCGGTTGACGTGCTGACTTTCGGGGTACGGCCCGGCGCCTCTCCTTCAGGGCACCGAGCCGTACGGGATGGACCGGTTCTGATTGCGGACAGGGGTCACGCGGTCTGCGCCAGGCCGCGATCGGTGAGGTCCCGCTGGGCAAGCTCGAACGACGCCCAGCGCTCGGTCAGCTGGCGGCGCCGGCAGGCGACCAGGTGGCCCGCCAGGATCGCCGGGTGACCGCCGCGCACGCAGACGTCGGCGCCCGCGGTCAGCACCCCGGCGACCAGCTCGGCCGGCGCCCAGTCGTCGATCAGCGCCACCACCCGGGAGTCCCGGGGCAGGATCGCGCGGGCCAGCCGCACGTCCTCCACCTTGGCGCCGCTCAGCACGATCATCTCACCGGGCCGGGCCTCGCCGAGCTCGTCGAGGCGCCGGGTGGACCAGCCGGACGGCAGGTACTGCGGGAGCGCGCCGACCCGGCTCTGCTGACCGAAGACGGCGACGACGGGGTCGGCGGCGGGCGCCGGGATACGGGTGACGTTCTCCTCGGCCCCGCGGTTCAACTGAACGATCATGGCGGTTCTCCTGACTCGGGTCCCTCGTGATGTCCTTCACGATTCGCTCCCGGGCTTAAGACCCCATGTGGCATGCCTGTGCGTTGGTTGTCAGCCGTCGCTGCAGGTCACGACCCGATCACGGCCGCGTCACGGCATAGCGCTCGACGAGCCCGGCGAGGATGTCCCGGGTCCGGAACAGATCCTCGATCTGGCTCTCCACCCGGTCCAGTTCGGCGCCGAGCCGGCCCGCCAGCCAGGGCGTCCGCAGGCTCGCGTCGGCCACACAGGGCAGCACCTCGCGGATGGTCGCCGAGGTCAGCCCGGCGGCGAGCAGCGAACGGATCAGACCGACCCGTTCCACCGCCGCGGGCGGGTAGATCCGCTGCCCACCCGGGCCGCGGTCGCTGGCGAGCAGCCCCTGCTCCTCGTAGTACCGCAGCGACCGGGCGCTCGCCCCGCTCGCCGCCGACAGATCACCGATGCGCATGAATGTCTCCCCGCTCACATCAGGCTTGACCCTCACATCAGTGTCAAGTCTTAGCGTCCGCTCATGACCACCACAACCCCGCTGCCGGCAGCCCCGGTCGAGATCGCCGGGATGACCCTGCCGAACCCGTACGTGATGGCGCCGATGACCCGGTTCCGCTCCCCCGGTGGCGTGCCGGACGCCGAGGTCGCGGCCTACTACCGGCGCCGGGCCGGGCTCGGGCTGATCGTCACCGAGGGGGTGCTGGTCGGGCATCCGAGCGCGGGCCACGAGCCGGACGTGCCCCGGATGACGCCCGGTGCCGCCGAGGACGGGTGGCGACGGGTGACCGATGAGGTACACGCCGCCGGTGGCCGGATCGCCGCCCAGCTCTGGCATCTCGGCGGTGAGCGGCGGCCGGTCGACGGGCTGGCCGCGTGGACACCCTCCGGCGTGGACCCGGGCACCCGCGCGATGACCACAGCCGATCTGGACACCGTGATCGGGGCGTTCGCCGAGTCCGCCCGGGTGGCGGTCCGGGCCGGCTTCGACGCGGTGGAGCTCCACGCCGCGCACGGTTACCTGCTCGACGAGTTCCTCTGGCCGCACACCAACCGGCGCTCCGATCGCTTCGGCGGCGGCCCGGCGGCCCGCGCCGCCTTCCCGGCCGAGGTGATCCGCGCGGTCCGTGCGCAGCTTCCGGCCTCGTTCCCGTTGATCGTACGGTTCTCCCAGTTCAAGGAACGTGCCCATGACGCCGCCATCGCCGCGACCCCGGACGAGCTGGCCGCGATCCTGACCGCGTTCGCCGAGGCCGGCGCCGACGTGCTGCACGCCTCGCAGCGGCGCTTCTGGGAACCGGCCTTCCCCGGCTCCCACCGCAACCTGGCCGGCTGGGCCCGGCACCTGACCGGCCTGCCCTCGATCACCGTCGGCTCGGTCGGCCTGACCCGCGAGATCGCCCATGCCGACCGGCTCGCCGAGGGCCTGGCCACCGGCGAGTTCGACCTGGTCGCACTGGGCCGCATCCTGCTCGCCAACCCGACCTGGCCCGCCCTCGCCACCACCGGCCGCCTCAGCGAGATCCACGAGTACCGCAAGTCCCACGAGGAGGTCTACTTCTGACCCACCCGCTCCCCACCGGCTCCCACCGGCTCCCACCGGCTTCCGGCCGGCTGACCGCGTCCTGCGCACTCACGGGGCGCCTCAGGCCGGTCGGCTGGCGATCCGGGGTGTCTCGCGCCCGTCGGCTGGCGATCCGGGGTGTCTCAGGCGCCCGAGAGACCCCTGAACACCAGCCACGTCGGGAAAGCTGGCACCCAGAGGTCACTCAAGCCCGCCGACACACCCCTGAACACCAGCCACCAAGATCATCACCATTGTTGATCATGAAAGTGTCAGGGGTGTGTCGCGGGGGGCCGGCCGGCTCCTGGGCGCCGGCCGGGGATCGGCGGCTAACGGGCGTTCCAGGTGGCGATCACGGGGTCGGTGGCGTGCTCGAAGCCGAGCACCGAGATCGTGGCGGTGTCCAGTTTGAGCAGGCTGCCGCCGCTGGGCGGGAGGCCGATCCAGCGGGCGCCGGCCACCCGGAGTGAATGGCCGTGCGCGATCAGGGCCACGTCGCCGCCGGACAGGGGGTCGGCGGCGGACAGGTCGGCGGCGGACAGGAGGTCGGCGGCGCGCTTCAGCACCCGGTCCAGGCGGGCGGCCACCTCGTCCGGGGACTCGCCGCCCGGGCAGCCGTCGCGCCACAGCGACCAGTCCGGGCGGGTCTTCCGGATCTCCGCGGTGGTGATCCCCTCGTACTCGCCGTAGTTCCACTCGGCCAGGTCGTCGGTCACCTCCGTGACGTGCAGCCCGGCCAGCTCGGCGGTGCGCAGCGCACGTCGGCGCGGGCTGGACAGCACGGCCGCGAAGGTCCGCCCGGCCAGGCGGTCCCGCACGGCACCGGCCTGCCGCTCGCCCTCCTCGGTGAGTTCCAGGTCCGTGTACGAGGTGTGCCGGCCGTTCGCACTCCACTCGGTCTGCCCGTGCCGGATGAGCACGATCTCCGCCATTGATCATCCCTTCGTCGGGTTCCAGCTTTCCACCCCGCGCTCATCTCCTCCGGGACGACCGGGCCGACGGGGCTGTCCGAGTTCACGATCATGGACTGGCGGGGCGGTAGGGATCCGCGATCGCCGATCGAGTCCTTCCCGAGCCGCCATGAGGGCTGCCCGTGCACACGATCGGCCATCGTGTGCGCCCGCCGCCCCGATTCCCGGCTGATCGTGTGCACGCACCGCCCGTCTCGCGCCGTTCGTGTGCACGCGCCGCCCGGGCCGCGCCGTTCGTGTGCACGGGCCGCGCCGTTCGTGTGCACGGGCCGCCCGAGCCGCGCCGTTCGTGTGCACGCAGCGCCCGTCTCCCGCAGTGCTGCTCTCCCACAATGCCGCTCTCCCGCAGTGCTGCGGCGTTGACGGACCGGGAGGACCGGCCGGGAGGACCGGTCGGGAGCGGTCGGGAGCGGCCGGGAGGAGGTCAGGAGCGGTCGTCGCGGGGGATGGTGAGGGGGCTGCGTTCCTCGTCGCGGGCGGCCAGGTTCTCCAGGGCGCGAATGTACTGGCGGCGGCTGATCTCGCCGGTCAGGAGCTGGGCGGTGAGGACGCCCTCGAGACTGAACGGGGGGAGCGGAAAGCGGCCGACCCGGGGCGGTGCGACGGGCTCGGGCACGGCACGGCGGTCACGCCAGTCGCTCAGCCTCGGCCAGATGATCAGCCCGGCCGAGATCGTCAGGCCGACCGCGGCCACCATCAGAACCATCACCATCGGATCCCACCCCCGCGCAGCCGTCCCCCACCCCGTGGCGCCAACCCCGTAGAACCATCATCGTCACTGTCTTGTCGATCACCCAGACCGCCGGGAAGACGGGCATCCGACACAGCGCGGGAGCTGGGAAGTTGCTCAGTGTGAGGATTCCGTCACGTGTCTGTAGCGGCAAATGGCGTAACGCGGCGTTCTCCAGCCGGTCATCTCCGGCTGCTTCGGCGCGAACCGACCGGCGCTCAGGACGGGGCGGGGCCGGTGCTCGCGCGCTCGCGGACGCTGATCCGTGGGCCCGGATGCTCGCCCGCACCAGCGTCGCCGGCCAACCGGGTGAGCACGGCGTGGCCGAGGGTGAGGCCGTGCTCGTGGACGTCGGTGCTGAGCGCCGAGAGGGGTGGCACGGCCAGCTCGCAGAGCGGGGAGTCGTCGCAGGCCAGCAGGCTGATCCGGCCGGGGACCGGGATGCCCGCGCGGATCAGCTCCTGCTCGGCGGCGACCGCCATCACGTCGTTGTCGAAGACTATCGCGGTCGGGGTGGGCTCGGCGCCGAGCAGGTCGCGCAGTCCGCGGACGCCCGCCTCGGCACTGTAGTCGCCCTCGACGATCCGGACCCGGATGCCGCGCTCGGCGGCGGCCGAGCGGATCGCCGCGGTCCGCACGGCGGTGTGCACCAGGTCGGCGGGGCCGCTGACCCGGCCGACCACCCGGTGCCCGAGTCCGCCGAGCGTCGCGATCGCGGTGGCCATCGCCCCGGCGTCGTCGGTGATCACCTTGTGGAAGGCCCCGGGGTGCCGGCCGGCCAGCACCGCCGGGAGGCCCAGCGCCGCGACCCGGGACGGCCGTACGTCGTCGTGGACCAGGTTGACCAGGACGACCGCCGCCACGGTGTGGTCCTGCGCCCACCGCGCGTAGGTGGCCAGCTCGGCCGGGAGGTCCGGCACGACCAGCAGCAGCACGGTCGACCCGGTCGGGGCGAGCGCCTCCTCCATGCCCGCGATGAGCTCCATGAAGAACGGCTCCACCCCGACACGCGCCGCGCTGCCGGTCAGCACCAGCCCGATCAGCCCGCCGGCCATCCCGGTTACCTCGGCCCGGCCAGCGCGTTCGCCGAGCGCAGCACCCCGGGTGAGGCGAACACCGACGGGTCGGGGACGGGCTTCGTGCGTACCAGGAAGGTGTGTTCCTCGCCCGGAAGCAGGTCGATCAGCATGTCATCGGGGGCCGCGTCCGGGTCGGCGCGGTCGGCGAGCAGGGCGACGTCGCGAACGAATGTGGTGGCGGTCACGGTGATCGAGTATCCGCCCTCGACCGGCGTGATGTCAGCGTCGAGCGGGTCCGGATCGTAGGCGAGCGCCACGTCCTCGGCGAACAGGTGGGTGGCGCGCAGCCCGTCGGCGTCGGCGACCAGGACCTCGCGGGACGGGTCGCCCACCCCGGTCAGCCCGGCGGAGAGGGGGATGGCCTGCACGGCGCGGGGCGCGACGTCGAGCACGACGTCCTCGGACACGATGCGCGTACCCGAGAAGGTGAGGCGGGAGAGGCCGGCGGGCGCGCGCCACGGCTCGGCGGTGTCGTTGATCGCGATCAGTTCCGGACCGTTCGCCGTCTCCCGGAAGGCCAGCAGGCGCGGCGCGTAGACGCGGCGGAGGGCGTACCAGGCGGGTTTGCGGCGGCCGGCGCCGTCCACGACGGACCACGAGGTGACCGGCCAGCAGTCGTTGAGCTGCCAGATGATGCTGCCCATGGTGCGCGGGGCGTGACCGCGCAGGTGGGTGACGGCGTACGCGGTGGCGCGCGCCTGATTGAGCTGGGTAGCCCAGTGCCACGCGTCGAAATCGGCCGGCACCCGCATGTGATGGGCGAGGCCCGCGTTCAGCTTGCCGTTGCCGTCCTGGGCCTTCTGGTGCAGCAGGAAGACCGGCGAGTCCTGATCGAAATCCTCCGGCAGCATGGTCTCGGCGAGCGTGGCCAGGGTCGGGGGCGCCTGCCAGCCGAACTCGGAGCAGAAGCGCGGCACGAAGTTCGCGTGGTACGTGTAGTCCTGCCGGTTCCAGGCCTCCCACTCGTGCCGCGTGCCGAACCGGTCGTCGTTGGGGTGGACGACCTCGGGGTCGTGCCCCGGGCTGGACGGGCTGCCCGGGTGGTACGGCCGGGTGGGGTCCAGCTCGGCGAGCAGTGCCGGGAAGTCCTCGTAGTAGTACCCGGCTCCCCAGGTGGCGCCCTTGAGCTCGGCCTTCCACTTCCAGTCCTCGTGGCCCCAGATGTTCTCGTTGCCGCCGTTCCAGAGCGCCAGCGAGGGGTGCGGGGTGAGGCGGGTGATGTTCTCCCGGGCCTCGGCGAGGATCTCCGCGCGGATCGGGTCCTCCTCGGCGTACGCGGCGCAGGCGAGCGGGAAGTCCTGCCAGACCAGCACGCCGCGCTCGTCGCAGACGTCGTAGAAGTCGTCGCTCTCGTAGATCCCGCCGCCCCAGATCCGCAGCAGGTTGGCGTTGGCCTCGACGGCGCGGTCGACGGCGGCGGCGATCCGGTCCCGGGTGAGCCGGGTGAGCAGGTGGTCCTCGGGGATCCAGTTGAGACCGCGGACGAAGATCGGCTGTCCGTTCACGACCAGGGTGAACGCGCTGCCGACCTCGTCGGGCGTCTCGTCCAGGGCGATCGTCCGGAAGCCGACCCGGGTGGTGTAAGTGTCCAGTTCGTCCCCGGCAGCGGCACGCAGGCTCACGGTGAGCGGGATCAGCGGCTGGTCGCCGAACCCGACCGGCCACCAGATGGGGGCGTTCGGCACGGATGTTTCCAACATGCCGGAAACATCGCCTGACGACAGAGAAAGCTGGGCAGCGACCTCCCCCAACCTCACCTCGACGGTCAACTCCGCGTCGGGGGTCAGGCCGGAGCGCTCCACCTCCACGTGCACGGTCAACAGGCCCGTCGCACCGTCCAGCGTGGCCAGCGGACGGACCGACGCGAGCCGGGCGACACGCCAGCGCTCCAGCCGGACCGGCTTCCAGATGCCGGCGGTCTGCAGGTCCGGCCCCCAGTCCCAGCCGAAGGAGCAGGCCATCTTCCGGACCGCGTTGAACGGGTGCGGGTACGGGCGGGGCCGCTCGCCGATCAGCTCCTGGATCCGTTCGGCGTACTCGAGGGCCGAGTCGAACCGGACCGTGAGCGGCCGGCGGCCCTCCTGCGAGCGCACGTCGAACCGGTAGCCGCGGTGCATGTTGGCGGTCCGGCCGAGCTCGGCGCCGTCCAGGGAGATCACGGCGACCGTGTCGAGGCCGTCGAAGACCAGGTCGACGCGCTCGTCCGGGGCGGCCGGGGCGAGGTCGACGGTCGTCTCGTAGAGCCAGGCCGACCGGTGGAACCACGCGAGCACGGTCTCGTTCTCGCCGAGATACGGGTCCGGGATGAGCTCGGCGTCGAGCAGGTCGGTGTGCACCGTGCCGGGGACGGTCGCGGGCACCGTCTCGTCGGCGATCTCCGCCGGCACCGGCCCACCGGCGGCGCGCACGGTCCAGCCCTCGTGGAGGTCGGTCTTGATCATTGGCGTGACTCCCGTCGTAGCCCCGAAACAGCGGGGGCGGGTACATTCTTAAGCAACTGAACGAAGCCCGTCAACGCTGGTTAAGGGAGTCGCGGATGGCCCCGGATCCGATCCATCTGAGCGCCGGCGGGGTGAGCCTCGTGCTCGACCGCTCCGGCCCCGGCCTGCCCGTGGTCGTGTACTGGGGCGCCGCACTGCCGGAGATCGGCGACCTCGGCACGGCGGTCGCACCGCAGCCGATCGGGTTCTCGGTGGACGGGCCGGTGGGCGTGTCGCTCGTGCCCGAGCAGTCGTCCGGCTGGCTCGGGTACCCGGGGATCGCCGGACATCGCGAGGGCCGGGACTGGGCGACCGCTTTTGCATGCTCCGAGGTTCGGCACGGGGCCGCCGGCGTACGCATCAGCGCGGTTGATCCCGTCGCGAAGCTGGAGCTGACCATCACGCTCGAGCTGCTCCCGGCCGGGATCCTGCGCGGCCGGGCGGCGCTGACCAACAACGGACCCGGGACGTACTGGCTCGAGCATCTCGCACTCCTGCTCCCGGTGCCCGAGCGCACCGCCGAACTGCTCGACTTCACCGGTCACCACCTGCGCGAACGTCAACCGCAGCGGACCGCGTTCACGCACGGCATGCGCGTCCGGGAGAACCGTACCGGCCGGACCGGATACGACAGCGCCTTCCTGCTCTGCGCCGGCACCGCGGGCTTCGGCAATCGGCACGGCGAGGTCTGGGCGCTGCACACGGCGTTCTCCGGCGGCGCGCGCAGCATCGCCGAACGCACCTATCACGGGCATTCCGCCATCGGCGGCGGAGAGCTTCTGCTGCCCGGCGAGGTCGGCCTCGCCCAGGGACAGACCTATCAGACCCCTCTCCTGTACGCCGGGTATTCGGCAACCGGCCTGGACGGCCTGTCGGCGCGCTTCCACACCATGCTGCGCGCCCGCCCGCACCATCCCTCGTCGCCCCGCCCGGTGGTGGTGAACACGTGGGAGGCGGTCTATTTCGATCAGTCGCTGGAGAGGCTGACCGCGCTCGCCGGGGCCGCGGCCACCGTCGGCGCCGAGCGGTTCGTGCTGGACGACGGCTGGTTCGGCTCCCGTCGCGACGACACCTCGGGCCTCGGCGACTGGACCGTCTCCCCGGACGTGTGGCCGGACGGGCTCACCCCGCTGATCGCCGTGGTCCGCGGGCTCGGCATGGAGTTCGGCCTCTGGGTCGAGCCCGAGATGATCAACCCGGACTCCGAGCTGGCCCGCGCCCACCCGGACTGGATCATGGCGACCGGCGCGCGGCAGCCCCGGACGGCGCGCAGTCAGCAGGTCCTCGATCTCGCCAATCCGGCCGCCTTCGATCACATCCTGAAGCGGCTGGACGCGCTGCTGACCGACCACGACATCGCGTACCTGAAATGGGATCACAACCGCGACCTGGTCGAGGCCGGCCATCCGGCGAGCGGGCGCGCCGGTGTGCACGATCAGACGCTGGCGGTCTACCGCCTGCTGGACGAGCTGCGCGCCCGGCACCCGCGCGTGGAGATCGAGTCGTGCTCGTCCGGCGGCGGCCGGGTGGACCTGGAGATCCTCGAACGGACCGACCGGATCTGGGCGTCCGACTGCATCGACGCGCACGAGCGCGTCCCGATCCAGCGGTGGACCAGTCTGCTCGTACCCCTGGAGCTGATCGGCTCGCACATCGGCGCCCCGGCCTCGCACACCACCCACCGCACGCTGCCCCTGTCGATGCGCGCCGGCACGGCCATCCTCGGTCACCTGGGCATCGAGTGGGACCTCACCGCACCGGACGCGGACCTCACCGAACTGGCCGCGTGGGTGGCGCTCTACAAGGAGCTGCGGCCGCTGCTGCACACCGGCACGCTGGTGCACGCGGACGTGGCGGATCCGGCCTTCGCGGTCACCGGCGTGGTCGCGCAGGACCGGTCCGAGGCGCTGTACGCGCTGATCTCCACCGGGACGAGCGCCTCCTATCCCCCGGGCACGGTCACCCTGCCCGGCCTCGATCCGGACCGCGTCTATCACGTACGCCCGCAACCCCCGGGTGACGTTCCCGACGGCAACGCCGCGGCCTGGGGCGCTGCGTTACCCTGGTGCACGCCTCGGGGGGTCCACCTGCACGGAGTGACACTCGGGAATGCCGGCCTCCGGCTCCCGGTGCTCTATCCGGACCGTGTCCTCCTCGTCCGCGTCTCCGCCCTCCCCACCGGTGACGCCCCCGCCGTGCCGGCCGATCCGGCCGGGCCGGGGTTCTCGGGTTCGGACATCGGAAGGGTGACCAGGTGAAGGAAGCGGTCGGCGCGGCCGCGCCGGCGGGGCGCCCCGGCCGGGGACGACGGCCCGGCGCCCGGGAGAGCATCCTCGACGCGATCCGTGCCTCCGAGCCGCTCAGCCGGGTGGAGCTGGCCCGGATGACCGGGCTCACCGAGGCGGCGGTCTCGATGACCGTACGGCGCCTGCTGGAGGAGGGCCTGGTCGTGGAGACCGGGCGTACCCCCACCGGCGGCAAACCCCGGACGCTGCTCCGCCTGGACCCGGCGGCGCGCCTCTCGGTCGGCGTCCACCTGGACGAGGACACCACCACCTACGTGCTGACCGGCCAGACCGGCGGCGTCATCTCGCGGCTGGCCCGCCCCGCCCCGTCCGAATCGGATCAGGCGTCCGTGCTGCGCGACCTGGTCGCCGACGTGGACACGCTGCTCGCCGGTTCGGGCGTCGACCCGGCCCGCTGCCTCGGGGTGGGCATCGTCTGGCCCGGCCCGCACAGCGACACCCCGCGCCGGCTCAACGGCTGGCGCGGCGACGACCTGGCCGCCCGGCTCACCGAGACCACCGGCTGGCCGGTCCTGGTCGAGAACGACGCCACCGCCGCCGCGGTCGGCGAGTACTGGGTGGCCCGGGTCGGGCCGGACCGTGCCTTCGCCGCCCTCTACATGAGCGGCGGCCTCGGCGCGGGCATCGTGGTCGAGGGCCGGGCGATGCGGGGCGGGCACGCCAGCGCCGGCGAGTTCGGGCACCTCTGCCTCCAGGTGGACGGCCCGGAATGCTGGTGCGGGAGCCACGGCTGCCTGGAGGCGCTGGCCGGTCCCCGTACGGTGGTCACCGCCGCCCGCGCCTCGACCACGGCGACCGCCGAGGCGGGCCTGGACCCCGCCCAGCCGCTGCGCAGCGTCGCCGCCGAGTTCGCCGCGGTGGCCCGGGCCGCGCGCGCGGGCGCCCCGGCCTGCCGGGCACTGCTGGAGGACTCGGCCCGCTACGTGGCAGCCGCCGCCGAGTCGGTGGTCAACCTGCTCGACATCGACCTGGTGGTGCTGACCGGACCGGGCTTCGCCGCCGCGTCGGCCATCTACGGCCCGGCGATCATGCGCCGGATCGCCGCCGCCGACGCCCGCACCTGGCACCGCGACGTGACGGTCACCGTGTCGACGGCCGCCGCGGCCGCCTCGGCGACCGGTGCCGCGGCCCTGGTCCTGCAGTCCCACCTACGGGCCTGAGGGGGCGATATCCTGCCGGGATGTTCTCGCCCCACGGACCGACGCTGCGCGAACTGGCCGTCCAGGCCCTCTCCTCGGTCGAGCACGGCTACGACCTGCTCGCCCCGAAATTCGACGACACCCCTTTCCGTACGCCCCGGAGCATCCTCGACGCCACGGCGGAGGCGCTCGGCGCGCGCGGCCCGTTCGGGGCGGGACTCGACGTGTGCTGCGGGACGGGAGCGGGCCTCGGCGTGCTCCGGGCGGTGTGTGCGGGACGGGTGGCGGGTGCCGACTTCAGCGCCGGGATGCTCTCCCGGGCCCGAGCCGGGCATCCCGGCGCCGACCTGGTGCGGACCGACGTACGGGAGCTCGGTTTCGATCGGGAATTCGATCTTGCGGTGACCTTCGGGGCGCTCGGCCACTTCCTCCCCTCGGAACGGCCCGCGGTCTTCGCCGGTGTCCACCGGGCACTGCGGCCCGGCGGGCTGTTCGCCTTCCCGGTCCCCGCGCCGGCCCCGCCGACCTCGCCGGCGCACTGGGCCGCGCTCGGCTTCGACGTGGCGATGCGGGTCCGCAACGCCCTCTGGCACCCGCCGTTCGTCATGTACTACCGGACCACCCCGTTCTCCGCGCTCCGTGCCGATCTCGTCGCGGCCGGTTTCCGGGTGGAGGTGGCGGGCCTGCCGTCGCTCGGGCTCACCCGGGACGGCAGCCCCCGCTGCGGGCTCGTGATGGCGTTCACCGCGGCCGCGACCTCCTGAACCCGGCCCGACGGGATGCCCGCCAGGTTGATCCGGCCCGACGGGAGGCCGTAGATCGCGTGCTCGGCGCGGAGCCGCTCCATCGCCGCCGGGCCGAGCGGCAGGCGCAGGAACATCCCCCGCTGCTCCGTCAGCGCCCACTCCGGCGGCAGGCCGGCGGCCAGCTCGCCGCGCAGCCGGTCCAGCCGGGTACGCATCCCGTCCAGCTCCGCGCGCCAGCAGGCGGTCAGCGCCGGATCGGTGAGGATCTCCTCGACGATCAGGGCGCCGTGCGCCGGCGGCTGCGAGTAGCTCGCGCGGGCGATCGACTCCAGCGCCGCCCGGACGTGATCCCCGCCGGACTCGGTCAGCACCAGGGCGCAGCCGGTCCGCTCGTTGTAGAGGCCCCACGCCTTGGACGCGCTCACCGCCACGACCGCGGCCGGCACGGCGCGCAGCAGCACCCGCATACCCGCGAGGTCCGCGTCGAGCCCGTCGCCGAGCCCGAAGTACGCCTGATCCACGAAGGGGACCACGCCCCGCGCGGCGAGGATCGCGCCCAGCTCCGCCCAGAGCTCGACCGGCATACTCGTCCCGGTAGGGTTGTGGCAGCACCCCTGCAGCAGCAGGACGTCACCGGGCGCGGCGGTACGGGCCGCCTCGACGGCCGCGGCCACCGGATACTCGCGGACGCGCAGGCCGGCGGCGGCGAGGATCGCCGCGTGGTTGGCGTACGCGGGGACGCCGAGATGGACGGTCCGCTCCGCTCCGGTGACCGACGCCGATCCGGTGGTCGCCAGGAACTCCGCGAGCAGCCGGAGCGCACCCGTGCCGGCCACCGTCTGGATCGCGGTGACGCGGTCCGCGTCGCCCACGATCAACTCGGTCATCGCGGCGTTGAAGCGGAGATCGCCGGAGAGCCCGGTGTACTCCTTCGACGGGGACCGGTCCAGCAGCCGCCGCTCGGCCTCGTGCACGGCGCGCATCACCGGGGAGGCGCCGGTGTCGTCCCGGTAGACGCCGACGACCAGGTCGAGCCGCTCCGGTCGCCGGTCAGCCGCGCAGGCCGCGGTGAGCCGCCAGAGCGCGTCGGTCTTCGGTGGGGGCAGGGTCATCATCATGGCGGGTGGCACCCTTCGCGGAGAACGTGACCACACCCGCGACGATGAGGGCGAGGCTGACCAGGTCGTGCACGGTGAGCCGCTCACCGAAGAGCGGTACCGCGGCGAGCGCGGTGAGGACCGGGCTGGCGGCGCCCAGCGTGGCGGCGGTGGGGCCGCCGAGGTGCCGGATCGCGTACGCGTAGGCGAGCGCCGCCAGCACGCCCACCCCGGCGCCCTGCACCACCAGGTAGGTGAGCAGGTCCGCGGGGCGTACCGCGCCGAGGTGTGCCGGGCTTACCGAGCCGAGGTATGACGGGCTTACCGAGCCGAGGTGTGACGGCAGTGTCCCGGTCACCAGGAGAAGCGCGGTGACCAGGGCGGACGGCGCGCAGACCAGAAGTGCGGCGCCGATCGGGTCGAGCCCGGTGGCGCGCAGGCCGACCGTGTAGACGCTCCAGATCAGACCGGCCAGCAGCAGTACGAGGACACCCGGGCCGCCGGACCAGGCGGCGACACCCGCGCCGGTGACGATCATCGCGAGGGCCGCCGCCCGCACCGGACGGGTCCGGGTCATCAGCGTGACGAAGACCGGGACGCTGCCGGGGATCACCATGCCGACCAGGGCCGCGCTGGTCAGCCGTCCGCCGAGGGCCGCGACGAGAAAATAGGGCAGGCCCGCGCCGAGACAGACCGCCCCGGCGACCAGCGGGCGCTCGGTGCGCAGGGCCCGCAGCGTACGCGGGATCCACGGACTGAGCAGCACCACCGGGAGCCCGAAACGGATCAGCGCGGCGTCCGCCGTGGTCAGGCTGGACGCCCCGATGCCCCGGATGCTGAGCGCGAATCCGGCCCACACGACGACCGTGACGGCCATCGCGACCAGGCCCGCTGTTCTCTTCACGCTTCGCAACAGTAGGCAGACCGGCGGGGCAGGCGATTGCTAAATCATGCGCAGGGAGGCCCCCTGTTGGCATAATCTGCCACCGTGAAGCCCTTGGACGACATCGACCGCCGGATCCTGCTGGAATTGCAGCGGGACGGGCGGCTGAGCAACCAGGATCTGGCCGACCGGGTCGGGCTCTCCCCCTCCCCCTGTCTGCGGCGGGTCCGGATGCTGGAGGAGGCCGGGGTGATCACCGGATACCGCGCGGTCGTCGACCAGGACGCGGTCGGCCTCGCGATCACGGCGTTCGCGCGGCTCACGCTGGAGTCGCACGGCCGCGAGATCGTGGACCGGGTCGAGGCGGAGATCCGGAAGATCCCGGAGGTGGTCGAGGCATACCTGCTCGCCGGCGACCAGGACTACCTGCTGAAGATCACGGTCGCGTCGTTCGCCTCCTACGAACAACTGCTGCGCACCAGCCTGCGCGCCATCCCGTCGCTCTCCTCGATCCAGACCACGTTCGCCTTCGGCGTCACCAAACCGATCTCCCCACTGCCGATCCCGGCCACGCCGACCACCCGATAACGACCACACCGCGCCGCCCGCCCCAGCGCCTGCCCCGCCCTCCCGCCTGCCCCGCCCACCCTCCCATTCGCCACTCCACCTGCGCTCCCGCCCGCGGCGCCGCCCGGCCCTCGGCACGCTGACACTGGCCGGCCGGTGTTGAGGGGCGGCACACGCACACAATCAGCGCTGGCACGGCGGCACACGCACACGATCGGATCGGCAGGGGCGCTACGGAGCGCGAAAGGGCATCAGCAGCACACGATCGGCGTGAATCGGGGCGGGGAGAGGACACATTCGGCGACTGAGTGCTCGTGCCGCCCTCCTGAGGGCTGCGCGAGGACACGGTCGCTCATGGTGGATCCGTGCCGCCCCGCCGTCTCGCCCACGCGAACGGCGAACACCGCCGTGCTGAGAATATGCACACCGAGCAGGATGGTCGGCCACTGGCGGATGGCCCCGGGACGGTCGGGGTCGCCTTGTCGGGTCGGCCGCCGCTGCTGGCCAGGCCGCCGCTGCGGGCCGAGCGCTGTGAACCGGGCCGCCGCTGCGGGCCAGGCTTGAGCGCTGTGGGTCGAGCCGCCGCTGAGAGACAGGCTTGAGCGCTGTGGGCCGGGCCGCCGCTGAGAGCCGAGCGCTGTTGGCCGAGTGGCCGTTGTGGGCTGAGCGGAGGTGCGGGGCCTGCCCCCGTTGTAGGGCGTCATCGGCCACACGGAGTCGGTGGTGCTGCGGGCGGCCGAACACCAGCTTAGCGCGTGAGAACGTCGCGGCGGCGGGTCACCAGAAGCGGCGGCGGTAATGGCCGTGGTGACGATAGTGGCCGTGGTGACGGTAGTGCCCGTGGAAGGCCGGGCCGTGGTGGTAGGCCGGGCCGTAGTGCGGGGGCTGGTAGCCGCCGGGGTAGGGGTGGCCCCCGCCTGGATAACCCGGGTGGCGGCCGAGTTTATGGTTCACCTCGCGCAGCATGCTGTGGACCAGAGGGTTGCGGGAGTGGTGGGCGCGGCGTTCCAGGTTCGACGCGACCATGGACAGGAACATTCGCTTGACGAAGCCCATCGATGCACTCCTCACCTGCGGGAACTCTGGACACCAACGGTACGGCGTGGTGTCCAGAGGTCACGCTTTCGAGGAGGAGGTGCGGCACACGGGAGGAGGGGAGGAAGCGGGACGGACGGGAGGAGGTGCGGCACACGGGAGGAGGCGGGACACGTACGGGAGGACGTGGGACGTGCGGGAGGACGTGGGACGTACGGGAGAGGGGGTCAGGAGGGTGAGCGGAGCTCGCTGATCCGGCGCTCGGGGTTGGGTGCGGCCTCGGCCAGGGTCTTGGTGTACGGGTGCTGTGGGGTGAGGATCACGTCGTCGGCGGGGCCGCGTTCGACGATGGAGCCGCGGTACATCACCAGGATCTCGTCGGAGAAGTGGCGTGCCGTGGCCAGGTCGTGGGTGATGTAGAGGACGCCGAGGTCCTCCTCGCGCTGGAGGGTGGCCAGCAGGTTGAGGACGCCGAGACGGATGGAGACGTCGAGCATGGAGACGGGCTCGTCGGCGATCAGGACGCCGGGCTCGGGAGCGAGGGCGCGGGCGATGGCGACGCGCTGGCGCTGACCGCCGGAGAGCTCGTGCGGGCGGCGGGCGGCGACCGTGGCGGTGGGGGTGAGCCGGACGCGTTCCAGCAGTTCGTGGACGCGCCGGGTGACCTCGGCGTCGGTCATCGCGGGGTGGTGCAGGCGGATCGGGCGGGCCAGGTGGTGACCGATGGTGTGGTACGGGTTGAGGGAGGCGAACGGGTCCTGGAAGACCATCTGGACGGTACGGCGGTAGCGCCGCAGACCGGAACCGCGGCGGGCGACCGGCTCGCCGTCGAGGAGGATCGAACCGGAGGTGGGGCGTTCGAGCTGGAGCAGTAGTTTCGCGACGGTGGACTTGCCACTGCCGCTCTGACCGACGAGGGCGATCGTGCGGCCGTGGTCGAGGGTGAAGCCGACGTCGTCGACCGCGCGGAGCGTGGATGTCCGCAGCCCGTCCCGTAGGCGGTAGTCCTTGCGCAGCGAACGCACTTCGAGGGTGGTCACGACGGCTCCTTCCCGGCGGGGAGCGCTTCAGCCTCGACCGTGCCGGACGAGGAAGCCGCAGGCGTGCCGGACGAGGAAGCCGCAGGCGTGCCGGACGAGGAAGCCGCAGGCGTGCCGGACGGGCCGGGCGGAGACGCCGCGGGCGGAAGCGGGTCGGTGGTGATCTGGTCCAGAGCCAGCAGGCGGTCGTCGACGGCGCCGCGGATGAAGGAGCCGCGGTCGCCGGTGAGGCTGGGGAAGGAGGCGAGGAGCTGGCGGGTGTACTCGTGGCGCGGGTTCGTGTAGAGCGCGGCGGCGGCGCCCAGTTCGACGATCTCGCCGTGGCGCATCACGGCGATGCGGTCGCTGATCTCCAGGAGGAGTGGCAGGTCGTGGGTGATGAAGATGACGGCGAAGCCGAGTTCGTCGCGGAGGCGGCTGATCTCACGGAGGATCTCGCGCTGGACGACGACGTCGAGTGCGGTGGTCGGCTCGTCCATGATCATGATGTGCGGTTCCAGGGCCATCGCCATGGCGATCATGACGCGCTGGCGCATGCCGCCGGAGAGCTCGTGCGGGTACGCGGTCAGGCGCTTGCGGTCGACGCCGACGCGTTCCAGCAGGTCGCCGCAGCGCTCGCGGCGTTGTTTGCGGGTCATCGACGGGCGGTGGGTGGTGAAGACGTCCTCGAACTGGTCGCGGATCGAGATCACCGGGTTGAGGGAGTTCATCGCGCCCTGGAAGACCATCGAGATCTTCTCCCAGCGGTTGGCCCGGAGGTCGTCGGCGTGCAGCTCGCCCCAGTCGATCTGCGAGCCGTCCGGCCCGTGAAAGACCGCGCGACCGGAAGTGATCGCGGCGGGGGGCTTGAGCAGGCGGACGATGCCGTACGCCAGAGTGCTCTTGCCGCAACCGCTCTCGCCCGCCAGACCCAGCACCTCGCCGCGCTGCAGCTCCAGGCTCACGTTCTTGACCGCGTGGACGACCGGGTCGACGAGATAGTCCACGCTGAAGTCCTCGATGGACAGGACGGCGCCGCCGCCGCGGCGACTCGCCGTGCCACCTCCACCGCCATCGGAGAAAGCCGCGCCACCTCCACCGCCATCGGAGAAAGCCGTGCCACCACCGTCGCCATCAGAGAAAGCCGCCGTGCCACCACCGTCGCCGGGGAGAGCTGCCGTGCCGGTCACAGGGTCGCCTCCTTCGCGGTGGAGAGCTGCTCGCGGGACATGCGCCAGCCCTTGCGGGCCGACCGTGTCTGGTCACGCAGCTTCGGGTTGATGATCTCGTCGATCGAGAAGTTGACCAGGGAGAGAGCGGCGCCGAAGAGGGCCAGCATCAGGCCCGGAGGGACGAACCACCACCACGCGCCGAGGCGCAGGGCCAGGCCGTTCTGGGCGAAGTAGAGCATGGTTCCCCAGGTGAACGAGCCGCTCGCGCCGAGGCCCAGGTACGAGAGGCCGGCCTCGCCGAGAATGGCGAAGATGACCGCGAAGACCGTTTGTGACGCGAGCAGCGGGATCAGGTTGGGCAGGATCTCGACGGTCAGGATCCGCCAGCGCTTCTCGCCGGCCACCTGGGAGGCGAGCACGTAGTCGCGGTTGCGCAGGCTCAGCGTGTAGCCGCGCAGCACCCGGGCGGAGGCCGCCCAGCTGGTGATCGCCAGGACGACCGAGACCAGCCAGATGCTCTTGTCCGGGACGTAGCTGGAGATCACGATGACCAGCGGCAGACCGGGAATGACCAGCATGACGTTGGTGAACAGGGAGAACGCCTCGTCGACCCAGCCGCCCGCGTACGCGCCGACCACGCCGAAGAACGCGGAGAGGATCAGAGTGAGCAGGCCGACCACCGCGCCCACGATCAGCGAGCCGCGGGTGCCGTGCGCCAGCTGGGCCAGGACGTCCTGACCGGTCTGCGTGGTGCCGAGCCAGTGATCGGCGCTCGGGCCCGCCAGACCGATATCGTTCACCAGTCGCGGGTCCTGCGTGACGAACGGGCCGATCACTGCGAAGAGCAGGATCGCGCCGGCGATGACCAGGCCGACTCTCAACTTGGAAACCACGATCAACCCCTTGCTCTCGTACGCGGATCGATCACCGAGTACAGGAGGTCCACCAGGAGGTTGGCCCCGAGCACGGAGAGCGTGATGACCAGGAAGATGCCCTGCATGAGGGCGTAGTCGTTGCCCCCGACGGACTGCAGGAGCGCGGAGCCGATGCCGGGGTAGGAGAAGACCGCCTCGGTGACGATCGACCCGGCGACCACGAAGCCGAGCGAGATCGCGAAACCCGAGATGGACGGGAGGACGGCGTTGCGGGCGGCGTACCGTCGCATGATCCTTCCCGGTCGCAGGCCCTTCGCCTCGGCGGTGAGCATGTAGTCCTCGGAGAGCGTGGAGACCATCATGTTGCGCATGCCGAGCATCCAGCCGCCGACCGAGGCGATCACGATGGTCAGCGCGGGCAGCGTGCCGTAGTAGAGGACCGAGCCGAGGAAGGCGCCGTTCCAGCCGGGCTCCACGTTGTAGACGTCGTACCCGCCGTTGAGCGGGAAGAGCGGCCAGACGCTGCCGAACGCGAAGAGCAGGATCAGCGCCAGCCAGAAGTACGGCACCGACTGGAACATGGTGGTGACCGGGATGAGGTTGTCCAGCCAGGAGCCCCGCTTCCAGCCGGCGAGGGTGCCGAGACCGACGCCGGCCAGGAACGAGATGATCGCGGCGAGCCCGATCAGGCCGATCGTCCAGGGCAGGGTCTGCTCGATGATCGACGTGACCGGGGCCGGGTAGAAGACCACCGAGGTGCCCAGGTCCCCGTGCACCAGGTTGCCCAGGTAGTCGAGGTACTGCGACCAGAGCGGCTCGCCGGTGTTCGTGCCGAGCAGGGCCTCCATCGAGGCCCGCATCTCCGGGGTGACCGGGCCGTGCTGTCCCAGCTTCGAGAGCAGGATCTCGACCGGGTCGCCGGGCATCAGGCGCGGAACGAAGAAGTTCACCGTCAGCGCCGCCCAGAGGGCGACCAGGTAGAACCCCAGCTTGCGGAGCAGGTAGCGCACGGCCCGTCCCGCCCTACTTCGCCGGTACGAGGTTGGTCAGCACCACGCCGTTGTCCCAGTTCTTCCAGGTGGCCGGGAGCGCGTACTTGTTGTCGTTGGTGGGCCAGCCGGTGGCGTTCGCGGTGCTGAACTCGGTGAGCATCGAGTTGATGTAGATCGGGATGTACGGCAGGTCCTTGACGATCTCCTGCTGGATGATCGTGTACTGCTGCTTCTGGAGCGCCTCGTCGTTGGTGCCCGCCGCGACCGCGACCGCCGCGTCCACCGTGGCGTTCTTGTACCGCGCGTAGTTGCCGCTCAGCCCCGCCGCCGTGCCGACCTTGGCGGTGGTGGTCGAGGAGTACTTCAGGTAGGTGAAGTACGGGTTGGTGGAGGCGCCCAGGCCGATCGAGTCGAGCGAGAGCTGGAACTTGCCCTGCACCTCGTTGGTGTTCCACTCCTGCCAGGCGAGCTGGGTCGGCTTGAGCTCGATGCCGACCTCCTTGAGCTGCTGGGCCATCGCGTCGTTGAGCGAGATGAAGTCGCTCCAGCCGGTCACCGTCTGGATGGTCAGCGAGAGCTTCTCGCCGCCCTTGGCCCGGATGCCGTCACTGCCCTTGACCCAGCCGGCCGCGTCCAGGATCTGGTTCGCCTTGGCGACGTCCGGGCCGCCCGGGGTGGTCAGGTTGGCCGGGTCGGCGATCCAGTCCTTGTCGCGCTCGGGCAGGAGCAGGGTCGGCGACGCGGTCTCGGCGAAGCCTCCTCCGGCGAGCTTGTTCAGCTGGTCCCGGTTGATCGCCCAGTAGATCGCCTGGCGGACCGCGGGATCGGTCTGCGGGCCCTTACAGCCGTAGGAGGTGTCGGCACACGTGAAGATCGATGCGGTGAGAGCGGGCGTGTTGACGTACGTCAAATTCTTCTGGTTCTTGATCAGTTGATCCAGACCGGGCAGGAAGGAGCTCATCCAGTCGACCTGACCGGCGGTGAGCGCGGCGCTCGCGGCGTCGGCGGTGGCCAGCGCGATGTAGCGGATGTTCTGGATCTGCGGCTTGCCGGCCTGCCAGTAGTTCGGGTTCTTCTCCATGACGTAGCTCTGCGCGGAGAACTGCTTGAGCTTGTACGGGCCGGTGCCGACCGGGTTCGGGTTGATCGACGTCTTCGGGTCGGAGATCGTCGACCAGACGTGCTCGGGGACGATCGGCGTGTTGCCGACGATGCTCGCCTCGTCGGTGAAGGACGGCTTCTCGAAGGTGAGCACCGCGGTCTTGTCGTCCTTCGCCTCGGAAGAGACGATCTTGAGGGCGCCCGCGTTGATCTCCGGCGTCCGCTTGATCAGGTCGAAGGTGTACGCCACGTCCTTGGCGGTGAACGGCTGCCCGTCCGACCACTTCACGCCCTCACGGGTGGTGATGGTGAGGACCTTGCCGGTGGCGTCCCACGAGTACGCGGTGGCGAGAACCGGCTGCGGCTCCGCGTTGCTCGCGAAGTTGTACCAGTAGAGCGGCTCGTAGATGAGGCCCTCGGTGGGCTGCAGGAAGTTCGGGATGAACGGATTCCACTGCTCCACAATGGTGCCGGTCGCCCCGTTGAAGATGGTGATCGAGCTGTCGGCGGCATTGCCGGTGGACTTCTTGCCGCCACCGCCGGAACACCCCGAGATGGCGAGCGCGAGCGCGGCGGACGCGGCCACCGCGGCGCCGAGGCGACGGCCCCGGCCTGCGAACAGGTTCAACATCAGCAAATCCCTCGATATTCGACGCCGCGGGCAGGCGGCGAGCAGGCGCGGATCCCCGCGCATCCCCAGCACAGCGCGAGATTCACCGTTGACCGGGCCATTATTAAGTCGCTTAAGTTTGCAATGTCAAGAGCGGATGTCGGGTCGTCGCCTGGTGCGGCAAACTCCGACACCCGGCACGGCCCGACTCGAAACCCGGAGGCAGCAGATGACCGATTCATCGACAGTTGTTTTCACCGGCGACAGCGTCACCGACTGCGGCCGGCGCGACGATCCGGACGGTCTCGGCGACGGCTACGTCCGCTTCCTCGCGGCCGCTCCGGCCCTTTCCGGTACGCGCGTGGTGAACACCGGGGTCGGCGGCGACCTCTCGTCCGACCTGGCCGCACGCTGGGACGACGACGTGCTCGCGCACTCCCCCGCACTGGTCTCGATATTGATCGGTATCAACGACGTGTGGCGGCGCTACGACGGGGCCGGCCGAGTTACCGGGGTCGATCGATTCGAGGCCGCGCTGCGGGGGATGCTGGCCACGCTCGGCCCGGCGACGCGGGTCGTCCTGATCGAACCGTTCGTACTGCCGGTGGACGCCGGGCAGGAGCGGTGGGAGGCCGAGGACCTGGGCGCGAAGCGGGCCGTCGTCCGCTCACTGGCGGCGGCGCCGGGGGCGGCGTTCGTCCCCGCACAATCCGCTCTGTCATCCGCGGGGCCCGCCCACGAGCTGGCCCGAGACGGCGTACACCCGACCGTCCGCGGACATCGGGTGATCGCTCAGGCGTGGCTCGCGGCCGTTCCGCGAGCGTGGTTGCCGAGCCACTGACCGTCACGCTGAGTTATCACTTTGTGCGCCATCTGCCTCTGCGTTCCGGCGTTGATCGATCCAGAAACCCCACTGCCAGGCACTTCACCCCTTCCGGTACGCCGTACGCCGGTCGCGCTCTGTTGAACTGATCACCCTCGATGTTCGTACCATCGATCGACCAGCCCCCGGGGAGAGGACCGACCTCCGATGACCCTCTACTTCGACCTGCCGAACGGCGATCCCGCGATGGCCGGTGACTCTCCGTGGCGGGAGTACGAGCCGTCGCCGCGTCTCGTCTACGCCGCCGTCGCCAGCACCCTGCTGACCGTCTTCATCCTCGCCGCCGGGGCCTGGTCGCTACTGATCGGTGACCCCGCCGCCGCGCTCGCCTGCGCGGTCGCCTCGCTCTTCTTCGGCCACCTCTCCGGCCTCGAACTCGCCCTCTGGGTACGCCCCCGCGGCACCGGCGACCGGATGCGCCTCTCTAAGATCGACGACGGCTCGATCGGCGTGACCTTCGGGTACTCGACGACGCTCTACTACTGGTACGCGAGCTTCCTGACCCTGCTGACACTCTGCCAGCTCGGGCTCGCCGTGACGCTGGTGCTCCGCCCCGCCCCGCTCGGCTTCCTGCTGCTCGTCGCGGTCCTGCTCGGACTCGGCGCGACGGCGACCGCCTTCCTGCTCTTCACGCTGCTCCGGAGCGCCCCCGGGCGCCTGGTGCTGACCCCGGACGGCGTGTACCACCACGGAATCACCGCGCAGAGCTTCATCCCGTGGCACGCGGTCCGCGACATCCGGGCCGGCGAGGTCGCGCACATCCCGGTCATCGCGGTCCAGGCGGTGTCGTCACCGGAGACCCGGACGCGGCGCTTCCTGTTCGGCCGGGAGGACGCCCCGGAGACGATGGCGGTCCAGCTGCCGTGGCTCGCGGTCGACCCGGCACTGGTGTTCCAGGCGCTGCGCTATTACCACGGCAACCCGACGCACCAGGTGGAGCTCTCGTACCAGGCCGCCGTCGACCGCATCCGCCAGCACCGCTGGTTCCTGCCGTAGCCCGGCGCGGGACCCGCTTACCGAACCTTTATGCCGGTCGTGCGAAGGTGCCCGGTCGGGGGGTGGTGCCGACATGCGCGTGCTAGTCGCGGAGGACGAGAGGATCCTGGCCGACACGGTCGCCGACGGGCTGCGGGACTTCGCCATCGCGGTGGACGTCGTCTATGACGGTGCCGCCGCGATGGAGCGGCTCGACGTGAACCGGTACGACGTGGCGATCCTCGACCGGGACATGCCGGGGGCCACCGGTGACCAGGTCTGCCGGCACATCGCGGAGGGCGGCGGGGGCACCCGGGTCCTGCTGTTGACCGCGGCGGCCGGGATCCGTGACCGGGTCGAGGGGCTCGGGCTGGGCGCGGACGACTACCTGACCAAGCCGTTCGCCTTCGCCGAGCTGGTCGCGCGGGTACAGGCGCTGGGGCGGCGGGCGCACCAGGCGCGGCGGCCGGTACTGGAGCGTGACGGGGTGGTGCTCGACGAACCCCGGCACGCCGCGTCCCGGGACGGGCTGCCGCTGCGGCTGTCGCCGAAGGAGTTCGCGGTGCTGCGGGTGCTGCTGCGGGCCGACGGTGCCGTGGTCAGCGCCGAGGACCTCCTCGAACAGGCGTGGGACGAGCACGCCGACCCGTTCACCAACACGGTCCGGGTCACCGTGATGACGCTGCGCCGCAAGCTCGGCGAGCCGGCGATCATCCACACCGTGCCGCGCGTGGGATACCGGCTCGGCCGATGATGCTGCGTTCCCCGCGCCGGCGGGCCGCGCTGATCTGCGTGCTGCTGCTGGCCGGTGGCTACCTCTCCCGGGACATCGCGGCCGACGTCGCCGACTGGACCCGGATCATGGTGTTCCGGTTCTGCGTGGCGGGTGACGACGGCATCGGTGAGGCGTCGCATTCGGCCTTCTGTACGACGATGACCCAGGTGGACAACTCGTACCGGCTGATGCTGGTGCTGGCCCTGGCCGCGATGCTCGGTGCGGCGCTCGCCGGGCTGCACTGGGCGGTCGGCCCGCTCCGGGAGCTGGCCGTGCAGATCGGGAACCTGGGGCCGCAGAACTTCGCGTACCGGATCCGCGGCGGCCCGCGGGGGGAGATGGCGCAGCTCGCGGCGGCGGTGAACGGGATGATCAGCCGGGTCGCGGTCGGTTACGAGTCGCAGCGCCGGTTCGCGGCCGACGCCTCCCACGAGTTGCGCACCCCGCTCGCGGTGCAGCGGACGCTGATCGAAGTCGGTCTGGCCCGCGGCCCCGGCCCGGAACGGCTGCAGGCGCTGACCGAGCAGCTCCTGGAGACCAACGACCGTAACGTACGCCTGATCGAAGCGCTGCTGGTGTTGAGCGAGACCGATCGTGGTCTCGCCTCGCGCAGCGAGATCCGTCTCGACACGGTCGCCGGAGCGGTCGTCGAGGAGCACCGTGGCCGGGCCGGCCAGGCCGGGGTCGCGGTGACCGTCCGGCTGGCGCCGCGCGTGGTGATCGGTGAACGGGTGCTGCTGGAGCGCCTGGTCACCAACCTGCTGCAGAACGCGATCAAGTACAACCGGCCGGGCGGCACGGTCACCGTCGCGGTGGGCGAGGATCCGGCGCTGACCGTGGAGAACACCGGCGACGACGTGCCGCCGGAGGCCGTCGCCGGGCTCTTCGAGCCGTTCCGCCGGCTGAACCCGAACCGGATCGACCACAGTGGCGGCGCGGGCCTGGGCCTGACGATCGCCCGGTCGATCGTGCACGCGCACGACGGCACCATCACCGGGCGTTCGTCCGGGAACGACGGTCTGCGCGTTGAGGTGACCTTTCCCATAAAAGAACGATAAAGATAACCCTGACGGCCGCAGAACGCCTGATTGCGGAGAGTTCTCGGCATGAGACGTTCCCTTGCCGTGACGGCTGCCGGACTCGCCCTGCTGACCGGCTGTGGCTCCACCGAGAGCAGCGGCACGACCGACGGCGCCGTGACCACGACCACCGAACTGTCCAGCGAGGCGACCAAGCGGCAGACCGCCGAGAAGATGATCGCCGACTGCATGAAGAAGAAGGGCTTTCAGTACGAGGTTCCGCCCGCCTTCGAGTCCGCGTCCCGCTCGGCCGGCTACACGGGTGCCGCCGGCCTGCTGAAGACCGACGACGAACTGCGCGGGTACCGGCAGAAATACGGCTTCGGCATCTACAGCGCGAAGGTCTACCCGAACGACCCGATGGTGGAACAGCCCGTCATGCGGCCCGGCGACAACCCGAACAACCGGATCCGCGAAGCCCTGGACGAGACGCGCCGTACGGCGTGGGACGAGGCGCTCGGCGCCGACCCGAAGTCCGGCGGCACCGGCACGGGGTGCGCCGACATCGCCTATGCGACGGTGTTCCCCGAGGCACAGGACGCCGACAAGCGCGCCTACGAGAGGTTCCGCACCGACACCGCGGTGGTGGCGGCCGCCGCGAAGTACGCGGACTGCCTGCGCGGCAAGGGCTACCGGGTCGCCTCCGCCGAGCCGGGCCTGATCGACACCGGCGTCTACGACCTGATCAACGCCCCGGTGCTGGCCGGCGCGACGCTCAGCGCGGCCGAGGCGAAGGCCCACCTGCCCGAGGAGATCACGGCGTCCCTCGCCGATCTGGAGTGCCGCGGCGACTACGCGACGATCGCGCGCACCCGGTACGCCGCGGTCGTCACCCTCGGCGGGACAGCCGGTTGACCATGACGAGGGGCCCGCAGGGCGTCGTGGCCCTGACCACCGCGGTCGCCGTGGCCGCCGGCGCCGCCGGGTGGGTGGCCGCCACGCACGTCACGTCGCCCACCGACGCCGCGGCCGCCCGGACGCCGCCGTCCGCCGCGCCGGTCACCGTGCCGGTCCAGCGCCGCGAGCTCACCTCCCAGGTGGTGACCCAGGGCTCGGTGACGTACGGCCGGGCCACCCCGATCACGCTGACCGGCACGGTCGCCTCCGGCAGCGGCGAGGCCGGGACACAGCTGGTCACCAAGACGGCCACGGCCGGGCGGACCCTGCGGGCGGGCGACGTCCTGCTGGAGATCAACGGGCGCCCGGTCTTCGTCCTCGAGGGAGAGGTCCCGATGTACCGCACCCTCACCCGCGGCAGCCGGGGCGACGACGTACGCCAGCTGCGCGCGGCCCTGGGGCTCGCCGCCGGCGGCGCCCTGAACGACACCGCGCTGACCGCGGTCGCCGCCCTCTACGACAGGGCCGGGTACGCCGCGGCCCAGCCCACCGTCGAACAGCGCACCCAGCTACGCGCCCTGGAACGGGCCGTGACCGATACGGAACAGGCCGGCGGGCAGCCGCACCGGGACGCGCTCGACGACCTGGCCGCGTACCGGGAGACCTACGGGGTGAGCGTGCCCAGCGGCGAGGTCGTCTTCCTGCCGGCGCTGCCGATCCGGCTGACCACGGTCACCGCGAAGCCCGGCAGCGCGCCGGAGGGGCCGGTCGCCACCGTCGCCGACCCGAACCTGGTGGTCAACGCGACGGTCGCCACCGAGGACACCGAGCTGATCAGAACCGGCCTGCCCGTAACGCTGCAGGACTCCGCCGGCGTGACCTGTGCCGCGAAGCTGACCGGGATCGGCGCCGCCTACGCGGTCGACGCCGACGACGACACGGCGGCCCCGGCCGGCACGCCCGTCCGGATCGTCCCCGGCGACGCCGCGAAGCTCACCGCGGGGACGACCGTGAAGGTGCTGATCCAGGTCGGGCGGACCGGCGGGAAGGTGCTCGTCGTCCCGGTCGCGGCGGTCTTCACCGGCGCGGACGGGCAGGCCCGGGTCACGGTGGCCGGCGACGACGGCGCGACCCGGGACGTGCCGGTCACCCTCGGGCTGACCGCCGGCGGCGAGGTGCAGGTGACCCCGGTGGGAGCGGCCGTCCTGACCGAGGGCCTCCGTGTGGTGGTGGGCGCGACATGAGCCGGTTCACCCTCCGGGACCTGGTCACCGAGGCGATCAACGGGATCGGCGCCCGGCCCGCGCGGACCGTGCTCACCATCGCCGGCGTGGTGATCGGTATCGGCACGCTCGTCACCACGCTCGGCGTCGCCGCGACGGCGGGCAACCAGATCGCCGGGCGGTTCGACGCGGTGACCGCCACCGAGGTCACCGTGCACGTGCCCCGGCCGTCGGGGATGGCCTGGAGCGCCACCGACGACGTCGCCCGGCTCGACGGGGTGGCCACGGTCGCCGCCTACTCCCGGACCGAGGAGGGGCGGGACCTTCCGGTACGCGCCAACGAGGTGAAGGACCCGACGCGGATCCTGGACCGGCTGCTCCCGGTCCTCGGCGCCACCCCGGAACTGCCCGTCGCGGCGCGCGCCGACGTCGCCCTCGGCCGCTTCTTCGACGCCGGGCGTCGGCCGCCACGACCGGGTCGCGGTGCTCGGTGCGACCGCCGCCGGGCAGCTCGGCCTGGTCCGGGTCGACAACCAGCCGGCCGTCCTCGTCGACGGGAAGCCGTACACGGTGATCGGGGTCCTCGGTGACGTCCGCCGCCCCGACCAGCGTGTCCTGTCGACCGCGGTGATCCTGCCGTGGACCACCGCCGACGACGGCCTCGGTCTCGGCGCGGCCACCACGATCGCGATCACCACCACGCTCGGCGCCGCGCCGCTCGTCGCCGGGCAGGCGCCGATCGCCCTCTCCCCGAACGACCCGGCCGCGCTGGTGGTCGACGCGCCGCCCGACCCGGCGTCGCTGCGCACCGGCGTGGCCTCGGACGTCGGCGGCCTGCTGCTGATCCTCGGCCTGGTGTCACTGGTGGTGGGCGCGCTCGGCATCGCCAACGTCACCCTGGTCACCGTCCTGGAACGTACCGCGGAGATCGGGCTGCGACGGGCCCTGGGCGCCCGCCGCCGGCACATCGCGCTGCAGTTCCTGCTGGAGTCCACGGTCATCGGCCTACTCGGCGGGATCGTCGGCGCCAGCACCGGGGTCCTCGCGGTGCTGGCGATCAGCGTCGCCCGGCAGTGGACGCCCGTACTGGACGGTGCGCCGACCGCGGCCGCCCCGCTGGCCGGCGCGGCGGTCGGGCTGTTCGCCGGCCTCTATCCGGCGGCGCGCGCCGCCCGCATGCAGCCCGTCGACGCACTGCGCGGCCCGGGCTGATCACGCAGACCGCGACCCGGGTCATCACGCAAACCGCGACCCGGGGTCATCACGCAAACCGCGACCCGGGGTCATCACGCAGACCGCGACCCGGGGTCATCACGCAGACCGCGACCCGGGGCCTTCTCGCGGTTGATCGCGCGCGCCCGCCGCCCCCACTCGCACCGTCCGCGCGCGCCCGCCGCCCCTGGCCAAGCCGTGGGCCCGGGCTGATGCGACGCCGGGCGGCGGCCGGCGGGGCCGGCGTGTGTGGATCTCGACGTGCCGGAGGCGGGACCGGCGCCATCGTGGATGTGGTAACGAGCGGGCTCGATGGTGGTGATCACTCGGCGTACGCTGGACGAGGGGCCCGGAAGCGGGGGCTTGATGAGCATGCGGGAGGATCTGGGGGTGGATCCGCTGACCGATGCTCGTGCTCTCGTGGCCGAGCGTTTTCCGGAGGCCACCTGGGCGGTGCTCACCGGGAGTGTCATCGGGCCCTACCGGACCAGCGGGTCCGATCTGGACATCGTGGTGCTCCGGCAGAACGGGCCGGGCTACCGGGAGAGCCTGCACTTCCGGGGCTGGCCGGTGGAGCTCTTCGTGCACACGCCGGAGCGGCTGGCCGGGTTCCTGAAGAACGAGCTGGCCGACCGGAAACCGAGCACCCACCGGATGCTCGCGCACGGCGTCCCGGTCGTCGGCGACCCCAGCGAGCTGCGCGAACGCTGCGCCGGGGTGCTCGCCTCCGGCCCACCGCCGCTGACCGGCGCGGAGCGGGACTGGCTGCGGTATTCGCTGACCGATCTGCTCGACGACTACCAGCACGCGATCGACCCCGGCGAGCGTACGGTGATCGGCACCGCGATGTGGACGGAGACCGCGCAGGCGGCGCTCTCCTTCGCCGGCCGCTGGGTGAGCGGCGGCAAGTGGCTCCTCCGCGAGCTGCGCCAGCTCGACGAGGACCTGGCCGCCCGCTGGCTCGCGGTCCGCGACGCCCCGGCCGAGCTCGCCGCCGAGGTCCTGGCCCTGGGCGGCGGCCCCCTCTTCGACGGCTACCGCGCCTGACCCGGAGCCGGCTACTCCTTTCGGAGCGCGGTCGCTACTCCGGAGCACGGTCGCTACTCCGGAGTCTCCTCGCGCCGGTCACCCATCCCGGCCGTGCCGCCCCCAGGGAACGGACCGTGCCGCACCGTTACCTCTTTGATCGTCCCCGCCGGGGAACGGATCGTGCGGCCGTGCCGCCCTTACGGACCGGACCGTGCCGTCACTCCGCCCCCGCGATCCCGACCGTACGGGGTGGATGCCGGAGGTGTGTCGTGTCGTTGACCTGGTGGCGGGTGGGTGGATCAGGCGGCGGTCAGGAGGGCTACCAGGAAACCTGCGGCGGGGGTGAAGGGGCGCAGGTCCCACGTGCTCAGCAGCAGGTCGGGGGTGAGGCCCGCGGTGGCGGCGTCGGCGAGGAAGGTGTCGGCCGGGTAGCCGCGGTCGGTGCCGAACCCGATCGCCACCCGGCCCTGGGGTGCGAGGTGGGCCCGGAAGCGGCGCAGGATCTCGACACGGGTGGACGGGGCTACGAAGGTCATCACGTTGCCGGCGCAGACGATCACGTCGAAGGCGGCCCGGGGCGTGGCCTCACCAGACGCGGGCGTAGACGCAGCGCCGGGCGTAGGTGCAGCGCCGGGCGTAGGTGCAGCGCCGGGCATAGGCACACCGCCGGATGTGGGCGCGTTGCCAGGTGTGGGCGCGTTGCCGGGAGGGGCGAGCGGGGTCAGGTCGAGGGTGGTCAGGTCCAGGGTCGAGATGTCGGCGGTCAGCCAGAGGGAACCGGGGTGGTCGGTGGTGGCCACCGCGATCAGCTCGGGGTCCAGATCGACGCCGACCACGCGGTGGCCGGCCCCGGCGAGGAAGCCGCCGACCCGGCCGGTGCCGCAGCCCGCGTCGAGGATCAGGGAGTTCCGGGGGACCATCGTGTCGATCAAGCGGGCCTCACCGGCCAGGTCGGCGCCCTGGGCGGCAAGGTCGCGGAAGCGCTGGACATACCACTGGGAGTGGCCAGGATTCTCCGCGATCTTGCGTAGCCAGGCGTTCTCCGTGCTCAGGCCGCTCTCGCCGGGTGTTCCGGCTCCCGCACTCGCACCGTTCTCCGTGCCCACGTCGCTCCCCGTGATTCGTCGTCGCTCAGATCATTCTCGGCCTCGCTGCTCCGGCCCGATCATCCGGCCCGGCTCTCACCGCAGGCACGACAGCGGGCGAGCCCGGCAGGCACGGCGGGCATGCCATGACGGCCACGGCTGGCTGGCACGGCCAGCCAGCCGGCTGGGTGGCCCGGTGGGTGAGTGGCCCGGTGAGTAGGTCGCCCGGTAGGCGGGTGGCCCGGTAGGCGGGTGGCCCGGTGAGTAGGTGGCCCGGTGGGTGGGTGGCCCGGTGGCTAGCCCGGTAGGTGGGTGTGGTCGCCCGCGGGCCGGGTGGGCGGAGAGGGTCAGCCGGTGGGGGTCAGCTCGTTGGTGGTGACCTCCTCGATCCAGCCCAGGGCGGCGATGGCCGTGGGGAAACCGCAGGTGGTGATGGCGTCCAGGGCTACCGCGTGGAGCTCGTGGACCGTGGCGCCGTGCTGGAGGGCCTTGCGGACGTTGGAGCGGACGGCGCCCTCGGACTGGGCGCCGATCGCCATGGCCAGCTTCAGCAGGCGGTCGGTGCGCGGGTCGAAAGGGCTGCGGTCGCGGATGGTGCGGGCGACCGAGCCCTGTGCCTCCGCCACCTCCGGGAAGCGGTCGAGGAACTGCTGGTAGACGGTGGGCAGGTAATCCTCCATGTGCTCACGGTACGACCGTGGAGGACTCCCCCACGGCGGATCAGGCGGTGAAGGTGACGTCGGCGGCGGGGGTCGTGGTGGCGGTGCGGCCGGGGGCGGACTGGAAGCTCCAGTAGAGGTTGGTGTGGGCGATGACCTGGGCCGGGTCGGGGGCACCCCACTTCGTCATGTCCTCGGTGGTGTGGGCGTCGGCGACCAGGGTGACGTCGTAGCCGCGGGTGAAGGCGCCGTGCAGGGTCGAGCGGATGCAGGCGTCGGTCTGGGCGCCGGTGACGACGAGGTGGCCGACCGCGCGGGCGGCGAGCTGGGACTCCAGGTCGGTGGCCTCGAAGGAGTCGCCGTAGAGCTTGTGCACCACGGGCTCGGTCGCGGAGACCGCCAGCTCGGGGGCGAACTGCCACGGGTCGCTGCCCCGGGGGAGGTCGTCGGCGGAGTGCTGGACCCAGATCACCGGGATCTCCTCGGCGCGGGCGCGGGTCAACAGGGTGTTGATGGTGGTGATCACGGCGTCGCGGTCGTGGGCGTCGGCGACCACGCCGGTCTGCACGTCGATGACGAGCAGGGCGGTGTTCGGGCGGTCGGGCAGCGTCGTCATGGGAGGTCCCCGTCGTGTCGGGGGTGCCGCGGTCTGCGGGCACCCGAGAGTGCTGTCGATGGCGATTGACACCCTAGGACGACCCCTGACACTTTTGCGGGGAAGAGGGAACGGGTGTACTGATGCGTATGCCCAATCTGGCCGACGTCGCCCGGCTCGCCGGGGTGTCCCTCGCGACCGCGTCGCGGGTCATGTCCGAGAACGGTCCGGCCTCCGCGAGGAGCCGGGCGGCCGTACGGAGCGCGGCGGAACAGCTCGGGTACACGGCGCATCCGGTCGCGCGGCAGCTCGCCCGCAGGAGCGGGAGCCGGGTGGTCTTCGTGATGCGGGACCGCCGGGCCGGGATCCTCCGGGACCCCTTCGTGACCCGGGCGGCGGCGAGCATGGCCGCGGTGCTGGACGCGTACGATCTGGGCCTGAGCCTGCGGCACCTCCCGCTGGAGGGGGACGACGGGCTGGAGCGGCTGGGCGACGATCGCAGTGTGGCAGCGGTCGTGCTGGCCGGGCACGACCGGGAGCTGCTGGAACACCTGCCGGCACGGCTGCGCGGGCGGATCGCGGCGATCGGCGGTGGGTCGGCGACCGACGGGAGCGGAGCGCCGATCGCCTGCGGAACGGGCGGCTGCGGAACGGGCGTCTGCGCGGGCACGGCGGGCTTCTGCGGGGGCATAGGCACGGCGGGCTTCTACAGGACCGGGAGCGGGGCGGAGTTCTGGGGAACCGGGAGCGGGAGCGGAACCGGGAGCGGGAGCGGGGCGGGGATCCCCTTCGCGGATGTGGACAGCGGGGCGGGGGTACGGGCCCTGCTCGCTCATCTGTACGCCCGGGGACGCCGCCGGATCGGGCTGATCGCCGGACCGGAGTGGCTCGCGGCGTCACATGCGCCGCTGGCCGCGTACACCGGGATGGCCGTGGCGGCGGGGCTTCCCGTACTCGTGGTGCGCGGGGACTTCACGGCTGTTCGTGGGCGCGCGGCCGCGCGTACCCTAATAGGCCTTTGTCCTGATTTAGATGCCATCGCCGCGGTCAGTGATGCCACGGCGCTCGGCGCGCTGCAGGCGCTCGCGGAGGCCGGGCGGAGCGTGCCGGGGGACGTCGCGGTGACCGGTTTCGACGATGTGCCGCTGGCGGGCGCGCTGGTGCCCGGACTCACCACGGCCACCCACCCGGTCGAGGAGATCGCCGAGGCGGCCGTGCGGGCGGCGCTGGGCGGGCCCGCTCCGGAACGACTCTTTCCCAGCTCAGCGGTGGTGCGGGCGACCGCCTGAGAAATTCGGGCTTGCGGTGAGAGCGCTTTCACGGCCTAGCGTCGGCGCGTGGACACGATCCGGGAATATCGGCCCGAGGACCGCGCGGCGGTCTACGACATCTGTGTGCGCACGGCCGACGCCGGTGCGGACGCCCGCGGTGTGTACTCCACCGACGAGCTGATGGGGGACCTGTTCGCCGGGCCCTACGTACGCCTCGAACCGGGGCTGGCCTTCGTCGTGGATCACGGCGGGACGGCGGTCGGGTACGTGGTCGGGACGGCGGACACGCCCCGATTCGCCCGGCGGTATCGAGAGATCTGGATTCCGGAGGTCGCCGGACGGTTTCCGGAGCCGGTGCCGGTGACCGATACGGACATGGTCGCGGTGCACCGGAACCCGGAGCGGATGATCCTGCCGGAGCTGGCCGGGTATCCGGCGCATCTGCACATCGACCTGCTGCCCGGGTACCAGGGACGGGGGCACGGGCGGAGGCTGATCGAACGTTTCTGTGCCGCGGCGGCGCGGGCAGGCGCGGCCGCGGTGCACGTCGGCATGCTCACGGCCAACGTGCGGGCCCGGGGCTTCTACGACCGGCTCGGGTTCACCGAGCTGCCGGTCCCGGAACCCGGGCCCCTGACCTATCTGGGTCGTCCGTCCGCGGCCCGGATTCCGGCGGCCCGGCCCCCTGGGAGCGGAGGCCGGGCCGCGCCCGCCGCGAACACGAGCGTTGCGGGCGGCAGAAAAGGCGTCAGATAAGGGAAATGTCGGGAAAGTGCGGCGGAAGCCGGGGCGACCTACTCCCGGACGACCTACTCCCGGCCAGCCCAATCCGGGCGACCTACTCCCGGACGACCTACTCCCGGTCGGCTTACTCCGGGCGGCCGAGCGGAGGCTCGAGGAGCTCGATCGGCTCGGCCTGGTCGTGCGGGACGTCGCGCAGGTGGCGGTTGTGCCGGGGCTCCTGCCTGGTCTTCGCGTCGTTCAGGCGGCGGCGCAGGTCGTCGCGGACGTCCATGATCGCCGCGTGCAGATCGTCCTCGGACGACGTCGTGACGATTTTGTCACGGCCGCCGATCCAGCACTCCAGGGTGACCTTCTGGCCGCGGGCGGCCCGGTCCTTCACGGAGATCTCCAGTTCCGTCGCGTCGGCGTGGAAGCCGGCGAGCCGCGAGTCGAGCGGGCCGAACTGCTCGGTGAGCCAGTTCAGGTCACCCTGGGAGAAACCGGCGCCCACGCGCAGGCACTCCTGAACCGTGGCCGGGTTGGCGACAGCAGTCATCAGACCTCCTCATCCGTTGTATCAGGACACCCGTCCTGTACCCCGGAGGATCACGCCCGAACCCGGCTGAGCAGCCTTTCTCCGACACCGAGGACATCCGCGGCGGACCATTCCAGAGCCGGGGCGAGGACGCTGATCTCGGTCATCGCGAAGCCCGGGACGGCCGCGTCCCGCCAGCCGCCGGCGAACCAGACCTTCTCCTCGCGGGCCAGTTCGAGGGCCGCGGCGTCGAGGGCCTTCGCCGGGTACGGCAGCCAGAGCTGGAACTGGTGGGTGTGCGGCGGCTCCGGGAAGACCCGCGCGCCGGGCAGTCCGGCGAGGCCCGCGGCGACCGTACGGGCGTGCGCGACGTACTCCGGGACGCGCGGCAGCTCCTGATCCAGACCGGTCATCGCGGCGAGCACGGCCGGCCACTGCTGGTAGATCTGGCCGCCGAACCGATGGCGCCAGGCCCGCGCGTACCCGGCCAGGTCCGCGCTCCCGGCCAGCGCGGCACCACTGAGGCCGCCGAGGGTCTTGTGGAACGACACGTAGACGCTGTCGGCGAGCGCCGCGATCCGGTCCAGCGGCTGCCCGAGGTGCGGCGCCGACTCCCAGAGCCGGGCGCCGTCGAAGTGGACGCGCGCGCCGGCCGCCCGGGCCACCGCGCAGGCGTCCCGCAGCTCGGCCCAGGTCGGCAGCACGAAACCGGCGTCCCGCAGCGGCAGCTCGAAGACCACGGTGCCGACCGGCTCGTCGAGGGCACCGATCTCGACCGCGACCGGGTTGCGCGGCTCGACGGTCGGGTGGATCGCCCGCAGCCCGGAGAGCTCGGCGTACGCCCGCCGCTCGTGCACCTCCTGGTGCCCCAGGGGATGCAGCGCGACCCGGTCCCGCCCGGTCAGCTCGGCGCCGTACCGGAGCGCGACCTGCTGGGCCATCGTCCCGGTCGGGAAGACGACCGCCGCCTCGGTGCCGAGCAGCCCGGCGACGCGGTCCTCCAGCTCGGGGACGGGGCCGGTGCCGTAGAAGTCGGGCAGGTCGTCGAGGTCCGGGTGGGCCGCCAGCCGGGTGAGCCGCTCCCGCATCGTCTCGGGACGCGGGCCGGAGAGGATCCGGTCGCAGGCCCGCACGGCCTCGGTGCGCGCACGGCGGAGCTCGTCGGTCATCGCTCGATGATGCCACGACACCCCTTTTTATTGTACGATCGTACTAGTACGCATGTACAAGATGAGGTGCTTCCGCAATGCCGTACGTCCTGTTGCTTCTCGCCATCGCCACCGAACTCGTCGGCACCAGCCTGATGAAGGCCACCGACGGCTTCACCCGGCTCTGGCCGACCGTCGTCGTCCTCGTCAGCTACGTCCTCTCGTTCGTCTTCCTCGCCCAGGCGGTCAAGGGCATGCAGGTGGGCATCGCCTACGCGATCTGGTCCGCGGTCGGCACCGCCGCCATCGTGGTGATCGGCGCGGCCTTCCTCGGCGAACCGGTCACACTCGCTAAGGTTGCCGGGATCGCCCTGATCATCGCGGGCGTCGTCACGCTCAACCTGACCGGCGGAGAGGCGCATTGATCGCAGGCCCGGCCCCCGTACAGAATCCACCCTCTCGCCGTACCCGAGATCCGGAAGCGCGACGTGCCGCCCTGGCCGTCGCCACCATGGAGGTCATCGCCGAGGCCGGCGTCGGCCGGACCACGCACCGGGCCGTCGCGGCCCGGGCCGGCCTGCCTCTCGGCGCCACCACCTACTACTTCCCCACCCTGGACGACCTGATCGCCGCCGGCCTGCGACACGCGGTCGAGATGCTCCACGACGATCTCGCCGTCTGGGAGGAGCGCCTGCGCGCGGCGCCGGACATGGCGGCCACGCTGACCGAGCTGGTCCGGGAGTACCTCACCGACCGCCGTCAGGTGCGCCTGGAGTACGAGCTGTGCCTGGCGGCGGCGCGTGACCCGGCGCTCGGCCCGCTCGCCGAGACGTGGATGGACGGGCTCCCGGCACTGCTGACGCCCACCGTCAGCCCGGACGCGGCACGGGACATCTGCGCGCTGATCGACGGGATCATCCTGAAGGCCCTGGTCACCGGCGGCGAGCTGGACGCGCCGGGCCTGACCGCGGCGATCCGCCGACTGGGCGGTTAGGCCGTCTCGCCCAGTAGCGCCCGGACCCCCGCCACGTACCTCCGGCGGTCGATCGTGCCGATCAGGACCCGCTGCAGGACGTAGCCCTGGATCAGGCCGAACAGTGCCGCGCCGACGCCGGACGGGTCCGCCGACGCCGGGATCTCGCCGGCCGCCCGGGCCCGCTCGGCGGCGACCACCGCGCGGTCGCGGATCCGGCTGTAGACGTCGCGGACCACCTCGGCCACCTCGGGGTCGTGGGTGGCCTCGCCCCAGATCTGCACGGCGAGCCGGACCGTGTCGTCCGCGGCGATCGTGTCGTCGACCCGTTCCAGCACCTGCTCCACGAAGTCCGGCAGCGGCGGCATCGGGTCCATCGCGAGCAGGCTGTCGATCAGCCCGGTGACCTCGCCGATCTTCGTACCGGCGATCGCCATGATCAGTTCGTTCTTGCTCTTGAAGTAGCGGTAGAACGCGCCGACCGAGAGCCCGGCCTCCCCGATCACGTCCTGCATCGAGGTCTGGTGGAACCCGGCACGGACGAAACACCGGACCGCCGCGTCGAGGATCTGCTGGCGTCGGGCGGCGAGGTGGGCTTCGGAAACACGCGGCACCCGAGAACTTTACGACCGGCACCTAGGCTGCCCCGCCATGACGCCCCGATCACCCCTCGTCGCGCTCTACGGTATGGAGCCGCACCCCGAAGGCGGCTGGTTCCGCGAGACCTGGCGCTCGCCGCACGAGTTCCGGCCGGACGGCTACCCCGGCGCGCGCGCCGCGGCCACCGCGATCCACTTCCTGCTGCACCCCGGCGAGACCTCGGCCTGGCACGTGGTCCGCTCCGCCGAGCTCTGGTTCTGGCACTCCGGCGGACCGCTCACGCTGCGGCTCGGCGGGTCCGGCCCGGCGCCGGTGGACGGCCCGGCGCTGACGCTCGGCACCGACGTGGCCGCCGGACAGCGCCCGCAACTGGTCGTCCCGGACGGCGTCTGGCAGACCGCCACCCCGGCCGGCACCGAGCCGGTCCTGGTCAGCTGCGTGGTCGCCCCCGGATTCGAGTACGCCGATTGGCGACTGCTCTGACGGGAGTCCCCGTTGTACATTGACCGACGTGGACAGTCCGCGCACCCTGCCCGCGACGTACTACGCAGCCAGTGAGGGAAGCCGCCTCGGCCAGCGGCGCTTCCTGACCACCACCCGGATCCGGCTGGTCGCGCTCTTCCTCGCCGCGGTCGGCGGCGCCGCGAGCTGGACGGCCGGATCGTTCGACCTGCTCGGCTGGCTGGCGTTGCTCGCCTTCACCACCGCGCTGGCCACCGAGTTCTACCAGCTCACCACCGACCCGGTGCACCTCTGGTACGAGGCCCGCGCCGCCACCGAGTCCACCAAGACGGTCACCTGGCGCTACCTGGTCGGCGGCGACCCGTTCCCGGCCGGCATGGACCCGCACCGGGCCGACGAGCAGTTCCTGAGCCGCCTCCACGACATCCTGGAGGGCCTGGCCAGCGTCGCCCTGCCGCCGATCGACGACTCGGACGAGCAGATCACGCCCTACATGCGGGAGAGGCGCGCGACCTCGTTCGAGGAGCGCCGGGAGCTCTACCTCACCGACCGGATCACCTCGCAGGCCCGGTGGTACGGCCGGGAGGCGCGCCGCCACGACCGGATGGCCCGGGCGTGCACGGCGGCGGCGGTCGCCCTCGAGTTCGCCGGCGTGATCGGCGCGACGCTCAAGGCGTTCGGGCGCTTCGACATCGACCTGCTCGGCATGCTCGGCGCCGGGGCGGCCGGGGTGATGGCGTGGAGTCAGGCCCGGCAGTACGCGTACAACAGCCGGGCGTACTCGGTGGCGTACCAGGAGCTCGCGGCGATCCGGTCGGAGCTGCGCGCGGTGCCGGAGGCGGACTGGGCCCGCTACGTACAGGACGCCGAGGAGGCCATCTCCCGGGAGCACACGCTGTGGCGGGCGTCCAAGGGGCTGAGCCCGCGCCGCTGACCCCCCGGCCGTGTTCCGGTCGTGTCTCAGCCGGGCCCGAGCGGGCGCCACCGGTCGCGGTCGGCCCGGCCCGGCAGGCAGATCACCCGCAGGCCGTTCGCCGTCCTGCTCAGAGCCCCGGTGGGCGCGCAGGGAGCGCCGAGTCGCGCTTCCTGTTCGGGTACGGTCTGCGTCGGCGTCGCCGAGGTGCCGGTCGCCGTGGGCGCCGGTGCCGTGGTGCTCCGGGTCCGGGTCGGGCTGGGCCGCGCGGTCGGTTCCCCGGTCGGCTCGGCGGTCGGCTCGGCGGTCGGCTCCCGGCTCGATGGCCCGCTCGGGTCCCGGCTCGGCTTCTCACTCGGCGGCGCCGTGGTCGCCCGTTCCACGACGCGGGACTGTGGATCGTCGCCGCCGCGGAACAGGCCGGCGACCGTGGCTCCCCCGCCGCAGCAGAGCAGCACCAGCACACCGGTCGCGACGAGCACCGCGGTCGAGGAACGAGTAGGCACCGGACCACTCTGGCCATCACACCACCCGTACGTCGATGCCGGACGTATGCCATCTCCAGCCGATTCACTCCCCCGGCGCGATATCCACAGGCGGCGGAACTCCGTTGGCGCCGCGCCACGGCGGCCTCCTCGAGGACCCCGTCGTCTTCACCGGCCCGGTCCTGGGATCGGAGAAGGTCGACGGAGCGAATTCGCGTCTGCTCCTGCTGCCGGGTGGTGGGTATCTGCTCGGGTCGCGGGAGGAGCTGCTGTACGCGTCCGGGGATCTGATCGGGAATCCGTCGCAGGGGATCGTGGCGAATCTGCGGGCGGTGGCGGACCGGGTGGCCCGGACCACGCTGGTGCCCCGGGACGGGATGCTGCGGGTGCTCTACCTGGAGTTGTACGGCGGGCGGATCGGCGGGCAGGCGAAGCAGTACAGCACGCGGGGTGCCGACGGGTGGCGGCTGTTCGACATGGCGACCGTGGGTGCGCTGGAGGAGCGGCTGAGCTGGCCCGCGGAGCGCATCTCCCGGTGGCGGGAAGGGGGCGGGCAGGCGTACTCGGAAGAGGTGGAACTTCAGGCGGCGGGCGTGACGGCCGGGATCGAGCTTGCGCCGCGGCTGTTCACCGTCGACGGGAGCTCGCTGCCCACGGAGGTCGCGGGGATGCACGCGTTCCTCACCGAGTGGCTGCCGGAGACGTTCGTCGCGCTGGACGAAACCGGTCAGGGCGCGCCGGAGGGGATCGTGCTGCGGTCGCCGGACCGGTCGGTGATCGCGAAGGCGCGGTTCCAGGACTACGAGCGCACGCTGAAGCGGCGGGCCGATCGGCACTGACCGGCGTTGGGCGGCGCTGGGCGGCGCTGGGCGACGTTTGACCGGCGTTGGGCGGCGCTGACCGCGGTGTGTGGGCGGCGTTGAG
Source organism: Actinoplanes sp. NPDC051851 (assembly GCF_040681165.1). Classification (NCBI taxonomy): domain Bacteria; kingdom Bacillati; phylum Actinomycetota; class Actinomycetes; order Micromonosporales; family Micromonosporaceae; genus Actinoplanes; species Actinoplanes sp. NPDC051851. Next base: position 12,359 of record NZ_JBFAYF010000007.1, on the reverse strand, counting down.
CGGTGGCCGGTCCGGGACTGATCCCAGGCCCCCGAGAGTCCCCCGGGCCCCGCCAGGCCCGAGGGACGGTCCTGGGATCAGAACGGAGCCGTACCGGGTTCGGTGACGCTCACGGTAGGGGGTGGGGATGGGTGATGGTGCGGTGAGTGTCAATTCCGGACGAACTTCGGACGGAGACGGGAGATGATCATCCAGCCTGGACGGTGAGGGGTGGTCCTCCGTTGGAACGATGCCGTAACGCCGGTCGGCTTTCTAGGGTCGGAGGGCCCGGCGATGTCGCCTCCGCGATCGCGGGGATCGCCGTGGCGTACGGCACTGGGGGGCAGAACCATTCGGGAGAGCGCCGGCAACGGTCCGGAACACGGCGGGCCGGAGGGCGCCGAGACACGGGACGTCTTCGCGGGGGACATCGAGACGCGGGATGAGCTCGGGGACGCACTGAGTACGTTGCGGCGGCGGGCCGGGCTGAGCATCCGGGAGCTGGCCGCGCGGTCGGGGCTGCCGCCGGCGACGGTCGGGGGGTACGTCAAGGCCACCCACCTGCCGGGGCCCGCCCAGCGGCCGCAGTTCCGGGCGCTGCTGACCGCGTGCGGGGTGACCACATCGGACCTGGCGGCGTGGGAGGACGCGCTGGGGCGGGTCCGGGCGCGGACCGATGGACGGCAGGTGCGGCGCGGGGCCGACGGGCCGCCCTACCGGGGGCTGCGGCCGTTCGAGGCGGAGGACGCGGGGCTCTTCTTCGGACGGTCCGCGTTCGTGGACGAGGTGCTGGACCGGCTCGCGGCGCTGCGGGAGAGCGGGCCGGATCTGCGGCTGCTCTTCCTCGTGGGGGCGTCCGGGTCGGGGAAGTCCTCGCTGCTGCGGGCGGGGGTGGTGCCCGCGGTGACGGCGGACGGCGGCTCCGTCGCGGCGATGACTCCCGGGGCGGATCCGGTGAAAGCCCTGCGAGAGGCCCTCTCGGGTACGGCGGAGCCGCGGGTGCTGGTCGTGGACCAGTTCGAGGAGGTCTACACCGTCGCGGGTGAGCACGGGGTGGACTTCGTCGGGGAGCTCGCCGGGCTGGGGCCGGGGACGCTGGTCGTGGCGGGGATCCGGGCGGACTTCTTCGCGGCCGCGGCGGCGGATCCGGTGCTGGTGCCGGCGCTGCAGGAGTGGCAGATGGTGGTGCCGCCGCTGACCGAGGAGCAGCTGCGGGCGGCGATCGTCGGGCCGGCCGAAGCCTGCCGGGTACCGGTGGACGAGGCGCTCGTCGAGGTGGCGCTGGCGGACGTGCTGCCGGCCCGCCGGGGCGGGAGCGGGTATCCCGGGCATCAGAACGTGTTGCCGTTGCTGTCGCATGTGCTGCTGGCGGCCTGGGAGACCCGGGAGCGGGGGCGGCTCACGCTGGCGCACTATCGGGCGGCGGGCGGGCTGAGCGGGGCGGTGCAGCAGAGCGCGGAGCAGGCCTACGCGGAGCTGAGTGAGGCGGAGCGGGAACTGGCGCGGCGGCTGTTCCTGCGGCTGGTCACCGTGGACGAGGAGACGGTCGCCACGAAACGGCCGGTCGGGCCGGCGGAGCTGCCCGCCGGGCGGGAGGTGATGGCGCCGGTGATCGAGCGGTTCGTGGCCCGCCGGCTGATCACGGTGCATGAGCGGTACCTGGAGATCAGCCATGACGCGCTGCTGACCGCGTGGCCCCGGCTCGCCGAGTGGATCACCGCGGATCACGCCGGGCTGCTCGTGCACCGGCGGCTGGCCCGGGCCGCGGACGACTGGCGGTCCGGCGGCATCGCCGCGGACGGCACGCGGTCGGGCGGCATCGCCGCGGACGGCGCGCGGGCGGGCGGGACCGCGGCGGGCTCGGACGATCCGGGGCTGATGCGGGGGAATCTGCTCGCCCAGGTGACCGAGTGGGCGCGGGATCCGGATCACCGGGCGCTGATGAACGGCGTGGAGCGGGAGCTCCTGGACCGGAGTCTCGCCGCCGTCGAGGCCGAGCGGGAGAGTGACCGCAAGCGGGTGCGGGTGCTGCGGCAGCTCGTCGGGGCGCTGCTCGTCGTCGTGCTGGTCGCGGTCGGGCTCGCCGGGTACGCGTTCCGGGCCGGGGCGGTGGCGGCGGATCAGCGGGAGGCGGCCGGCCGGGCGCGGGACGAGGCGCTGTCGCGGCAGGTGGCGATCGAGTCGGCGCGGGCGCGGGACGTGGATCCGGCGCTGGCGGAGCAGCTGGCCCTGGCCGCGTACCGGATCTCGCCGACCCTCGACGCGCGGTCGGCGCTGCTCGACGCGACCGGGAGCGGCGTGGTGCACCGGCTGGTCGGGACCTCGGGGCCGACCGTACTGCGGATCGATCCGTCCGGGACGTTGATGGCGGTGAGCAGTGCGGCGGACGGGACCGTCGGGCTGTACCGGTACGCGGGCGGGCGGCCCGTGGAACGGCTCGGCGTCGTGCCGGCCGGGGAGAGCGGAACGGCCGGGGAGACCGGGAGCACCGGGAACGTGGTGTACGCGATCGCGTTCAGTCCGGAGGGGCGGACGCTGGCCGTGGGCGGGGAGGACGGGCGGGTGCGGCTGTACGACGTCCGGGAACCGCGCCGGCCCGTCGCGCTCGGGGTGGCACCCGGGAACTTCGCGGCGGCGGTGGAGTCGCTGGCGTTCGATCCGTCCGGGACGCGGCTCGTCGCGGGTGGCGGGAGCCCCTCGCTGCGGGCCTGGGGGATCATGCCGGGGGCGGACTGGAGCCGGCCCGCGCCGCTGTGGGTCACCGGTGGGCGCGAGGTGATCCAGAGTGTCGCGTACAGCCCGGACGGGCACAGCCTGGCGGCGGCCGGGAGCAGCGGGACCGTGCAGGTGTGGCCGGCCGGGCGGCTGGAGAGCACGCCCGCGTCGATCGTGGTGGGTGCCGGCACGATCACCGCGATCGCCTGGTCGCCGGGTGGGGAGACGCTGGTCGCGGGGGCCAAGGACGGAACGGCGGTGCTGCTGGACGTCGCCGGGCACCGGGTCCGGCGGCGGCTGGAGACCGGGTTCACCTCGTGGGTGAACGCGGCGGCGTACTCGCCGGACGGCGGGCGGGTCGCGGTGGGCGGGTCGAACAACACCCTGGTGGTGTTCGGCGCGGAGACCGGTGAACGGCTGGACACGGTGGCGAGCGCGGCCCAGATCACGGCGGTCGCCTACTCCCCCGACGGGACCGTGCTGCACGTCGGGGCGGCGGACGGGGTGGTCCGGAGTGTTCCGGTGCCGCGGCGGGTGATCGACGCGGCGAGCGGGGCGCTGTTCGCGCTCGGCGTGGACCGCGGCGGGACCCGGCTGGCGGTCGCCTCGACCGGGGCGCGGGGGCACGTCCAGCTGTGGTCGCTGAAGCGCGGCGCGGCGGCGGGCAGTCCGGCAGGCACGGGCAACCCGGCGGGCGACGGCGCGGTAGCGGGCGGCGGTGCGGCGGCGAGTGGCGGCGATGTGGCGGGTGCCGGTGTCGGGGCGGGGGCGGGGGTGACGCCGGGCGGGCGGCTGGAGCTCGACGCGAACGCCGGGGACTTCGGGGCGTCGGCCGGGTCGGTGGCGATCTCGCCGGACGGGCGCTCCGTGGTCACCGGGAACCGGGCCGGGAGCGTGCTGATGACGACCGGGAGCACGCACGCCACGCTGAGCGGGTCGGCGGCGCTGATCGAGGCGCTGCAGTTCAGCGCGGACGGGCGGCTGGTCGCGGCGGCGGCGGACGACGACCGGGTGCACCTCTGGGACGTGCACGATCCGGCGGCACCGCGGCGGCTGCCGGATCTGGACACCGGCGGGCAGGCGACCAACGTGGCGTTCAGCCCGGACGGGCGGTACCTGGCCGCGACGAGCGCGGACCGGTCGGTGCACCTCTGGGACATCAGCGATCCGGCGGCCGCCCGGGAGCTGCCGTCGCTCGGCGGGTTCGGGAACTACGCGTGGTCGGTGGCGTTCTCGCCGGACTCGCGGGTGCTGGCCGCCGGTGGGGCGGACGACACCGTACGGCTCTGGGACATCAGCGATCCGGAGCGGCCGCGGGCGCTCGGGGAGCCGCTGACCGGGCCGACGCACTACGTGTACAGCCTGGCGTTCCGGCCGGACGGGAGCGAGCTCGCCGCGTCGGGCGGGGACGGGTCGGTGTGGACGTGGCGGGTGGACGGCCTCTCCGCCACGGCGGCGCCGCACGCGTCTCCCACGGCGACGCTGCACGCGGCGAATCCGGGCGGGAAGACGTACGCGATCGCCTACCTGCCGGGCGGGACGGCGCTGGCGGCCGTCGGCACGGCGGGCACCGTGACGTTCTGGGACACCGACGAGCGGCGGGTGATCGACGCGCTCTGTGCCGGTGGCGGGGACGGGCTCACCGCCGCGGAGTGGGAGCAGTACGTGCCGGGGGCGGCCTATGTCCGGTCTTGCCCGTGAGACGGCCGGGCGCGCGGCAGCGACCTGGAGGGATCCCTCCAGGTCGCTGCGACCGGCCCGGTTCCTTCGGTAGGTCGTACGATCAAAGGTTCTTGATCATGTCTTCGAAATCGGTCGTGAGGGCGAACGGATCGACGACGGCGGCAGGCTCACGGCGGTCGACCTCGCGGGCCAGTTCGGCGGCGGCGCGGTCGATGCGGCCACGGAGCGGGCCCTCCGCCGAGTCGGCGCCCCAGTCGTCGCTGGCCGCGAAGACGGCGGTGGGCAGGATGCTCGCCCGCAGGTAGGCGAAGAGCGGGCGCAGCGCGTGCTCCAGGACGAGCGAGTGGCGCGCGGTGCCGGCCGTCGCGGCGAGCAGGACCGGCTTGTCCACCAGGGCGTCCTTGTCGAGGACGTCGAAGAAGGACTTGAAGAGTCCGCTGTAGCTCGCGCTGAAGACCGGGGTGACCGTGATCAGCGCGTCGGCCGCGGCGACCGCCTCCTGCGCCTGGTTCAGCGCGGTGGGGGCGAAACCGGTCAGCATGTGGTCGGTGATCTCGTGGGCCAGGTCCCGGAGCTCGATGACCCGGACGTCGAGGGTGACCCCGAGCCGCGCGGCGGCCTGCTCGGCGCCCCGGGTCAGCTGGTCCGCGAGCAGCCGGGTCGAGGACGGCTGACTCAGACCGGAACTGATCACGACGAGCTTGCGCTGCTTCATGCGGTGACCTCGTCCTTCTTCTCGTTCTTCTCGTTCTTCTCGTTCTTCTTCGCGACCAGGGAGGCGTGGGTCGGCGCGTCCGGGACGTGGGCCGGCTTGAGCGACGCGAACTCCTTGCGGAGCACCGGGACGACCTCGGCGCCGAGCAGGTCGAGCTGCTCCAGGACGGTCTTGACCGGCAGGCCGGCGTGGTCCATCAGGAAGAGCTGGCGCTGGTAGTCGCCGACGTAGTCGCGGAACTTCAGGGTGCGGTCGATGACCTGCTGCGGGCTGCCGACGGTCAGCGGGGTCTGGCGGGAGAAGTCCTCCAGCGACGGGCCGTGGCCGTAGACCGGGGCGTTGTCGAAGTACGGCCGGAACTGCTTGATCGCGTCCTGGCTGTTCTTGTTCATGAAGACCTGGCCGCCGAGGCCGACGATGGCCTGGTCGGCGGAGCCGTGCCCGTAGTGCTCGAAGCGCTGCCGGTAGAGACCGACCATCTGCTTGGTGTGCGACGCCGGCCAGAAGATGTGGTTGGCGAAGAAGCCGTCACCGTAGTACGCGGCCTGCTCGGCGATCTCCGGGCTGCGGATCGAGCCGTGCCAGACGAACGGCGGGACCTCGTCGAGCGGGCGCGGCGTGGAGGTGAAGCTCTGCAGCGGCGTGCGGTACTTGCCCGACCAGTCGACGGTGTGCTCACGCCACAGCTTGTTCAGCAGCGCGTAGTTCTCGATGGCGAGCGGGATGCCGGCCCGGATGTCCTTGCCGAACCACGGGTAGACCGGGCCGGTGTTCCCGCGCCCGAGGGTCAGGTCGACCCGGCCGTCGGCGAGGTGCTGGAGCATCGCGAAGTCCTCGGCGATCTTCACCGGGTCGTTCGTGGTGATCAGCGTGGTCGCGGTGCTGAGGATCAGATCCTTGGTCTGCGCCGCGATGTACGCCAGGGTGGTGGTCGGCGAGGAGGAGAAGAACGGCTCGTTGTGGTGCTCGCCGAGCGCGAAGACGTCGAGCCCGACCTCCTCCGCGTGCTTCGCGATGGTGACGATGTCCTTGATGCGCTCGGCCTCGGTCGGGGTGTGCCCGGTGGTCGGGTCGGTGGTGATGTCCGAGACGCTGAAGATACCGAATTGCATGACCCGCTCCTGTTGCTTCCCGCCGGGGTTTCTGACGTCCCGGACTGCCCCGCACAACGCGCTTGACTCAGCAACTATTTCAGATTCAAAGAACTTGCGCTGCGGCGGGGGTCACAGGGCTGCGCCTGCCTGGGGGCGACCCCCAGACCCCACGGCGTCGTGGTCCCGCTCCGCCGTTCGCTCACGGCCGGCCGCTCCTCGGACGTCCCGGCAGACGCGGTGGGGCTGTGGCGGCGGCTTCCATCCGCTGGACGGCGGCCGCCACCTCCGCGACGTCGCGCATGCCGACAGCACCGCTTGCCGCCTCGTCGCCAACCATTCCCATGCCACGATCGAGGCTGGCCTCCGAAGCCGCACCAACGAACTGGGAACAGAGTTCCCTCCCGTCGACGGCCTGCCGTCCGACGCGGTGACCTACTGCGACATGACGACCAGCCCCGCCGGAAACCCGGTCACCGTCGAACGCCGTTTGCATGAGATCACCGAAAGATACGAGCCCGGCAGCATCGTCCCCACATTCATAGCCGACGCCGACTCACAGATCATCCAGTCGGTGAACACCATCGAGCGAACCCTAAAATCCTCGAACACCCAATACTGAATCAGCGCACTCCCTTGCCGAGAAGAACGCGTTCGTCGTTCGGGCCGCCGTCTGTATCAGGTAAGCGGTGTGAATGGGTTGCCGCTGCCGGTTGTTGACCCTCGCTTCCAGTTGGGCGAGCCTGCCAACCGACCCGGCCGAGCCGCCAGGTGCCCTCTGCGAGCACTGACTGACGGGCATCGCCGCTTTCTGCGAGCCAGCCTCGATGCGACAACCGTCGCCCGGACATGGAATGCCGGCACGGACGCGTGACAACACCACTTGCATCGCGCACCGATTAGGTTTCCACGCCGCGCTCGTCTGTAGGTATGTGATCGACTCACGAGAGGCTGGCACGATGCGGAAACTGACCTTTGCTATGAACGTGACCTTGGACGGCTACATCGCCGCGCCAGACGACGACCTCGGCTGGAGTGGGGGTGAGGACCCGGAATCGTCGAGCGACGAGCTGTTCCAGCGGTGGTCCGACCGGGTGAGGGCGACCGGCCTGGCGCTGTATGGGCGCAAATTGTGGGAGGCGATGAGTTCCCACTGGCCGACCGCCGACCAGCAGCCCGGTGCCACACCGGCGGAGATCGAGTTTGCCCGCCGTTGGCGGGACATGCCGAAGGTGGTGTTCTCCTCGACGATCGACAAGGTCGACTGGAACACCCGCCTGGTCACCGGCGACGCGGTCGCCGAGATTACTCGGCTCAAGGCCGAGGACGGCGGCCCGATCGACATCGTCGGCGCCACACTTGCCGCAGCGGCCATGCGGGCCGGGCTGATCGACGAGTACATGCTGGTCACATACCCGGTCCTGGTGGGCGGCGGCACACCGTTCTTCACCGCTCTGGACAGCTGGGTGAACCTGAACCTCGTGGAGACGCGAACATTTCCCGGCGGCGTCCTGCTGACCCGATACGAAACGAGGCGATGAGCACGAGCCGACTGCCCGGCCAGCGAGGCCGGGGTCGGATCCTTCCTGACGTGCTCACCGCGACCCTCGGCCATGATCCGAGCCCCCCAGGCCATCCCCGTACGTTGCGGGCGAGCTGTCTACTCGCTGGACATATGGGCGACGGCGTCGTTGGTCGTGACGATGTTCTTCGGGCGCCAAGAGACCCCGCCGGCGTTGCCGGCGGGGTCGGCGGCAGCTTTCTCGTTGACGATGGGACTCCTCTGATCACAGCGTCGGGGGCAGGTCCAGCCATGGCTTACCGGCGGCGTCGAATCCGGTGAGCTCGGCGATCTTCCCGTCGACGATGTGCAGGACCGCGATGGTGAACAACCGGTACTCCAGGTCGTCGGAGGGGCGGAGGTACAGCGCGGCGGCAGGCATGCGGTTGACGGTCGTTGCGATCCCGCGCCAATCGTCGTATCCGGGCTGGAAGAGCCCACCGGAGACCCAGCCGTCCACCGCGTCCTTGGCCGTGATGACCGAGGTGCCTGCCTCGGGCAGCATCACGAAGCGCAGGTCGTCACGCAGCAGGGACATAAGCCCGTCGAGGTCGTTGCGCTCGTGGGACTCGATGTAGGACTTCACCACGCCGCGCTCGTCGTTCGACAGCTCGGAGCTGACGGAGCTGCGCCAGTCGAGTCGGCGGCCGGGTAGCTGATCGCGCATCGTCACGCGCGCTCGCTGCAGCGCGCTGGTCACCGATGCAACAGTCAGATCGAGGGCGTCGGCGGCCTTCGGCGCCGGCCAGCCGAGCACGTCGCGCAGGATGAACACCGCCCGCTGCCGCGGCGGCAGGTGCTGGACGGCGACGATGAACGCCAGCTCGATCGTCTCCCGCGCCACCACCGTTTCCTGCGGGTCCTCGGGCAGCATCCGGTCGGGGTACGGCTGCAGGTACAGCACCTCGGAGCCGGAGTCCGGCAGCTCGATCGGTACGGGTGTGCGGTCATTGCGCTTCTTCAGGAAGTCAAGGCAGACATTCGTCGCAATCCGGTACAGCCAGGTCCGCAGCGCAGCGTGGCCCTTGAACGATTCTCGCTTGTTCCACGCCCGGAGGAACGTCTCCTGCGTCATATCCTGGGCGTCCTCGTAGTTCGCGAGCATCCGGTAGCAGTGCACCTGCAGCTCACGCCGGTGGCGTTCCGTGATGAGCGCGAACCGTGCCGTATCGCCTGAACGAACCACCGCGATGAACGTGGCTTCGTCGGCGCCCAGCGGCATAGCGTCGGTCATGGTCGTCAATCCTTCCAGCGCTGCGAGAGGGCTGCCAGAACAGACGACGTGGCGGAACAATTATAATCGGTGAAGCCGCTGCCACCCGGCGGTTCGGCAGCACGGACAGGGCGAGTCAAGAGGCACACTTCGTACCGGCGTTGGGCGTCTTAACCCGCTCGTTCCGGCCCGACAGAGCGATTCCAGCGCGGCTCGAACATCCCGAATGACACACGCGGTGATCAGAGTCTTACGCGGAGGAGCTCATTGCTTCCGGTTGCCGGTCAACCGAGGAAGCCGCGAAGATCATCCATGCGAGTGGTCTTTCGCGACGAGGGAGCCGCGCATGGTTCTGGCGACGTCGTCGACGTCCCCTCCTGCTTGATATGCACTTGCCCTGCCGTCAGTGTCGGACGAACTTCTCCGTGATCGCTGCGTTCTGGGCGACGACCATCATCGCGACGGTTCCGCTCGCCGTCTCGGCATCCCAGGCGTAGAGGCGATGACCGTCGCCAGTCGTGACCTGGCGCATGAACTGCGCCTCGGGTGCGGTCGGAGGCCGGAATACCGGGTGATGAAACAGGTCAGAACAAGAAGCCCAGACGACGTCAGTGAAGGTGACCTCGACGCTGTGATGGTAGGTGAGGTCGTTATCCGCGATGAGACGGAGCCCGGACACGTCCCACCGGTCCACCTGCCAGTCCCACCACAGGCCGTTCAGCCTCACCAGGTCGCGCACTCAGCAATCATGCCGGCCGCGAGCGGCTCGCCGGACAACGCGCGCTCATGCCGCTGTCATCGGCGCGGCCGGTCTTGGGCCACCACTGCCCACCGGCACGCAGCGTAGCCGTCCTTCGAGGCTGGGTGGCCGGGGAGGATCGCCGCACTGACCAATCCCCGCCGCGGCGGCGGGTCTGGGTGAAAGCGGCGCCGGGTGAGCCGTCCTGCCTGGCTCAATGGTCGATATTTTCAAGATCGCCTGAGCGTTAGGGTCGGCGGCGTGCAGATCGTGACCTCACCCCCACCCGACCGCGGGCTCATCGTGGCCGCCGTGCGGTACAAGTCGAAGAAGGCGCTGTGGCTGTTCCGAGGGCTGGGCCTGCTCCTGCTCTCGGCCGTCGTGATCGACTCGATCGCCGCAGGTTCGCCCGATGTGGTCGGCCTTCTCCTGAGCCTGCTGGCCATCGTCGGCGTGCCTTGGCTGCTGGTCAGCCGCGCAACCAGCCGCTGCTGGCGCCTCTTCGCCACCTCGGGCACCTACACGATCGACGAATGGGGAGTGCAGCGCCACAGCGCCCTCACGCAACACGGCTACGGCTGGTCGGCTTTGAACGGCATCGACGATTTGCCCGGACAGTTGATCTTCACCACCGGGAAAGCCGGCTTCCTGCCGATGTCCACCGCCGCCCTACTCGACGGCGACCGCGAACACATCCTCGCGATGGCCGCCCAGAATGGCGTACGCCTGACTTGAAAACGCCACAATCCGGACAGAAAGGCTGCCTTGTTGCGGCGAGACCGCGGTGAGCGGACTACTCGCCTGAACCATTCCCCGTTCACATGTCAAATGCCTGGTCAGTCATTCGTTATTGGAGCTACGTAGCCGGATGGTCCAGGCGGGCCAATGTGCCCTGCTCGTCGCGGGTCCAGCGGCGGCCGGCGCTGTCCTGGAACTCGATCTGGACCGGCTCGGGCTCGACGTAGGAACGGAGCCAGCCAGCCAGCCAGGCGGAGCGGGACGGCGAATGCTCTGGCCGGACGGTACCAGGCCGACGAACTCGATCGACTCCGCGCCGTCAGGGGCGGGCAGAGGCAGCTCCGCCTCGTAGATCGGCATGTCGCTCGCGCTGTGGCTGCGGAAGGCCAACTCGCGGCTTCCATCCACCTTGCGGTACATCTACCCACGCGCTGATCTTCGCGGCCTGCTCGCGCCGCTCGTCCTCCGCTCGATCCGCCTCCCGGCGCTGATCCTTCCGGGGCAGCATGAATCCGACGATGAACGCCCCCACCGTCCCCACCGCCGAAAAGCTGTCCGCGGCATCCCCGATCCAGCTGTCAGCCAAGATGAGGCACCGTTTCCCCCGACAGGTACCGGTCGATCCGCATCCGCATCGACCGGTCCATCGTCAACTCACCCACCTCCGACGGCGCCACCCACCGCACCTCACGCGACTCGTCACTCGGCGTCGGCTCCCCGCCCACCGGCCGGGCCGTGAACACGACCGAGAACTCCTGCCGCGCCTCGTCGTTGCTGGTGTAGAGCACCACATGCCGCGGATCGGTGTAGATCCCGACCAGCCCCGTGATCTCCACGTCGACCCCGGTCTCCTCCAGCGTCTCCCGCGCCCCGCACTGCGGCAGCGACTCCCCCAAGTCCTGCGCCCCACCCGGCAACGCCCAGTTGTCGTTGTCGGTCCGATGAATCAGCAGCAACTCACCCTGCTCGTTCACCACGACCACGTTCGCCGACGGGACGATGCTGTTCGCCTGCGGAGCCGAAGGGTCGTCGAAGTAGTCGATCCTGCGGGACATCTGCCACCTCAATCCAGCGGGCTCGCGAATCCAGCGGGCTCGCACCTTCCCAGACGCGCGCGAAGCTCTCCAGGTACGCCCCAGTCCTATCCGGACTCCCGGTCGTCGGCAACCCGGTGCGCGGCGACGTACTCGTTCAGGAAGCTGTCCAGGATCGATTTCCGGCTGCCGGTCAGCATGCGGCACGCTCCGGAGAGCTCGGCGAGGAACTCCTGGTCGGTGACGGCGTAGCGATCCGGGAACGAGGCGATGCGGTCGCTGCCGTTCGGGTCCCGGCCGCCCGCCGCGGCGAACGAGGAGATCACCCACTCGCCGTCCGCGTACGACACCTCCAGGCAGAAGTCCAGGTCGAGGGTGCTCTCGTGCTGGACCGCGACGTACCAGTCCAGGGCGAAACCGGCCGGCTCCCGGCGGCCGCCGCGCTTGCGCGTCAGGTGCAGCGGCACGGAGACCCGGGTCACGCCGGGCTGCTTGCGTAGCCAGGCGGCCAGTCCCGTCAGGGCCGTGTGCACGTCCACAGCGGCGGACATGGTGGCCGCGGCCCCGGCCTGTTCCTCAGCGGTCATGACGAGCTCACCGCCCTCGTGCACGCTGGCGCGCGCTTGGGCCGATGATATGTCCCTTCAGAGATCATTTGCCCGGAGCGAGGGCTGGGGTCGCGGCGCTTCGCCGGGCTGACCTGGGCAAACCTCCGACTGTTCACTCATGTCACGCCTCTGACCAGGGCATCTGCGGCGGGGGCGGGAGGGGCGCTCTTCCGGCTGGCGGTGAGGGGTGACCCTGCTGGCTTATTCGGTGCTGGTGTCCGTTCGTGGGACTGGGTGGGTAGGTTGTGTGGTTATGTCGATGCAGCCGAAGCCGTGGCCTGAG